>NZ_CP197171.1:3384082-3691726 GCF_052055485.1 Amphibacillus sp. Q70 | reverse complement strand
GGAACCTTTCCAAAGGCTTTATAACCAAGGAATGATTCTTGGCGAAGGTAATGAAAAAATGAGTAAATCCAAAGGTAATGTAGTTAATCCTGATGAGATCATCGAAAGTCACGGAGCAGATACATTACGATTATATGAGATGTTTATGGGACCACTTGATGCATCCATCGCATGGTCAGAAACAGGATTAGATGGAGCACGTCGTTTTCTAGATCGAATCTGGCGTTTATTGATTGATGAAACAACCAACACGTTAACAGATAAGATTGTGAACGATGCAGCCGACAGTAGTCTTGAAAAAGTTTATCACGAAACAGTAAAGTTGGTTACCGATAATTTTGAGAGTCTGAAGTTTAATACGGCAATATCACAAATGATGGTTTTTATCAATGAAGCCTATAAAATAAAAGAATTACCAAGAGAATATATTGAAGGTTTTGTGAAACTACTATCGCCAGTCGCTCCACATTTAGCAGAGGAGCTTTGGAGTAAGTTAGGTTTTAATGAAACCATTGCTTATCAAGGTTGGCCAAAATACGATGAAGCAAAACTGGTAGAAGCTGAAATAGAAATTGTCGTTCAAATTCTAGGGAAGAATAGAGCAAAAATGGTGATTGATAAAAATGCTACAAAAGAAGAAATAGAAAAATTAGCATTAGAAAATGAAACCATTCAAGAAAAAATAGCCGGCAAAACGATTCGTAAGGTTATTGTTGTACCAGGAAAATTAGTCAATATCGTAGCCAATTAAGATGGCTAGATGGGAGTGTGTAATGAAAAAGTCATTCAACGGCTTTTTACACGACTCTTTAAAAGGAGACTTACTGGCTAATGATTTAAATGACTTTTTTGCTTGATCTCGCACAAACCATATATTTGTTGTATAGATTCTGAAATTCGTGAATGAATTTCAGATTGCATGTATAATCCAAATGTTTCTATCCAAATCAGCATCACTTCATTCGATAATGACAAATAGATGAGTGAATATTAAAAGAAGCTGTTGCGCAATGAAGAATAAATTGTGCAACAGCTTCTTTCTTTGTCAATACTGGAAGTTTGATACTTTCTATTCAGTTTTTTGACTTGGAATTTTGCTTAAGATGTCGGATGGAAGGGTTCTATCCAACATTTTGGGTTACGATTTCGATTGAAATATTGAATGGAAGCTCCCTATCCCACTTTTCGACTTGCAATTTCAATCAAAACATCGGATAGAAGTTTTACTCAGCTTCTCTAGATGGAAATTAAGATTGTGAACTAGTTTTGCTATGGATAAAAAAGATGAGCTCGTTCAGTGAACGAAGTGGAATCTAAATTCGTTAATAAAGAGGTTCAACTAATTTGAAAAAAATATAAAAAACTCTTGACTTTCGAATTAAAACTACGTAGAATATTTCTTGTTGTCAACAGAACTTCAAATTAAATCTTGATTGACAAAATGATGAGTTTTATGCTACAATTATTATGCTGTCGAGATAAGATAGCAACTATTGATCTTTGAAAACTGAATCCAAACAACCATTAAGTTAAGTAAAGAAGTAAGAAGAAGCTAGTGCTTCAAAACAGAGTAGAAGAGATGCTCATTCAATATTATTGAGAGTTTGATCTTGGCTCAGGATGAACGCTGGCGGCGTGCCTAATACATGCAAGTCGAGCGCGTGAAACCCTTTCGATCTCTTCGGAGTGATAAAGGGTGGAACGAGCGGCGGACGGGTGAGTAACACGTGGGCAACCTACCTATGAGACGGGGATAACTCGCGGAAACGCGAGCTAATACCGGATAAGACCTCTGATTACCTAATGAGAGGATAAAAGGCGGCTTAAAGCTGTCACTGATAGATGGGCCCGCGGCGCATTAGCTAGTTGGTGAGATAACAGCTCACCAAGGCAACGATGCGTAGCCGACCTGAGAGGGTGATCGGCCACACTGGGACTGAGACACGGCCCAGACTCCTACGGGAGGCAGCAGTAGGGAATCTTCCGCAATGGACGAAAGTCTGACGGAGCAACGCCGCGTGAACGAAGAAGGTTTTCGGATCGTAAAGTTCTGTTGTTAGGGAAGAACAAGTAGGAGAGTCACTGCTCGTACCTTGACGGTACCTAACGAGAAAGCCCCGGCTAACTACGTGCCAGCAGCCGCGGTAATACGTAGGGGGCAAGCGTTGTCCGGAATTATTGGGCGTAAAGCGCGCGCAGGCGGTTTTTTAAGTCTGATGTGAAATCTTGCGGCTCAACCGTAAGCGGTCATTGGAAACTGGAGAACTTGAGGACAGAAGAGGAGAGTGGAATTCCACGTGTAGCGGTGAAATGCGTAGAGATGTGGAGGAACACCAGTGGCGAAGGCGACTCTCTGGTCTGTAACTGACGCTGAGGTGCGAAAGCGTGGGGAGCGAACAGGATTAGATACCCTGGTAGTCCACGCCGTAAACGATGAGTGCTAGGTGTTAGGGGGTTTCCGCCCCTTAGTGCTGGCGTTAACGCATTAAGCACTCCGCCTGGGGAGTACGGCCGCAAGGCTGAAACTCAAAAGAATTGACGGGGACCCGCACAAGCGGTGGAGCATGTGGTTTAATTCGAAGCAACGCGAAGAACCTTACCAGGTCTTGACATCCTTATGACCGCTTTAGAGATAAAGCTTTCCCTTCGGGGACATAAGTGACAGGTGGTGCATGGTTGTCGTCAGCTCGTGTCGTGAGATGTTGGGTTAAGTCCCGCAACGAGCGCAACCCTTAACCTTAGTTGCCAGCATTCAGTTGGGCACTCTAAGATGACTGCCGGTGACAAACCGGAGGAAGGTTGGGATGACGTCAAATCATCATGCCCCTTATGACCTGGGCTACACACGTGCTACAATGGAGGGTACAAAGGGCAGCGAAGCCGCGAGGTGAAGCCAATCCCAGAAAACCCTTCACAGTTCGGATTGCAGGCTGCAACTCGCCTGCATGAAGCCGGAATCGCTAGTAATCGTGGATCAGCATGCCACGGTGAATACGTTCCCGGGTCTTGTACACACCGCCCGTCACACCACGAGAGTTAGCAACACCCGAAGTCGGTGAGGTAACCCTATGGGAGCCAGCCGCCGAAGGTGGGGCCAATGATTGGGGTGAAGTCGTAACAAGGTAGCCGTATCGGAAGGTGCGGCTGGATCACCTCCTTTCTAAGGAAAATCAGAGCTAGACTGATTAATAGGAACATCTAACTTGAGTTTAGATGATACTTAACACATGTGTTGTTTGGTTCAGTTTTGAGAGATCAATCTCTCAAGCAAGTATTGTACCTTGAAAACTAGATAAGAAATATGACAAGACATCAAATCAAGTAAGAACAAGTCTTTTTTACTGTAAAGCGTGCAAACGCAACTTAGTTAAGTAAGAAAGGGCGCACGGTGGATGCCTTGGCACTAGGAGCCGAAGAAGGACGGGACGAACACCGAAATGTCTCGGGGAGCTGTACGTAAGCAAAGATCCGGGAATATCCGAATGGGGGAACCCTCTACTCGTTATGGAGTAGAGCATTTAACTGAATCCATAGGTTAAATGCGGCAGACCTGGGGAACTGAAACATCTCAGTACCCAGAGGAAGAGAAAGCAAAAGCGATTTCCTGAGTAGCGGCGAGCGAAACGGAACGAGCCCAAACCAAGAAGCTTGCTTCTTGGGGTTGTAGGACACATCACATGGAGTGAGAAAG
The DNA here is from genome assembly GCF_052055485.1 of Amphibacillus sp. Q70. Lineage (GTDB taxonomy): Bacteria > Bacillota > Bacilli > Bacillales > Amphibacillaceae > Amphibacillus. The sequence continues at coordinate 3,688,035 of NZ_CP197171.1, read as the reverse complement.
AAATCATTTACACGAAGCGACTTGGAAAGGTCCGCGAGACAAGGTAAGAGCCCTGTAGTGGAAAAGTGATTTTCTCCGATGTGGATCCTGAGTACGGCGGAACACGAGAAATTCCGTCGGAATCCGGGAGGACCATCTCCCAAGGCTAAATACTCCCTAGTGACCGATAGTGAACCAGTACCGTGAGGGAAAGGTGAAAAGCACCCCGGGAGGGGAGTGAAAGAGAACCTGAAACCGTGTGCCTACAAGTAGTCGGAGCCCGTTAATGGGTGACGGCGTACCTTTTGTAGAATGGACCGGCGAGTGACGATTCTTTGCAAGGTTAAACCGGAAAAGGTGAAGCCGCAGCGAAAGCGAGTCTGAATAGGGCGTTTAGAGTAAAGGGTCGTCGACCCGAAACCGTGTGATCTACCCATGTCCAGGGTGAAGGTCAGGTAACACTGACTGGAGGCCCGAACCCACGTATGTTGAAAAATGCGGGGATGAGGTGTGGGTAGGGGTGAAATGCCAATCGAACACGGAGATAGCTGGTTCTCTCCGAAATAGCTTTAGGGCTAGCCTCAAGGCATGTATTCTGGAGGTAGAGCACTGATTGAACGAGGGGCCCTTACCGGGTTACCGAATTCAGTCAAACTCCGAATGCCAGAGATATATCCTTGGGAGTCAGACTGTGGGTGATAAGGTTCATAGTCGAGAGGGAAACAACCCAGACCGTCAGCTAAGGTCCCCAAGTATACGTTAAGTGGAAAAGGATGTGGCGTTGCCCAGACAACCAGGATGTTGGCTTAGAAGCAGCCATCATTGAAAGAGTGCGTAATAGCTCACTGGTCGAGTGACGCTGCGCCGAAAATGTACCGGGGCTAAACGTATCACCGAAGCTACGGATTGTTCGTTGAACAATGGTAGGAGAGCGTTGTAAGGGCTGAGAAGTCAGACCGAGAGGACTGGTGGAGCGCTTAGAAGTGAGAATGCCGGTATGAGTAGCGAAAAAGAAGTGAGAATCTTCTTCACCGAAAGCCTAAGGTTTCCTGAGGAAGGCTCGTCCACTCAGGGTTAGTCAGGACCTAAGCCGAGGCCGACAGGCGTAGGCGATGGACAACAGGTGGATAGTCCTGTACCACCTCGTGGCCGTTAAGAGCAAGGGGGGGACGCAGAAGGATAGGGAAAGCGCGCGATTGGAAGAGCGCGCCCAAGCCATGAGTCAGTCAGATAGGCAAATCCGTCTGACCTAATGACCAGTGGTGATGGGGAAGGAAATCAAGTACTGAAGTTCCCGATTTCACACTGCCAAGAAAAGCCTCTAGCCAGGACACAGGTGCCTGTACCGCAAACCGACACAGGTAGGCGAGATGAGAATTCTAAGGTGAGCGGGAGAACTCTCGTTAAGGAACTCGGCAAAATGACCCCGTAACTTCGGGAGAAGGGGTGCTTCTTGCATGAGAAGCCGCAGTGAAAAGGCCCAAGCGACTGTTTAGCAAAAACACAGGTCTCTGCGAAGCCGAAAGGCGAAGTATAGGGGCTGACACCTGCCCGGTGCTGGAAGGTTAAGGGGATGCGTTAGCGTCAGCGAAGCGTTGAACTGAAGCCCCAGTGAACGGCGGCCGTAACTATAACGGTCCTAAGGTAGCGAAATTCCTTGTCGGGTAAGTTCCGACCCGCACGAAAGGTGCAACGACTTGGGCACTGTCTCAACGAGAGACCCGGTGAAATTATACTATGCGTGAAAATGCGCATTACCCGCGACAGGACGGAAAGACCCCGTGGAGCTTTACTGTAGCCTGATATGGAATGTCGGCATCCTTTGTACAGGATAGGTGGGAGCCGTTGAAACGTGAGCGCTAGCTTACGTGGAGGCGCCGGTGGGATACCACCCTGAGGGTGTTGACCTTCTAACCCAGGACCGTGATCCGGTTCGGAGACAGTGTCAGGCAGGCAGTTTGACTGGGGCGGTCGCCTCCCAAAAAGTAACGGAGGCGCCCAAAGGTTCCCTCAGAATGGTTGGAAATCATTCAACGAGTGTAAAGGCAGAAGGGAGCTTGACTGCGAGACCGACAAGTCGAGCAGGGACGAAAGTCGGGCTTAGTGATCCGGCGGTGCCGTATGGAAGGGCCGTCGCTCAACGGATAAAAGCTACCCCGGGGATAACAGGCTTATCTCCCCCAAGAGTCCACATCGACGGGGAGGTTTGGCACCTCGATGTCGGCTCATCGCATCCTGGGGCTGTAGCCGGTCCCAAGGGTTGGGCTGTTCGCCCATTAAAGCGGTACGCGAGCTGGGTTCAGAACGTCGTGAGACAGTTCGGTCCCTATCCGTCGTGGGCGTTTGGAAGTTTGAGAGGAGCTGTCCTTAGTACGAGAGGACCGGGATGGACATACCGCTGGTGTACCAGTTGTTCCGCCAGGAGCATGGCTGGGTAGCTACGTATGGAAAGGATAAGTGCTGAAAGCATCTAAGCATGAAGCCTCCCTCAAGATGAGACTTCCCATCATTAGAGTAAGATCCCTCAGAGACGATGAGGTAGATAGGTTCGAGGTAGAAGCATGGTGACATGTGAAGCTGACGAATACTAATCGATCGAGGACTTAACTAAATTAAAAAGCGGAGTCATCCGTTTAACAACGCAGTGGCTGGAGGCTATCAACTGAGATAAAGGAATCAAGATGAACGAGAGTAAATCGTTGATGACTTATCGTAGGGCGATAGGCGAAGACACCCAGTTGTTGGATGACAGAGCTAGATTAATACCAAAAGGCTGAACCGACCGTTTAGCAACACCGCTGCTGGGTCAGTGAAGCTGGATTATATGATTTGACTTGTCCGATGCGTTTCTTATCTAGTTTTCAGGGTATGACCTGAACAAATGAATATGTTGATTTAGTGACAATAGCGAAGAGGTCACACCTGTTCCCATACCGAACACAGCAGTTAAGCTCTTCAGCGCCGATGGTAGTTGGGTTTTCCCTGCGAGAGTAGGACGTCGCTAAGCTATATAAAAACCTCAAGATAACAAATTCTTGAGGTTTTTAATTTTTACAATAAAATTCTTTAATAATATTAGAGTGATAAAAAACGGCTTCCGAACAAATCAATGTGTTATTGGCAATTGATTTTCTGCTCTCTATTTATTATAGTTCATTCTCACCTAGAATATTTGAAGTGGAAGACTTACGATAGATAAAGAATGCTAGTGTTGACGATACGATAGATAAGAGCGCCTTAAGTCAATCGGTCAGTTTAAGGTGAGATAAAATTGTATAGCAATATTATTACGTCATCACCCAAAAAAGCGTGCGAATGTGAGTTTTTACTTATTGTAACCCATTTTTAAATTGACATTTGCCAAGCTGCATTTTGACCAGCTAATCTTCCAGTGACGAGAGCAGCGGTGATATTATAACCACCAGTATAACCATGAATATCTAGTATTTCTCCACAAAAAAATAGTCGCTCGACAAACTTGGAGGCCATCGTTGTTGGGACAATTTCTTTTATTGAAATGCCGCCACCGGTAACAAATGCTTTTTCAATGGGTAAGCTCCCGTGAATAATTACTTCAAACTCTTTTAAATCTTTGATGATAGCACGAAGTTGTTCTTGTGAAAAATTAGCACACTTAAGCTCTGGATTAATGTTATTTTTTTCTAAAATAAATAATAAATATCGCTCAGGTACAATACCTTTCAAGACATTTTTAATTGATTTTTTTCCTGACTCGTTAATTAATTGACGATAAATTTCGTATAATTGCTCTTTATTTTGGTCAGGTATAGCATCAATATAAACACTGACCTGCTGATGATCTTGATTTAGCAATTTAACAACAAACTGTGAGCATCTTAAAACGGCAGGACCAGATATGCCAAAATGGGTAAATAACATGTCCATTTGATGTGAAATAATCTGTTTATTTGCTTTATTTTTAACAGTTAAGCAGACATCTCGTAATGCTAATCCTTGGAGTGTTTTTTCTTTAATAAATAATTGATTTGATAATAAGGGTACTTCTGTTGGATAGAGATCAGTAATAGTATGACCGGCTTTTTTTGCCCAAGGATAACCATCTCCGGTACTGCCAGTGTAGGGGACAGCCTTGCCCCCAACTGCAATCACAATTGATTTTGCATTAATCTTCGTTTGATTCGCTAAGATAACAGTATGTAAGTCTATACCATAATCAAGTGCCATGACGGAAGTATTGGTCATCACTTTAACATTTAATTGCTCTAACTTTGTCAGTAAGGCTTGAACGACATCTTTTGCTGAGTTGCTAGCTGGAAACATTCGTCCATGATCTTCTTCTTTTAATTTAACACCTAAATTTTCGAAAAAATCAATGATATCCTCATTGTCAAAAACAGAGAACGCACTATAAAGGAATTGTCCATTACCAGGAATATGTTCAATTATTTTTTCTTTAGGTAAACGACTCGTTACATTACATCGTCCACCACCTGATATTGCCAATTTATTACCTAATTTATTTCCTTTTTCTATTAAAATTGTTCGAGCGCCTTGTTCGGCTGCTCCAATGGCAGCCATCAATCCTGATGGTCCGCCTCCAATAATAGCTACATCATATTCCATTTATTTCTTCCTTTCTTTAATAAAATAAAACGGGTTATTGATTGTTTAGTATCCATCTATAAAGTAGAATATATGTTAAAATGAATAGAGTTGTCAAAGAAAAAACTAAAATGATAAGAAAGTCGAAAAAGAATAAAGGTGAAATTATGTCAAAAAACACAATGATTCGCGGGACGGTTTTATTAACGTCAGCAATATTTATTTCAAAATTTCTAGGGATGATTTATACGATTCCTTTTGAAACATTAGTAGGTGCAGCCGGAGGAAAATTATATGGCTTAGCCTATGGTCCCTATACCATATTCATTAGCTTATCGACAATTGGTATTCCATCAGCTGTTTCTAAATTTATTGCAAAGTATAATTCATTAGGCGATTATCAGACAAGTCGTTACATGTACAAATTAGCTTTACGTTTAATGGCTATAACTGGGATTGTCGCATTTACTATTCTATTTTTTGGTGCTAATTTATTAGCTAGAATTTATATTCCAGAGAACTCTGAAGGGATAACAGTGGCTGATGTTGCTATGGTAATTAGAATGGTCAGCTTTGCCTTGTTAATTATCCCGCCCATGGGTATAACACGTGGTTTTTTTCAAGGTCATCAATCAATGGGACCAACTGCGATTTCTCAGGTTATTGAACAGATCGTAAGAGTTGCTTTCTTATTGATCTCTGTTTATGTCGTGATCAATGTGTTTGGGGGTACAATTACAACAGCAGTAGGATTTGCAACCTTCTCAACTTTTATCGGTGCTGTAGCATCTGCTTTGATTTTGATCTGGTATTGGAACAATAGAAAGCGACATCTTGATGTCTATGTTGAACAGCAACAGGTAAAACGCACAACATTATCAACACGAGAATTATTTAGCGAATTGTTTAGCTACGCCGGTCCGTTTGTTTTTGTTGGATTAGCGATACCATTATATCAACAAATTGATGCGATAACTTTTACAAGGACTTTAATGAATTTGGGATATGATCAAGCGATTATTGATCATGGCTTTTCAAATATTAATCTCTATGGTCATAAATTAATTATGATTCCAATTACATTGGCTACAGGGACGTCTTTAGCTGCCTTGCCGACCTTAACCAAGTCATTTGTTGATCGTGATCATGAATCACTTTTTCGCCAAATTAATCAGTCATTGCAGATCATTATGCTGTTAATTTTACCAGCGGTTATTGGAATGTCATTATTAGCTAATGAAATCTGGGGTGCCTTTTATTCAATAAATGAGTACATTGATTTGAACGGTCATCTCTTAAGTTGGTATGCACCGGTCGCTTTATTTTTCGCCTTATTTACTGTCACTGCGTCGATTCTGCAAGGTATTAACCAACAACGGTTTGCGATCTATAGCTTACTTTTAGGTCTTGTATTAAAAAGTATCTTTAATGTTCCTTTTATGCATTGGTTTGGACCGGAGGGTGCTGTGATTATGACCGGTGTTGCTTCATTAGTAACTGTAATTGCTAATTTATGGTGTATAAAAACAGCTATCCAATTTCCGTTAAAGCAGTTGATCAAGCGTTCTATTTTAATGGGTATTTTCTGTACTTTTATGACGATAGCAGTCGTCATTATGAGATATATTTTAAGCTTTTTCATCACATATAATGATGGACGAATGGCTAATATTATAATCTTACTTATCACGGTTGTATCTGGTGCAGGAGTTTATTTGTGGTTTAGTTATCGTTCAACACTGCTTGAACATATAATCGGTGGTAGGATTCGGTTCTTGGATCGATTATTAAAGAGAGGATAGGATGAGATCAATTGCGTTTAGATAAGCTACTCTCTAATTCTGGCTATGGAAGTCGGAAAGAGGTTAAACAATTATTAAAATTGGGTCAAGTCACAGTGAATGACCAAGTGATTAGAATAGGGAAAGAACATGTTAATCCTGAAGGTGATGCCATTTTTGTCAATGGTGACCAAGTGATTTATGAAGAGTTCGTTTACTACTTGCTTCATAAGCCCGCAGGCGTAATTAGTGCAACGGAGGATTTCAAGGAAAAAACAGTCTTGGATTTATTAAGATCAAGTGATCAGCTAAAAGCTCCATTTCCAGTTGGCCGATTAGATAAAGATACAGAAGGATTGCTATTATTAACAAATGATGGGAAACTAGCCCATCATTTGTTATCTCCTAAAAATGATATCGGTAAAACATATTTTGCAAAAATTGATCAAGAAGTCACAGAAGAAGATCAATTGGCTTTTAAGCAAGGACTCATACTTGATGATGGTTATCAAACAAAGCCAGCTGATTTAGTGATTTTAGAAACTGGATCCAATTCTGAGATTGAGTTAACGATAACTGAGGGCAAGTTTCATCAAGTGAAGAGAATGTTTGAATCTATTGGCAAGCGCGTACTTTATTTAAAACGAATCGCAATCGCAGGGTGGAAATTAGATGAGGAACTGAAAAAAGGAGAATATCGACGTTTAAGCGAAGCAGAAATTACTTATCTAAAGCAGCTCAAATAATACTATGCAAAAAAATAAGCTGACGGCAAATGTCAGCATGACAAATCATAAACAATGGTATTACGAAATCTTAACTTTCTTTTTTGTAATGTCCCATTTTCCTCTACTGGGACTTCTAACAAGACCGTTATAGGCAAGAATGTTTAAATCCCTTTGAACCGTTCGATCAGTGATATCAAATTCTGCAGCAATTTCTGAAGTTGTCACTGGACCATGCTTTCGGATAAATAAATAAACAGCCTTGATACGAGTAAGCATCCTTGTTGTCGGTTGACTCAAAAAACCACTCCTTAATAAAAACATTAGAATTGTGGTGTTACTGAATCTCTTTAGTGTCATTTTACACCTTTCTATTTAATCTGGCTAGCTATCTGGTTGAAATTTTACAAATTCTTAAACTAATCCGATATAATAAAAGAGAAGTTACTCTGTCTTTTGATAAGCTCAATATAGATGAGGTGTTGTAAACCATGGGACAATTAATCAAATTGGAGAACTATATTTCACGATATCAACGCGATATCTTTCATTATCCAAGTCAATATCTGCGTCTAAAACATGAAAATTGGAAAAATTTATTTAGCATGTGGGAAGCAAAACAAGAAACCTTCTATTTAGAAAACCCTGATGAGGAGAGTACTCAACCTTCTTTTCTTGAAAAATGGAGGGAATTTTTTAATAAACGTGAAGAAATAGAAGTCGATTATCCTGAGCATCCATTACCACAAACAGAGGAGCAGTTAAAACAATTTTTCTTAGATTCTATTTACCAATTTCAATTAAATTGGGCTTCAACAACATTAAGTGAAATGTCTTTTTTAGATCGGCTTTATTATGATGACTTAGTCCTTAAATATTTTTTGCAACGTTTCCCTGATACATATTTGTTTATGTACAAGCCGATATTTAAGCTAAAGAAAGCAGTGGTTGATGCTGATCTTATTATGATCACGCCAGTTGAAATCAACGTGATTAAATTAGTTGAGCGACCATCAGAACACACGATCATTGTTGGTGATGATCGATCGTGGTTTAGTGAGCAAAATAATATCCAAACTAAATTTTTAAGTCCAATGCTATCATTGAAACGGTCAGCTAAAATTGTATCGGCTGTTTTAGATCACCAAAAACTCGACATGCCGATCAAAAAAATTGTTTTATCAAGAACAAATAAGATCAATTTCCATTTAGAACCGTTTCAAACAGAATTTATCGATCGTGACAAACATGAAGAATGGCTTCAAAAACAACGTCAATTTACCTCACCCTTAAAACATCAACAATTAAAAGTGGCTGATGCTTTATTAAAATATTCTGATACGGTTGCTGTTAATCGACCAGAATGGGACCGTACAGAAGATGATAAATCTTAGTAAGACCTAACTTTATTTATATTATAAGACTTTATCGGTGTGAGGATCGTATAAGGCAAACTAAGGTTTCCGCTTTAAGGCTTAAGCGATTTTCTAATATTCATAAGAGCGTCTTTAAGATCTTATCGGCTGTTTGATTGAATAAGGATAAAATTACCCATTGATCTTTTCACAATAAATGAGTTAAGCTTAAAGAAGATCAAAAAATAAAATTGGCTTATTGTCACCATTTTTAATGGAAAATTTGAAATGCAAGAAAGTGAGGGGAATTCCTGTGCAAAATATACTAGGAGAAGATTGGATAATAAAATCAGCGGGTGGTTCAACTGGGGAAGCCTATTATGCTCAATCAAGCCACAAGCGTTTATTCTTGAAGAGAAACTCCTCACCCTTTTTAGCTGTTCTTTCCGCACAAGGAATTGTTCCTAAATTAATTTGGACGAAGAGGTTAGAAAATGGCGATGTGATTACAGCTCAAGAATGGCTTGATGGTAGAGAAATGATTCCAGAGGTTATTCAGCATCCCAAAGTGGCTGAGCTGTTGGGACGCATCCATCATTCAACGGAATTACTAGATATGTTGACAAGGATGGGAAAAAAACCATTATATCCAATTACTCTTTATCATGAATTAGACCAATTAATTCAAGAGAATCCTGATATTTTTTGTTCAATGGTTGTTAACCGTGCATTGAATTGGATGAAAGAGCAATTAGCTGTGGTTATAAATATTAAACCCGTTGTTTGTCACTGTGATTTGAATCATAATAATTGGCTTGTAACGAATAAGGGACAATTGTATTTAATCGATTGGGATAATGCAGAGATCGCTGATCCAGCACTTGATTTAGCTATGCTTTTCAATCGTTATATTCAAGAACATGAATGGGAAAAATGGTTAACCAATTATGGAGTTAAGGGGAATGACTCATTATATATAAGAATTCATTGGTATATGATCTATGGACTGATTATGGAGCTAGATTGTGAGATAAATTTAGCTGCTTTTAATGAGAAAATTCTGCAACTTGAAAAAATCTTAAGACGAGCAAATGCCTATCTTGATTATTAGAATATCTTGGCCTATCGCCAAGCCTTTACAGTAGGGGTCCTCATTTTACTTATTCTATCATTTATAAAATTTTATCACAGATAACCGTCCGTAAAACTCGGAGCAACAATGGTTTCGTTTTATACTGTCCGATTATGCAAATAAAGATATAGCGAATCAGTGGGTAGGTTAATTCTCTCACTGATTTGTTCATGTTAGCGGATTAAAACAAAGGAGTAATGCTTGTGCGTGCTAGATATAAGCCTTGGGCTGATGATTATTTAAATGAACAAACCTCATATGTTGAATTGGAGCCTGCTGCAAATAAGGGAAGTTGGCAATCACGATTTAAACAAGAGCAGCCACTTCATTTGGAGATTGGGGCAGGGAAAGGACAATTTATTACGGGAATGGCTAAACAACATCCTGAAATTAATTTTATTGCGATTGAAGTCGCTAAAAGTGTTATCGTGTCAGCTGTTCAGAAAGTAGTTGAACTAGCTCCTGATAATGTGAAATTAATCAATGATGATGCCAAAGATTTAACGGAAATATTTACTGAAAATGAACTCGATCGAATTTATTTGAACTTTTCTGACCCATGGCCAAAGAATAGGCATGAAAAGAGACGTTTAACCTTTAAGTCCTTTTTGAGGCAGTATCAAAAAATTCTAAAAACAGATGGAGAGATCGTTTTAAAGACAGACAACAAAGCTCTATTTGAATACAGTTTAATAAGTTTTTCACAGTTTGGATTGGTTTTAGATGAAGTATGTTTAGACCTACATCATTTAAATGATCCAACAAATGTAATGACAGAGTATGAAGAGAAATTTTCTTCAAAAGGCCAGTCTATTTATCGCTGTCGTGCGAGATTTCCAAAATAAAGCGAAAAAATCTAAAAAAGAGGTAATCAGACATAAAGTGGTTACCTCTTTGTTTATGAACGAGAAAGCTAACCAGCTTTAAGAGACTATTGAAAAAGGTAAAATCTCAAAAATAAAAGCCCACTTTTAATGGTTTGGTATGCTATTAAGGAGCTAAACAACCTTTAAAATAATAGCCTAAACACATTAAAAGCGGGGAATAAATTTCTGACGTTTTAGTTTTCATTTCGTCTTTAATCCTGCGAGTCATAAATGATCGAAAAATATAACACTTTGTAGATAGCCAGATAAATATAAAATCAGTCTTTTCATCATAAAGATTTAGAAAAACACTATTTTACCTTAGCTGTTATATGATACTGCTTGTCTTCTCAGTTGAAATAATTGTACCCGTATATGCATCAACATAAAATTCAAATTGTTGATTAGCATCATTAATGGTTCGGGTGATTCCACCACGATAAACAAGATAATTCAAACCATGTAGGTTTAATTCTTCACTTTTCATATAAATCCAGGAGCCGCTTACTGCCCCGCCTTCTTTAAATTTTTCTTTGGCAAGTTTAAGTGCTTGTTCTGGTTGAACAGGCATTTCACTTATTTTTGTTTTAACAAAGTAGCCAATAGCAACACCGATACCCAGTGCGCCTAGCACTTTCCTCCAATTCATTCAATTCACCTCGATTATTAAAGTTAATGCTAGTATACATTATTTTTCTTTAATAGGAAAATGGGTTCGACATTAAAAGGATAAAATTTCAGTTTAGAAATCTATTCAATAGAATAGTTTTTTAAGACGTTCAGAGAAACTGGATTTATTTAATACAGGTACTCGCCGGTAAGCTCAGGGAAACAATGAGTTTCAATAGAGCGAGTAATCGCATTAAGGAAAGCTACCAAGTATTTGCCTCGTTAGAAAAACTTGGCTTATCGTCAAGTCTTTACGGTGAATGCCGTCGTTTTATTTATATTATCGCCGATAAAATCTTTTATTTCTTTGGTAGTGCAAGAATAAGTGGCTTACTCATTCTGAGTCACCATCAGTCGGAGTAAAGGGAACGCAGACTAAAACCGTCACATCCTGGGACTGGGACTGCGGTTACTCGTCCCACCGAAGTGATTTGCGGTTACTCGTCCCGCCGAAAAGATTTGTGACAACATCTACATGACCTACATCCTGTAGACCTAACGCCTACTAATTGAAGTTTCGTTTTATCGCAGTATAACTGGCTGCAAGCTCCACTTCATTTACTAATATGATAAACAATATATTTGAACCTATTCTATAATACCAAAAAAAGTATAACTGCAAGTGCTTCTTAGAATGAAACTTTTTTAGAGTGGAAATGAAAGTTATCTTTCGTTACAATAAATATACAGTGAAATAAATGGAGGTTATACATAATGAAGCAAGAAACAATGGATATGTTTAAGACTTTGACAGAGTTACAAGGAGCATCGGGCAACGAACATTTAGTTCGTCAATATATGCGAACAGAGTTAGAAAAATATTCGGATGAAATGATCCAAGATCGTTTGGGTGGTGTATTTGGAGTACGAAAAGGAGAAGGACCTAAGGTCATGGTTGCCGGTCATATGGATGAGGTCGGCTTTATGGTCACTCAAATTACCAAGAATGGGATGATTAAATTCCAACCTTTAGGAGGTTGGTGGAATCAAGTCATGTTAGCCCAGCGTGTACAAGTTATGACAGATGCTGGACCTGTTATAGGAGTGATTGGTTCTATTCCTCCTCATAACTTGACGCCAGAACAAAGAGCCAAGCCAATGGAAATTAAAAATATGTTAATTGATGTCGGTGCAGATGATGAAGAGAATGCGAAAGAAATTGGAATTAGACCAGGGCAAACGATCGTTCCCGTGACTCCTTTTACGCCAATGAGCAATGAGAAAAAGATCCTAGCTAAAGCATGGGATAATCGTTATGGCTGTGGACTAGCTATTGAATTGTTGAAAGCATTGGCTGATGAAGAGCTTCCTAATCAACTGTATTCAGGAGCGACCGTTCAAGAAGAGGTAGGTTTACGTGGTGCCCAAGTTGCAGCTAATATGATCAAGCCAGATATCTTTTATGCACTTGATGCATCGCCTGCCAATGATATGTCGGGAGATGATAAAGAATTTGGACAGATTGGTAAAGGTGCTTTGTTACGTATTTTTGACCGATCTATGATTACTCATAAAGGAATGCGTGAATTTGTCTTAGATATTGCCGAAACAAATAAAATCCCATATCAATATTTTATTTCTCAAGGTGGAACAGATGCAGGTCGAGTTCACTTAACAAATGATGGTGTACCTTCAGCGGTTGTTGGTATCTGTTCACGTTATATCCATACCCATGCTTCGATTATCCATGTTGATGATTATGCAGCAGCTAAAGAATTAATCGTTAAGCTAGTTAAACAGACAGATGCCAATATGGTTGAGCAAATAAGAAATAATGCTTAAAAAATAACATTTCCAATGTACCAAAGAAGGAGCTTAATATAAATGGATACAAAGATAATTGTTGGTTCACAAAATCAAGCGAAACTAACGGCTGTTAGACAGGTTTTCCCTGATACCAATGTGATGGGTCAAGCGGCTCCTTCTGGTGTTTCAAATCAACCACTTAGTGATCAGGAAACGTTAACCGGCTCGATAAATCGAGCAAAACATTGTCAAGAATCAGGCGGAAATGTGATTGGAATTGGTTTAGAGGGTGGTGTTATGCAACTTAATGGACAATCCCTTTTATGTAATTGGGGTGCACTAGTTGACCCAAAAGGATTGATTTACATTGCGAGTGGTGCAAGGATCCCATTGCCTGAATCTATTGCTGAGTCACTGCAAGAAGGGCTGGAGTTGGGCGATATTATTGATCAATATGCCAGTAAGATTAATGTTCGTCAAAACGAAGGGGCAATTGGTATTTTAACCAACAATGAATTGAGTAGAAGGACAATGTTTGAACATATTGTCAAGCAATTAAAAGGTCAATATATGTTTGCAAAGTCAGATTAACTAACCGATAAATGGTAATCTATTTAAAGTTCACCAACTTAAATGCCCCCCCTTGTAATTCTAAAATTTCGTAGTATCATGGGAATAGATTATTTCAACAAGAAAGGGGTCGCTTATGTTAAAAAGAGGAATAAGCCTCATCTTCATTAGTAGTTTACCTTTGTTTGCTAGTGGCTGTGGTTTATCAGAAGAAGAAACATTAGAAAATATTAGAGAAACTATTGAAACGGCATTTAATAGTCAACCTTTAGAGCCAAATGAAGAATTTGACAACTTTAATATATATTTTCCTGAGCAGTACACGGTTATTGAGGAATCTGATAGTAATTTGATCTTTAAAGATCAAGATCAAACCTATATTTTGTTTTATAATAGATTAGAAGATACATCAAGTGAAGCCTTTTATTTGGCCGAGAAGGCAAGCGATCAATATGATTTATTGGAAAGTTATCAGGATGAAGATCAATTTGCATATGTGAAAGTTGCTGAGATGGATCGAGACTTTGAATTACAAGTTGGTATTGGCGGGGTTAGAATAACGACCCAAGCACCACTCGATCAATTAGAAGAAGATTTTATTGAAATCGTTAAGATGATTAATTCAATAGAGTTTCACGAACTTGAAGAATAGTTACTAAATATGATTGCATAGCCTCAGTTAACTTGAGTCGAATAAATTCATTCAATTCAAGTTAGCTGAGTTTTTTGTTTTTGACATCTGTCTTGTCAGGTGTATAAACTTAGTGTAAAATAAATAAGAATTAAAAGGGGGAATGAGTTATGAGAACATTTCTAAATAGAAAAAATGTAAAAATATCAGCACATACGTATTTTATAACAGGCTTAAGCTATATGGCACTTGGTCTATTTTCATCACTTATTATTGGACTTATTGTAAATACAATTGGAGAACAAATAGGTTCTTTTTTTGGCGAATCTGAACTTAGTTTATTTTTATTAGAAATTGGTGCTTTTGCAATGGATGGGAAAATTGTTGGGGGTGCGATAGGTGTTGCCATTGGCTACAGTTTACAGGCTCCACCACTTGTTCTATTTTCATCATTATTTGCTGGTGCTTTCGGCTATAGTTTAGGTGGTCCAGTGGGGGCTTATATCAGTGTGCTATTTGCGACAGAAGCTGGAAAATTGATTTCTAAAGAAACAAGAGTAGACATTATCTTAACACCTTTATTGACGATTATGGTAGGATATATGGTAGGCAAATTTATTGGTCCACCTATTGATACTTTAATGACTGGATTAGGTGAAGTGATTAACTGGTCAACGACACAACAGCCTTTTATTATGGGTATCATCGTTTCTTTACTGATGGGCTGGGCATTAACAGCTCCTATTTCTAGTGTAGCGATTGCGGTGATGCTATCATTAGATGGTCTAGCAGCCGGTGCTGCGGTCATTGGTTGTTCGGCACAAATGGTTGGATTTGCAGTAAGTAGCTTCAGAGAAAATGGAGTTGGTGGTTTATTGGCACAGGGGATTGGAACGTCTATGCTTCAAATTGCCAATATACTTAAGAAACCTTTACTTGTGATTCCGCCATCAATCGCATCGATCATTATGGCACCAATTGGAGTCGTGTGGTTTCAAATGACGAATAATGCTTCGGGCGCAGGTATGGGGACATCTGGATTAGTCGGACAAATTATGACATTTCAGATGATGGGTTTCACATTTCCCGTCTTTCTCATGATTTTAGTGGTTCATATTATCGGTCCTGCCTTAATTAGTTTAGGAGTATCTGAATGGATGCGCTCCAAAGGCTGGATTAAATATGGTGATCTAAAATTGTCATATGATTAATATACAGGGGGTAGTTATAATGGAAAAATTACAAACAGAAGAACAATTTTATCAACAAATAAGACCGTCTTTCTTTTCTCGGCAGATTGGTGCCCAGATTGTCGTGTGATTGAACCATTTTTACCAGAATTGGAACAAGAGTTTCAGGATATAACTTTTATTTATGTTGATCGTGATCAATTTATTGATCTTTGTATCAAATATGATATTTTGGGTATCCCAAGCTTTTTAGGATTTGAACAAGGGAAAGAAGTCGCTCGATTTGTGAGTAAAGATCGAAAATCTCGTGAAGAAATTGAAGCTTTCTTAACAAGAGTTAGCGCCGCTTAATTCACTGAAAGTTTAAGTGAGCTTATTCCATTACTCAATGGAACAGGTCAATGCCTTGTCATGGTATAATTTGCTGATTGAGTGTGAGGAAATGGAGCCACTATAAAAGTTGCCAAGAGATGCTTTTATTTTCATATGATTTAAATAGATGGTATAATAATCGTCTAGATTGAAACGTCCTCAAGGAGGAAAAAATGGCTTTAACAACTTTACAACTAAAAAAACGATTGGATCAGAAATTCTCTGATCCAACATGGAAAACGACATTTAAACGTGATGATGATCAATATAGAGTCGAATGGGCTGAAACAGGAAAAGGTGTGACGATCACCTTAGCTAGTGTGATTGCAAAATATGAGCAACGAGGGGATATCGCCATTGATGAGCTTGTTTTTCATATAAAAACATCTTTAAAAATGATGAATCAACACCCTGAGTTAAAGGGAAATGAAAAGCAGATTTACCCTGTTATTCGCAGTACGTCATTTCCAACGGAGTCAAATGCAGGTTTGCCGCTTGTTCATCATGAACATACGGCTGAAACAAGGATTTATTATGCATTAGACTTTGGTCATACTTATCAATTGATTGATGAGCAGCTTGTATCAGAAGCGGGTTGGTCTATTGATCAGCTAAAAGAAATAGCAACTTTTAATATGAAGTCACTTCCAATTGAACTAAAACAAGACTCTGTTGCTGGTAATGATTTTTATTTTATTTCCGCTAATGATGGTTATGATGCGAGTCGAATTTTAAATGTGACTTGGCTAGAAGAGATGAATGAAAAAGTGAAAGGTGAACTTGCCTTAGCTGTTCCACACCAGGATACACTGATTGTAGCAGATGTACAGAATGATATGGGTTACGATATTTTGGGTCAGATGGCGATGCAATATTATGCTGAAGGCCGGGTGCCAATTACGGCATTATCATTTCTCTATGAAAATAAAAAGCTCGAGCCCATCTTCATACTTGCTAAGAAAAAACCACTTAATACAAATGATAATAAAAAGGATGAATAATATGGATGTTTTTTATAACAAAGAGGGAATTGGTGATGTTTTAATTATCCCATTGAAGCAGGGAAACCGTGAGACAACTGGTTTTAATAAATATGGTGATGTGGCTGAAATTTATGATAACGAGACAAACCAAGTGACTGGTTATAATATTTTCAATAGTTCAACATATCTTGAGCTAGCAGATGGAAAACATGAGTTAACCGAGTCTTTATTAGCTTCAATCAATGAGGCTTTTACTGTGAATGGTGTTCCCGAAGCATTGTCGGTCGATTTATCACCTAAATTTGTTATTGGTTATGTAAAGGCGAAGGAAAAACATGAAAATGCTGATAAACTCAGTGTTTGCCAAGTGGATCTAGGTGATGAGACGGTTCAAATTGTTTGTGGAGCACCGAATGTAGCAACAGGTCAACATGTTGTTGTTGCAAAGGTAGGCGCAATTATGCCGAGCGGAATGGAAATCAAGGAAGCTAATCTAAGAGGAGTAGATTCATTTGGAATGATTTGCTCGCAAAAAGAACTTGGATTACCAAATGCCCCTGAGGAGAAAGGAATATATGTGTTAACAGATAATGTTGAAGCAGGGCAGTCCTTCAATTTTTAATTTTTGGCAAAGCGTAAAAGAGTCATCGCTCTTTTACGCTTTTTTAAAATCTGCTAGAATAAGAAGTAAAGTGCTTAATGGAAGAGTGAATATACCATGTTAGATAAATTTATCAATAAATTTAAACATCTCTTTGTTTCTGAAGAGGAATTGAAGTTTGAACAAAAGGATACCGAATCCTTATCCCAACCAAAGGCTAGCCCTTTTGAAGCGAGGGTATCTTATCAATACCCTAAAAAATCGTTTCGTTTTCCAATGCCGGTTGATCCTCCATCTGTTCATGAAGTTCAGAGTAAACAAGAAGATCAAATACAGGTTGAATATGAACAAAAACACGAAGATGAAAATAAGAAACCATTTAAAGCCTCAAATGTGGCTTCACCAATTCATGGTTTTCGAACGCTCGACAGAGTAGAGATGGATCAGATTGATGAACCTGCCTTTTTACGACGTGATCGTGAAATGCGCTTAAAAGATAAAATAGTTGAGCAAAGTTTATTTGAGCAAATTGACAATAAGCCAAATGAAAATGAGGAAGAGCTAAGCTCGAATGAACAAGTGACTGAGAACAGTGATGTAGACAATCAAGAGATTATAGAACAAGAAAGTCCAGTAATTGAAGATCAAATGGAACCAGCTTTGAATCTAGCTGAGTCTGTTGAAGATCAAGATCGAGTCCAATCAAATTCAAATCTCACTGATTCTGTTGAAGATCAAGCAGAGTCAAACTTAAATTTAACTAAGTCTGCTAAAGATCAAAAACGTCAGGAAACGGTTAGTAGCCGAGTAACTAAAACAGGGCAACAGATGAAAAAGAAACCTTTTAATGTGATCATGACACCAAGTGATAAGCGACGTTATCAGCAGAAAAAGCAACAATCAACTCATCCTAAGCAAGATTTACCAAGTCTACATTTGCTCAATGATCTTGCTGGTGCAGTTAAGCAAGATCAGGCTTGGATCGAAGAGCAATCGGTAAAATTAACTGACACCTTAGCTCAATTTAATGTGAAAGCACGTGTTGTCAATGCTATGCAGGGACCAACAGTGACTCGTTTTGAAATTCAACCTGAATCAGGTGTGAAAGTGAGTAAAGTTCGAAATCTAAGTGATGATATTAAATTAAATATGGCGGCAAAGGATATTCGAATTGAAGCACCGATCCCTGGAAAGAATGCGATTGGAATTGAAATTCCAAATGCAGTTGCCTCGCCAGTCGGGTTATATGAAATTTTTAAAACACGTCAATTTAGTCAAGCTAAATCTCCAATGACAATCGGTTTAGGGCTTGATATTTCAGGAAGCCCTATTGTAACGGATATTAAGCGAATGCCCCATGGCTTAATTGCCGGGGCAACGGGTTCAGGAAAAAGTGTGTGTATCAATACGATTTTAACTTCATTGTTATTTAAAGCTACACCAAAGGATGTTCGCTTATTATTAATTGATCCCAAGATGGTTGAGTTAGCACCATACAATGACATCCCGCACCTTGTTTCACCTGTTATTACAGATGTTAAAGCAGCGACGCAAGCTTTAAGATGGGCTGTTGAGGAAATGGAGGCACGCTATCAAAAGTTTGTCAATATGGGTGCTCGTGATATTGAGCGCTATAATCAAAAGATGACTGAACAGAACAACGATCAAGAAAAAATGCCTTATCTTGTGATTGTTATTGATGAGTTAGCTGATCTGATGATGATTGCTCCACAAGATGTTGAAGATTCAATCAGCCGGATTGCACAAAAGGCTAGAGCATGTGGAATTCATTTATTACTTGCCACACAACGTCCGTCAGTCGATGTCATTACCGGCTTAATTAAAGCCAATATCCCAACTCGTATTGCCTTTAGCGTTGCTTCACAAGTCGATTCAAGAACAATGATTGATCAAAATGGTGCTGAACGATTGTTAGGTAAAGGTGACATGTTATTTGTTGAGAATGGAGCAAGAAATCCATTGAGAATTCAAGGTGCTTTTGTTTCTGATGAAGAAATAGAGCGGATCACCAATGATGCTAGAAAGCGTGAATCCGTTGATTATTTATTTGAACAAGAAGATTTATTACAGAAAGTTGAACAAGAGGATAATGAAGATGAGTTATATGATGAAGCAGTTGCTTTTGTACTGGATCACAAGAGTGCCTCAACTTCTTTATTGCAAAGGCGTTTTAAAATCGGTTATAATCGAGCAGCTCGGTTGATTGACTCATTAGAATATAATGGAATTATATCTGGACAAAATGGCAGTAAACCTCGAACGTTATTAGTATCAAAGGAAGAATACAATCCACTATAGTGAGGATTGTATTCTGTTTAAAGGTATTGAATGTTTCATTGAAGCTGTATCGTGAGTTTAACTGTCTAGAGGAGTCAGCCACTAATAATAGGCTGTAATAAAATACTCACCGATTGAAGTTTCACTTTGTCAAGATTTGACTTGAGTAATATGCGGTTTTCTTATATGATAAACAAAACGAAAACAAACTTTTGGATAAGTTAACGAGGAGTTTTGACCAATGGAAAAAGAATTCACAATGAAAGTAAATGGTGAAATTGATCGTTTAACGAATAAAACATTTAAATTCGATCAACGTCTTAAAGAGGGTTGGTTTTCAGCTGTCTATTTTTTAAAGACAAAAGAAATAGCTGAGAAAAAGAAGCCTGATAATGAAGTTGTTATGCAGTTTTTCCAAAAAGATGAGGCTGTTTTATGCGGAACAGATGAAGCAATTGCACTTATACATACTTTTGCTGACAAACCCGAACAGCTTGAAATATATTCATTAAAAGATGGGGATAAAATATCACCATTTGAGACGGTGTTGACGATTAAAGGTCCTTATCAATCCTTTGGTTATTTAGAAGGCGTTATTGACGGTATTTTAGCTAGACGAACGTCCGTCGCAACGAATGTATATAATGTTGTGAAGGCAGGTAGAACTTCAGGTAAGCAGAAACCGATCATCTTCATGGGAGATCGTGATGATCATTATACGCAACAAGCAGGCGATGGCTATGCCGCTTTTATTGGCGGATCTACGGCACAAGCGACCCATGCGATGAATGAATGGTGGGGCAAGACGGGAATGGGAACGATGCCTCATGCGTTAATTCAATTATTTGAAGGGGATATTGTTAGTGTGACTAAAGCTTATCATGAAGTTTATCCTCAAGATGATTTAACTGTTCTAATTGATTATAATAATGATGTGATCACTGATGCCTTAAAGGTTGCTCGTGAGTTTGGTGAGACATTGAAATGTGTCCGCCTAGATACGTCAGGAAACATGGTGGACAAATATTTCTTAAGAAATGCTCATCTGTTGGGTAAATTTGATCCACGAGGTGTAAATCCTGAGCTTATTTTTGCTTTACGTCAAGCGTTAGATAATGAAGGCTATCACCATGTTAAGATTATGGCCAGTGGTGGTTTTACTGAAGAAAAAATTCGCATGTTTGAGAAAAGAAATGTTCCGGTTGATTTGTACGGTGTCGGGAGAAGCCTGTTGGAAATCAATATCGGCTTTACTGGAGATAATGTCATTTTAAATGGGAAGTCTGAATCAAAGGCTGGACGACAGTATCAACCGAATCCAAGATTAGAAAAAGTAATATATCAAAAATAAAGTCTGTTCATTCTGTTTAAAGACTCTTTTTGTGCTATAATACTTAATTGTACAATGGTTAACTATATATTTTATAAGAGCAGAAAACTCTTGGAGGTACACATTTATGACGATTTACCATTTTATTGGCATTAAAGGGACGGGTATGAGCGCGTTAGCGCATATATTATATGATGCTGGCAACAATGTTCAAGGTTCAGATGTCAAAAAAACGTTTTTCACAGATGCAGCATTAAAAGAAAAAAATATACCGATTTTTCCATTTTCCAAAGATAATATAAAAGAAGGTTTAACGGTGATCGCTGGAAATGCTTTTAAAGATGACCATGAAGAGATTGTTGAAGCAAAAAGGTTAGGTCTACCTATTTATCGCTATCATGACTTTTTGGGTCAATGGTTAAAGGACTACAAAAGTGTTGCGGTTACTGGCTCACATGGCAAAACATCAACGACTGGTTTGCTGGCGCATGTCCTTAATCAAACTCATCCGATTTCATATTTGATCGGTGATGGAACAGGATTAGGACATCAAGATAGTGAATATTTTGTTTTTGAGGCTTGTGAGTATAAAAGACATTTCTTAGCTTATCAACCTGATTATTTGATTATGACGAATATTGATTTTGATCATCCTGATTACTTTACGAGTATCGACGATGTCTTTTCAGCTTTTCAAGAGATGGCTGAGCAAGTTAAACAAGGTATTATTGCTTATGGTGATGATGATTATCTACAAAAGATCCAAGCCAAGGTTCCCGTTATGTATTATGGATTTGCTGATACAAATGATTTTCAAGCAAAAAATGTTATTGAAATTGACGAAGGCACACAATTTGATGTCTATGTTCGTCATCATTTTTATCAGACCTTTACGATTCCAATGTATGGCAATCATAATATCCTAAATGCACTAGCTGTTATTGCTTTATGTCATTATGAAGGAATCAAAGCTGAAGATATGAAACATCTAGCAACATTTACAGGTGTGAAAAGACGATTTTCAGAAAAAACGTTTAATAACCAAATAATTATCGATGATTATGCCCATCATCCAAAGGAAATCGAAGCGACAATTGACGCGATCAGAAAAAAATACCCTGATCGTAAGATTTCAGCTATTTTCCAACCTCACACGTATACCCGAACCAAAATGTTTTTACAGGAATTTGCCGAGACATTAAAGTTAGCGGATGAAGTTTATTTATGTGATATCTTTGGTTCAGCTCGTGAAGCAAATAAAAAATTAACGATTGAGGACTTACAAGCACTAATTCCTGGTAGTCAATTGTTGACCATCGATTCGACGGATAAGCTTAAAGAAAATAGTGAGGGTGTTTTAGTTTTTATGGGTGCTGGTGATATTCAAAAGTATCAAGAAGCATACGAAGCAACATTTAAATGAATATGAAAAGGAGAGAAAAAACCACTTAAAAGTAAAATGACAACTAATTGTATCATTAAGTGGTTTTTTCTATGTATAAACTTTTTAAATATGATCATTTTATTAAAAGGGTAGGTTTAGTTATGGGTCAAACGGGTAAATATCAATAAGCCATTTTTATCATTTAAAATACATAGAAAAGGAGTGGATAAATCTGATGGAAAACCTTCTTTATATTGCTGCATTTATTTTTGCACTCGCATTTGTTGCCTTAGTTATATACTTAATTAAAGTTTTAAAAGAAACTGAACGAACAATGGCTAATGTCGCGAACACATTGGAAGGCTTAGAAACCCAAATGGAAGGTATCACTACTGAAACAACAATATTATTGAATCGTACCAATACGTTAGCTGAAGACATTAACCAAAAGTCTCAGCGTTTAAACGTTTTAGTAGATAGTATTAGCGGTTTAGGTAAAACGATTACAGGATTTAATCAGTCACTTCAACAAGTATCTGATTCTATTGCTGGAGTTGCCTTAGAAAACAAGGAGGAAACCGCACAAATTGTTAAATGGGGTACCATTGTCATGGAGTTATTTAACAAGAGAAAAAGTAAAAAAAATAATGAATTATAAAACGGGAGGAATGATCGTATGACAAATCAAGAAAATAAATCAAATGATAACATTAATGCGAAAGACTTTTTAATTGGTTCATTAGTTGGGACATTAGTTGGGGCTTCATTAGCCTTATTATTTGCTCCTAAATCTGGTAAGGAATTACGTGACGATATTAATAAAGGGGCTCATGACTTAAAGGATAAGGCATATGAGTGGAAAGATGTTGCTTATGAAAAAACAGATGAATTCAAAAATTACGCGAAAGAACAAACAGCTCACCTACAACAAGTAGTTAATGAAAAATCGCAAGATCTTCAAGATAAATACCAAGAAACAAAGCAGTCTTTACAAGAAAAGATTAATCAAGCTCAAGGTGAAGTAGAGGATAAAGCAGATGATATGGCGGATAAAGCTGATGAATTAAAAAGAACCGCTAAGAAAAAAGCAAAGGCAACTGAAAAAGCGGCTGGTGATGTAAAGGACACTGTTCAAGAATCGGTTAAAGAAGTTGTTGAAACTGAGAAAGAAGCGGCTACTGACATTGCTGAAGCCTTTCAAGAAGCAGCAGAAGATGTGAAAGATAAATAAGATGAATTTATAAGCAAGTGGGGACTTACAGTTGTTAACCTGTAGTTAATTTATTCATAAGTCCTTACCAATAAAATAGATGTAGAAAACGATGATTTGTTTTCTACATCTATTTTTGAGCTTAGAATAGATCTTTTTTTATCCTCTAGATCGAGTGCTTTGTTTAGCATTAAATTAATATTAAATATGATTCCTCATAGTTGTACATAAAACGAAACTTCAATCAGTGGGAGTGCGAAAACGCTTGTGTGACCAACATCGTGGGACTGTGGTTACTCGCCCCATCGAAACCCATTGTTGGCCTGAGTTTTACGGACGGTTATCTGTGATAAATTTAAAGCTAACTAAAATTTGATTTCAATCTGATCATTATCAACTAATGAGTCAAGGAAAGTTGCTGGTTCACTATTTTTTAGAATGGTCACATTTCCTTTTACTTTAGATAAATCGATTGAAATAAATCGAAATAGATCTTGAAAAATAAAACTTTGATCTTCAAGTTCTTGAATTGAAAGTCTTGCTTCTGGATCGATTAAATCTGTCCGCTCTAACGGTTGATTATCTTGTAGAAGAGTTAAAACTTGTTTAGCAAGTGTGACTTTTTCGCCATTATAGATGACATTTATCTTAGTCTCTGACTTAATATTTAATGCGCTTAACAAATTTTCTACAGAAACCTTTTTTGATGGTGAAAAAGTGATTTGATCATTTGGCATCAATGGCTGGTTTAACTGTGCCTTGCTATTATTCACTTTCAAATGTGCTGAAAATTGATCTAATTCAACTTTTCGGTTATCAAGATAAATGGTATAGGGTGAAAGATCATTCAATATTGATTTTTTACCCGCTTTTTCAATCCAATCGGCTAATGTTTCTGTTTTGACTATGCTGATCCGGTCATGGTCTTTTAATACATAATCAAGTTTTACTTGCTTATCATTGATAATAAAACTGGGTTCAATGGTATAGGGCTCTCCATTAAAAGTAATAGAAAAGCGATTATAATCATCGATAATTTCCTTTAAAGTGACATGAGGTTCCTCTCCATCTTGTCCTTTTTGAATGTTGAGTTTATCACCATGCTTAATGGGATGATCAACATCAATAGCTTTACCATTCAAATGTACTTGAGGAGGTTGCCCATATGTACCTGGCAGGGTGATATTCCGATCGTTAAATGTAACCATGTAAGCCATCCCTGGGCGCCCAAACATCTTATCAATATGTATACCAGCAGCCAATAAACAATCGCCAACTGTTAATTGCTTCATATCAAACAAGCGAACAGCTCGATCATTAACTGTGACACTAATGTAGTGGACAGGATTTTGTTTAGCAGCAATGCCAATCCCAATGGGTGTAATAAAGGTTGGACCTGGTGGAATCTCAACTAATGTTTCGAGATTCTGAATCGCATCGATTCCTCGAGTCGCTACACGATTATCTGGCAAATTTAATTTTCGAGCAATCACATGTGTTAATTTTGGTGTTAAGCTCCCACCACCAACTAACATGACTGCTTTAGGTGGTCGATTATTTAAGGAAATGATTTGATCAGCAATTTGCTGCGCAAGTGTTTCAATTGCTGGAGTAATACTTTTGGCTAATTCATCAAGTGTTACTGTCTCTTCAAAACCTAAGATATCTGTTAGTGTGGCTTCACCATGTTCTGTTAAATCGCGTTTTACGCGCTCTGCTTCGTTAAAATCTAATAAATATTGGTCACTTATTGCTTCAGTGATTTCGTCTCCAGCTTTGGAGACCATTCCATAAGCGGTTATTGTCCCTTCATCAGTTAAGGCAATATCGCTTGTACCTGCACCAATATCAACTAAAGCAATATTTAAGCGTCGCATTGACTCAGGGATTAAGACATTAATCGTTGCAATCGGCTCAAGTGTTAGAGCTTCCATTTCTAAATCTGCACGTTGCAAAGCTGAAAGTAGCGATTCGACTACAATCTTTGGTAAGAAGGTTGCGATAATTTCAACCTCTGCTATTTTTCCTTGCTGATCAATTAATGATCCGATTAAATCATTATCTAATCGGTATTGGAGGACAGAATATCCAACGCAATAATAATGTGTTTGATTATTAAGGTTTTTCTCTTCGATTGCTAGATCATGCTGAGCTTGTTGAACCGCACTTAATTCTAGAAAAAGAATATCTTCCTTTTCCATGAGGGGATGTTGATCAATATTTTTGGTGATTTTTGTTCGTTTAGTTTTTAAGGCGCGTCCAGCAGCAGCAACACAAACTTTGTCTAATTTGATAGAATGTCTATTTTCTAATTCTGTTTTAACTTTTCTAATCACTTCAGATACGAGCACAACATCATGAATTTGTCCATCTAACATTGAGCGTTCCTCATGCTCAATCATGACATAATCGATTAGCTTATAACCTTGATCATTCACCTCTAACAATAATCCGATAACTGATCTTGTCCCAATATCTAGTGTGAAAATAGTATTATCCATCGCTTTTATCCTTTCTGTACCCATGCTTTTCATTATAATTTTACCAGATTTTCAATGATTCGTATAATAATTATAAAATACTTGTTGGCGTCTGTACACCAAGGGATAGAATGGTGAAGCATTTTCATTATGGTAATGACAATAAAAATAATTTAAAGAAAATACAAAATATTAAAACAATATAGTGACAAGAACGAAATAATTAGCTATAATGATCTCTAATTATTCAACAATTAACAAGTCATATCTAATTGGTTTTATGATTTCATCATTTATTGTTTAAACAATAAATGATGAGAATGGTTTATTGTCCTTCTATATACTAACAGATAGGATAAGACTTATCGATGACCGTATAAGGAAACCTAAAGTTTTCGTCATGAAGATTTGGCGACTATTTAATTTATTTAATAAACATATTATTTTTAGGGGGGAGTTCAATTGAGTAAAACGAAACTAGAACAATTAAGAGAAGAACTGGATCAAGTTAATTTAGAAATATTAGACTTGATCAACAAACGTGGAGCGATTGTAAAGGAAACGGCACAGGCAAAGGAGAATTATGGTGCTGATAAAAAGTATGATCCTGTTCGTGAACGTGATATGTTAGAGTTAATCAAGAAGAAGAACGATGGCCCATTTAAAAATGCTACCATTATTCATCTGTTTAAAGAGATTTTTAAAGCAGGATTAGAATTACAAGAAAAGGATTATAGTAAAGAATTGCTTGTATCTAGAAAAAGAAAAACAGAAGATACGATTATTGATATTAATGGAGCTAAATTTGGCAGTGATGAGCCACGGTTTATTTTTGGTCCTTGTGCGGTTGAAAGTTACGAACAAGTCGCACAAGTTGCTGAGCAAATCAAAAAGAAAGGTTTGAAAATTATTCGTGGCGGTGCTTTTAAGCCACGAACATCTCCGTATGATTTTCAAGGTTTAGGGTTTGATGGATTAAAAATATTGAAGGAAATTTCCGAACAGTATGGTTTAGCCGTCGTAAGTGAAGTTGTGAGCCCGGCGGATGTTGAGAAAGCAGCTGAATATTTGGATGTGATTCAAATTGGGGCTCGTAATATGCAAAATTTTGAATTGTTAAAAGCGGCCGGTGAGGTAAATAAACCGATTGTCTTAAAAAGAGGGATGTCAGCTACCGTTTCTGATTTTATTAATGCAGCTGAATATATTCATTCACGTGGTAATGGAGAAATTATCTTATGTGAACGTGGGATTCGAACTTATGAAACATCGACAAGGAACACGCTTGATATTACTTCCGTTCCGATCTTAAAACAAGAAACGCATTTGCCAGTCATCGTTGATGTGACACACTCTACGGGTCGTCGTGATCTTCTTATACCAGCAGCAAAAGCAGCCTTAGCAATTGGAGCTAATGGTATTATGGCTGAAGTTCATCCTGACCCAGCCGTAGCATTGTCAGATGCACAACAACAAATGGATTTTGATCAATTTGATCAGTTTATGTCAGAGGTTGTCGAGAAAAAGTAAGTGAAAAGACCCTGTCGAATTCCTAAATAAGGAATTTCAAGGGTCTTTTGTTTTGCTTTACAAATAAATAACAGACTTGAGTGGATAAATTTGATATACTAATAGATATATTTTATTAGTATGAATGAAAAATAATTCATATTAGAATGGTATGGAAAACGGTTCACTATGCTATACTGTACATACTAGATAAGCTAATTTTATTAATGGAGGTTAAAGATAATGAATGTAACAATATACGATGTTGCTCGTGAAGCAAATGTCTCGATGGCGACTGTTTCAAGAGTTGTAAACGGTAATCCAAATGTTAAACCAGCTACGCGTAAGAAAGTATTAAAAACAATTGAGGAACTAGGCTACCGTCCGAATGCCGTGGCTAGAGGTCTAGCTAGTAAGAAAACGACAACAGTCGGTGTAATTATCCCAGATATTTCGAATTTATTTTTCTCTGAGTTGGCAAGAGGGATAGATGATATTGCTAATATGTATAAGTATAATATTATCTTAAGTAATTCCGACCAAAATATCGACAAAGAAATCAACCTCATCAATACGATGTTAGAAAAGCAAGTAGATGGTATTGTTTATATGGGGGGGCGGATTCAAGAAGAGCATATTCAACAATTTGAAACATCTCCAGTTCCTATTGCTTTAGCTGCAACAGTTGATCCGACCCATTCAATTCCTTCAGTAAATATTGATTATGAGGAAGCAGGATCTGAAGCAACGAAGCTTTTAATTGATAATGGGCATAAACATCCTGCTTTTGTGACAGGAGTAGATGAAACAACTGCTAATAAATTAAAATATCAAGGCTTTGTTCGAGCGTTAGAAGAAACAGGTCAGACTTTGAACGAAGACTATGTTTATCGTGGAGATCTAACGTATGCCTCAGGAATAAATGCTGTTGAGAAATTACTTGAATTAGATCAAAAGCCAACAGCTATTTTTGTAGCAACAGATGAAATTGCTTTAGGTGTTATTCATGCGATTCAAGATCGAGGTTTGAATGTACCTAATGATATAGAAGTTATTGGTTTTGATAATACAAGACTGGCAACGATGGTTCGTCCGACCTTATCAACAGTTGTTCAGCCTATGTATGATATTGGGGCAGTAGCTATGCGCTTATTAACGAAATATATGAATAAAGAAGAAGTTGAAAATTCAAATGTTATTTTACCACATCAAATTATTGAAAGAAGCTCAACAAAATAAAGATAATTCCGATAATAATAATGGTGCCATTTAACTTGTTCAGCTGAATAAGGAAAGCTTCGTCAGCGAGACAGCGTACGAGGGAGATAGTCTTGTATTTTAAGAAATCCCAAAATTTTTAAGTGAGAATGAATGCTACAGTATCCTCTAAATCAGAGGAAGGTTTAGGTGCTCTGTTAAATAGGGGAGACTTCTGCAAACATTTGCACGTTCGGGATTCAGAAGCAGAAAAACACTTCTTCTTGCCCTATCAGAAAGGATAAAATTTTATCGATGATAGGATAAGAAGAACTAAGGTTTTACTTCCATGAGGATATGGTGACTTCGGCGTTCTCATGAGAGGTGAGGAAGTTAGGCGAGGATCCTTAAGTGTGGTGATAAGCCAAGTTTTTCTGACGATGTAAATGCTACGTAGCTTTCCTTAATCTGTTTACTCGTTCCACCAAAAAAGCGTCTGAAATTTTATCTGCTTTAACGTAGGGAAAAATTAGACGTGATCATTCCGAATTGTGAGTGGTCTCATTACCAAGTAAACAAATACGAATAATTTAAAGTATCAGAGTTGGGGAGAGAGTATATGAAACAAAAAGATTTTTTAACACCAATCGGAATTATACTTGGATTGATCATGATCTCATATGGGATTATTTCAAGTACTGGAGAAATTAGCTCCTTTTTAGCTTTTATTCAAGTGGCTTCTATTGTGATAGTATTTGGCGGTGTCGCAGCAGCAATATTAATCAATTTTAACGTCAATCAAGTCAAATTGATGGGACGAGTTGTTAAAGAGTCCTTCGTTAAAAACAAGTATGACTTAGAAGAGCTTATTTTATTATTTGAGCAACTTTCTGAACGAGCACGTCGGGAAGGCTTGCTGGCTTTGGAAAATGAATTAGAAGAAGTTGAAGATCCATTTATTAGAAAGGGTGTCTTACTTGCGATCGATGGAATTGAGCCTGAGGTAATCCAAGACATAATGAGTGCTGAAATTGTCGCAATGGAAGATCGCCATACAAAAGGTCGCCTTATTCTTGAGAAGGCTGGTGAATATGCTCCAGCTTGGGGAATGATTGGGACTCTTATTGGATTGGTCTTAATGTTAAATGATTTAAATGATCCAACGACATTAGGTCCACAAATGGCAGTTGCCCTATTAACTACATTTTATGGTTCTGTCATGGCTAATTTAATTTTCCTGCCGATGGCTGGTAAACTAGAGTCAAAAACAGATGAAGAAGTTTTTATGAAACAAATTATTATCGAAGGTGTAATCGGCGTTCAATCGGGGCAAAACCCACGTATTCTAAAAGAGAAACTGAGTGCATTTTTATCTGATGATATGAAAAAGCGTCGTACAAATGAAATTGAAAGTACAGAAGAGGATTTTAGAAATGAAGCGTCGTGAAAAAAAGCCGCCTAAGGGCAGTCCGGCATGGATGACTACATATTCTGACATGATAACATTACTGCTTGTTTTCTTTGTTTTATTATTTTCAATGTCTCAAATTGATGTTGCCCGTTTTGAGGCTATTGCGGAATCATTTCGTAATCGCAATGTACTATTTGATGGCTCACCATCAACAATTGATTTTGAGCATTCCTATGAAAGTTCAGGAGGGCGTGATCAAGATGAATTTTCTGAACTTGCGAAGGAAAATCTATTTGATGAAGATCAGCTCGCCCAAAATCAAAAATCGTTAGAAGAATTGTTAGCTGAAGTAGAAGGTTTTCTTGAAGAACATCAATTACAGGATGTCATTTCGGCTAATCGTACCGATCAAGGGGTCGTTTTAATATTACAAGAGCGAATTTTATTTGATACTGCTGAAGCTGTCATTAAACCAGAAGGTGAGCCGTTCTTAGATAAAGTCGCTTTATTGCTTAGTAATATACCTAACTATGTTCGAGTTGAAGGTCACACAGATAACCGGCCAATCTCTACAGAACAGTTTCCTTCAAATTGGGAATTATCTGGTGCCCGAGCGAGTAGTGTGATTCGTTATATCATTGATTCCGGTGATTTTGCCGAAGAACGTTTTATCTCATCGGGATATGGTGATACTCAACCGATTGTACCCAATAATTCATCAGAAAACTGGCAAAAAAACCGCCGTGTAGAAATTATTATTTTAGAGTTATCGCAGGGATTAGACTAGATCATTTGAAATGGTGTTGTAGGAAAATAAAGCTATTATTATTTATGGTGTTGGTGAGTTCTTTTGAACTTGCTGACACCTTTTGATTGTGGTTCTACGTCAAGTAACGTTGGTGAGGAATTTTAGCCAACATATATTTAGTTGTTTATCACGAATCAAAGTAGCCGTTAGGCTGCTTTGATTCGTGATTCTTTTTGTTTATTATTTAATGACTTTGTTTCGATTGCTTTGAATTTGAAATGGATCATAATGCGTTTTTTATAATTATAAAAGTTCCGATAGCCATACGCTACTTTACTTAGTACCTTAATTTTGTTGTTTATTCCTTCCATTCGACCATTATTATATGGATACGTAAAACTATTCTTGATATAAGGGAGATGCTTTCTTAACGTCTTTAAGCTTGTTCTCATGTGACTAGAGATAAGAGAAGAGCTTCGCTCTTTTAATACACTTTCTAATCCTTTAAAAAGGTTCATGTCAATCGCCTTTAATAAACGTTGATAAAGTTCATCATTTGCTTTTAACTCAGGATCATAGTTTAACATTTCTTCAACAATACTTTTCTCTAGCCGTTGCCCAAACAAAGAATAATATTTGTCATTTGTAGAAGATAGTTTCCTTTCACTTTTTAATATGAGCTTCCAGTATCGCTTTAGCCGACGGTATTTTTTCATGTCCTCACGATTTGATGTCTTGAATCGATTCATGATTTTCACACGTGTTTTATTCATTGATCGATTCATCAATTGAACTAAGTGAAAACGGTCAATGATAATCTCAGCCCGAGGGAAAATCTCTTGAATGACATGAACATAGCTAGCGTTCATATCAATGGTGATGGTTTTGACATGTCGACGGTCATTAAGGCTATAGTTGGCGCGATAAAATGATTTTTTATCACACGGCTTGTACGCGCTTCTAAAATGTCTAAAATATCACCTGTTTCAGTATTAATATATTCAAAGGCCATCAATCCTTTTGCCTATTTAAATTCATCAAATGATAAATTTTCGGGTAATGCCTGGTGATGGTGCTTAATGGATTGTGCTGTTTTATCAATCTCTCGTTGAGCAGTGTGCCAAGATACAGAACAATCTCTAGAAAGTGATTTTATAGACTGTGCTTCACCGCTTTTCAAAATAATCATCGCCTTTGATTGATTTGAAATATGACAGCTTGTTTCAACAATTGAGGTTTTAGCCGTAAAACTACTCCGACACGCTTTACAGAAAAAACGCTGTTTCTTTAGTTTAAGAAAGGTTAATGAGGTACCCGTCATTGGCAAGGTAATCCTAGACGTTTGTTTTCCATTTTTAATCACAACGTAGTTTTCATTCTTGATCCCACACTTTTCACAATGTGTTGGGTCATAAGTCAATTCACCACTAATAAATTTACACGGCTTCCCGTTGTATTCACCGAGTGTCACACAACCAGGTGAAAAAGTTATATTTTCATCTTGAACATCGATCAGAAATCCTATATCATTACAAGTAGACAAGTGAGTTCCCTCCCAGGATTATGGTTTTAGTCGACTTCAATTCTAAAGGGAAACTCACTTGTTTTCTATATTTAAATTTAAAAATATGAATCATCCATCACAAATTGATCTGCGACAAATCGGATGATTTGATGATTAGCAGTTAGCCGAACCGTAGACTCCTATGGGAACAGCACGCGTCCGAAGATCCGCTAAGAAAAGCTTTTTAAGCTTTTCTTAGCTAGCTGAGGTCGTGCCCATGGAATGCGAAGGTTCGGCTAACTGCGGGTTTATAACGTGAGTTATAAATGAGACAAATCATAAAATATTTTTATCACAGATACCCGTCCGTAAAACTCGGGACAACTTTGGGTTTCGATGGGACGAGTACCGCTTCACAATAAAATAAAAAAATGGTTTAACACATTTACAACTGATGTGTTAAACCATTTTAAAAGTAATTTAGTTAATTCTATTTTTGCCTCTATATTTAATCGTCACTATCATCATCTTCATCTTCTTCGTCATCCTCATTATCGTCTTCATCGCCATTATCATCTTCGTCCTCGTCATCTTCATCATCATCAAAGTCACCGTCAATAAAGGTAGAACTTGGTTCAGACTCTCGACCGAAATAATCGACTGCAGCCACTTGATAAACAGCATCACTACTTCCAACATTATAATCGGTATCCGTTGTTGATTCATATAAACTGAAATCACTATCTGGATCTGATGCCCGATAAATTCGGTATCCCACTACATCATTGCTAGATGAGCTATTCCAGCTTAGTGTACTACCTGATTTAGATAAGGAACTAGGGGCATTCGGATCTTCACCATCGTCCTCAATATTACTTGCTTCTAGTTCTGGAAACTCAACATTGCTCCAAGCAGAATTATTTGATGGGATCAGTTGACTGATATTATTGAGCTGATCATACCCCATATCACTTAACCATTCAGGATTAAACATAACACCGTCACCTTGGGTAAATTCACTTGGCGTTTGATCACCTGGAATAACTGCATTACCATTGATTATGACATAGCTGCCTCTGATTAAGCTATCATCTTCATCGGTAGGAACAAAGTTATTATTATAAATATCACTACCCACTAAACCAACGGACTCAGTGATATCTGATGGTAATAATCCTGAAACTAAAGAATACGAACGAGAGACAATACCATCTGGTTGTTCAAATTGAGCTGATGGCGCCATTAAGTCTGGATCGATCTCAGTAGCTGCATTAACTAATTGAGCCCAGTAAGCTTGAGTTCGACCACTATAACCATCATCTAAAGATTGGCGATATCCATAACC
This sequence comes from Amphibacillus sp. Q70, assembly GCF_052055485.1. GTDB lineage: Bacteria > Bacillota > Bacilli > Bacillales > Amphibacillaceae > Amphibacillus. The sequence goes on along the minus strand of NZ_CP197171.1, from coordinate 3,654,435 downwards.
CATCCAAGTTCCAAGTGTGACATTTGGATTGGTAGCAACAAACCAAGAATCGACGAGCTCATCAGATGTTCCTGTTTTACCAGCCCAATCCACATCTGTTCTGTTTAAACTGGATCGAGCGGTACGGCCCGTTCCACTTGTTAGTACATCACGCAAGATATCGATAATCAAGTAGCTTGTTTGTGAACTAAACACATCGACAGAGTCGTTTTCATGTTCATAAATAACCTCATCCTCAACGGTTTCAATTTTATCGATCATATAACTTTCATTGAATTGACCACCATTACCAAAGGTAGAAAAAGCACTTGTATTTTCTTCAACTGTTCCTTCAAAGGTTCCTAATGAATTTGCAGGATGCAAATAGTCACTTTCCTGAATGTGATCAAAACCCATTTTAACTAAATAATCAGGTACAGGATTATGATTAGCTAATAGTTCAGTATAAGCTCTCCCTGTAGAAACGTTATAGGATTGAGTTAACGCTGTCCTTGCAGAAACTAACCCATAGTAACGGCCACGAGAAAAGTTGCTTGGGCTCCAACCTTGACTGGAGAAATCAGCATCAGCAATAATCGACCCGGGCTGAAGTGTTCCTTCTTCAAATGCCGGACCATAAACAAGTAATGGCTTAGCGGTACTTCCAAGCTGCCGTCTGGCTGTTCCAGTAGCAAAATTCACATTATCCCTTTCAAAATCCCGTCCAGCAACAAAGGCGAGGATGGCACCTGTTTCATTATCTGTTAAAACAGCACCCGGTTGTTGTTGTTGCACTAATGGGATGAGTTCATCCGTTTCAGAGTCTTCGGTCATAATGACATCACCATTTTCTTTACGTGCGGTTTTGTCACGACCAAAATTGCTATAATTTGCAGTTACTTCTTGAAATGTATCATAAATCTCTTTATTAATCGTTGTATGAATTTTATAGCCACCTTGGGATAACTCGCGTTCAGCATTGATTTGATATTGTTCATTCAACTCTTCATTTGTTTCGAGTTCTTCAAGGGTATAACCATCTTCAAGTGCTAATTTTTCTTTGAAGATAGTTACAGCACGTCTCCCTACTTCTTCAGATAAATAAGGGTATTGATCGTATGTCGTTGGTAGACGTTCAGCAAAACTAGCAACAATATCGAATTCAAGTGCTTCCTCATATTCTGCTTCTGTAATATAGTCCGCTTGTTGCATCCGAGATAAAACAGTTTCCATTCGATTTAACCCAGCTTCTAGGTCTTCTTCTGATTTCACAGTTCCTGTGTTAGTAAACGGATTATAAGCAATTGGACTTTGCGGTAAACCGGCTAAGAAAGCAGCTTGTGCAAGATTTACTTCGTCGGCATCTAAGTCAAAGATTCCTTTAGCAGCCGTTTGAATTCCAGCAATATTTCTACCATTTGCATTCCGACCAAACGAGACAATATTTAGATAGGCTTCGAGAATTTCTTCTTTTTCCATGAAATTTTCCAAGCGCAGGGCTAAGATAATTTCTTTAGCTTTTCTGTCAAAGGAAACTTCATTTGTTAAAATTTGATTTTTAATAATTTGTTGCGTTAAAGTACTTCCACCTGTTTGAACATCAGAGCCAGTCACTTCTTGAAACATAGCCCGTAAAATTGCTTTTGGAACAACGCCATTATGGGTTTCAAAATACTCATCTTCAGTAGCAATAATACCGTTAATGATATGATCTGATACGTGATCTAAAGTAATCTCTTCACGATAGAGATCCGAGCTCACTGTCCCCATATAAACATCATCAGCGAAATAAATTTCTGATGTTTCCTCGTAATTATAAATCGCACTGACCATCGTTTCACTAGAACGTAAGGGCTCGTCTTTGATTAGCGAGGCAAAATATCCTGCCCCGAGACCCCCGACGAAAAAGAAACCAAGTAAGCCAATGACGATAAAAAAGAGTAAAATATTCCAAATAACATCATAGGAAATACGTGAGAATTTTTGAATAATCCCTTGATCAATAAGGGCTTTGAATTTTCTCCAAATTTCACTTAATCTATCTTGAATATTCATTTGATAACCTCCTAAAAATCCAATTCATATTATAACATATTTATTGGGCTAAAATCGTTTTTAAAAGCTATTTTTCGTTTAGAACTTGCTTTTGTCATGAAAATGTGATATTAATGATACACAATAGAAAACAAATAAGTGTTGAAAGATTTTAGTAGCTAAATACTCCCTGCTATAGAGAGCTGATGGTTGGTGTAAATCAGTGTAAAGTATTTAAGTGAATTACGGTTCTTGAGCTTTTCCTCTCATAACTTTTAGATGGAGGACGGTACTTAAAGTATCGTTATCAAAGTGAAGTGGCAATATTTATTGCAACGAGGGTGGTACCGCGAGTAGATCTCGTCCCTTTAGGGGATATGATCTACTTTTTTTTATTGATTAAATAATTAAATAAAGGAGCAAAAAAGATGGATATCATTCAAGATTTAAAATCACGTGGACTTATTCAACAGATGACAGATGATGAAGGATTAAAAAAGCATTTAGCTGATAATATTGTTACTTTGTATTGTGGCTTTGATCCAACTGCTGATAGCTTACATATCGGACATTTAGTACCTGCTTTAATGTTGAAACGATTCCAAAAAGCTGGTCATCGTCCAATTGCACTTATCGGTGGTGGGACAGGAATGATTGGAGACCCTAGTGGTCGAACAAGTGAACGTCAATTAAATGATGAAAAAACTGTCAACTATTTTACAGAGCAAATAAAAAAGCAATTAGCTAAAATTCTTGATTTTGATCAAGGTGACAATAGTGCTGTTGCTCGTGATAATGGGGAATGGTTGGGCCAGTTAAAGATCATTGATTTTCTACGTGACACAGGCAAGCACTTTGGTGTGAATTATATGCTAGCTAAGGATTCGGTTCAATCCCGTTTAGAACAAGGCATTAGCTTTACTGAATTTACCTACATGATTCTACAATCGTATGATTTTATGAAACTGTTTGAAAAGGAACATTGTACGTTGCAAATTGGTGGCAGTGACCAATGGGGGAATATAACAGCTGGGATGGAGCTTATTCGTCGAACACGAGAAGAGGAAGAAGAAGTAAAAGTGTTTGGTTTAACTGTCCCACTGATTACAAAAGCTGACGGGACGAAATTTGGTAAAACAGCTGGTGGAGCTGTGTGGCTTGATCCAGAAAAGACAACACCTTATGAATTTTATCAATTTTGGATTAACACAGACGATCGAGATGTGATTAAATTTCTTAAATACTTCACCTTTTTATCGATTGAAGAAATCGATCAATTAGCTACTGAACTAGAAGAAGCACCAGAAAAACGTATTCCTCATGTTCGATTAGCAGAAGAGTTAACAAAGCTCGTCCATAGTGAAGAAGCACTTGCTCAAGCCCAACGGATTACCAATGCTTTATTTAGTGGTGATATTAAACAGTTAAATGGTGAAGAGATTAAACAAGGCTTTAAAGATGTACCAACTGTTCGATTGAAAAAAGAAGCAAAATCATTAGTTGATTTATTAGTTGAAGCAAAGATTTCTTCATCTAAGCGTCAAGCACGAGAGGATATTCAAAATGGTGCTATTTATATAAATGGTGAGCGCAAACAGGATTTACACTATCAATTAGCTGATGATGATCAGATAGATGATCAATTTACCATTATAAGAAGAGGGAAGAAGAAATATTTCCTATTAGATTTTAGTTAATAACAAGTTAAAGCAGCTGTCTCCAAATGTACTTATGGAGACAGCTGCTTTGATGTTTACTAATCTTTTTGTTATTTTGGTTTAAAATAGTTAAGTCCTAAATTTCAAGTTTAAGTTAGTCACTTAGAATAATTATTTTAGTGAGTTCACAAAGTTATATTGTTTTATGCCAGTAAAGGCATGAATTTGTGCTTTAGTGGTGTGCATGGATCTGTTTGGCTTTAAAGCCAAACAGATCCATGCACACCATCACGGGACATACCTGGGTTAAACATGATTTTAAGCAACAAGATTCAGCTGTAATTTCTGTAGCTCTAAGACAAATGCTTGGTGAGGTGTTTTATAGTTTTGGTTTCTTCGTGGATAGTCATTCATCCATTGTTGAACCCTTTTGACTTGATCCTCATTAACATCTTTCAGCGACTCATGTTTGGGTAAGAAACGACGGATGATTTTATGTTGATTTTCACTGGTTCCTCGTTCAAAGGAAGCGTATGGATGACAGTAATAGACATCAATCTCTTTAGACAATTCAGATAGATTACTAAACTCACTTCCATTGTCTGAGGTAATGGTTTTAAAAATGTCACCTTCGATTCCGTTTAACTGACTAATCATATGTTGTAAGGTATCATCAATTTGCGTTGCTCTTTTCCCATCAATTTTGAAGAGGAGTTCAAAGGTTGTTTTACGTTCAACAAGCGTTAATAGAACAGGTTCATCAGCCTTCTTTTTACCGATAACCGTATCAATTTCCCAATGTCCGAATTCCTTTCGCTGGTTAACTGATTCTGGACGTTCTTCGATTGAGATACCATGCACCTTTTTATTTCGATGTCCTTTGCCTTTTGTGGAGCGTGGTTTTCGATCAACCTTTTCTAACAAATCCATATTCTTTGTCTGCATGATGCCACTATCAATCCAATGATAAAGTGTGGACGTGCTTGGAATGATGGATTCATGAAAGAAGGCTTCACTTTTAGCTACATTGACAACAACATCAGGTGACCATTTGTCTTGTCGCATTTTTTGATCAGCCCAATCAACAAATTCATGTCCATCAACCCATTTGGGGCGGCGGCCGCAATGCGAACGATTCTTTTCATAGACGTCATAATTGACATCTGCGAAATAAACTGCTCTTTCATAAAAATAGGATTTGCCGTTCTGTGTTTGCTTTTGGACTTGTGTAACAGTCCCTTTCTTAACATTATTATTGATGGTTTGATAATTGCGATCAAGCAGTCGGCCAATCGCTCGGTTTGATAACTCGAGTTTCTTATATGCTTCAATCTGTTTCATTTCAGCAAATGTAAGGTGTTTCCCTTTCCGTGATTCTGTGATAGTATTTACATGGGTCATGTGAATTCTCCTTATATTGGTTGGTCGTACTTTCAATATAACATGAGATTCACATGGCCTTTTATTTTAGGTGACTAACTTGATTATATAATCTACGAAAATAGTTAAGTATAAATTCTAAACTTTAAATAATAATTTAAACAAAAAAACCCTGAAATACTTGATAAATCAAGGTTTCAAAGGTTTTAAGTTTAAAATATACGTAGCAATTAGCTTAACGTGAGTACCACTCAACAATTAATGCTTCGTTGATTTCTGCAGGCAACTCAGTACGCTCAGGATAACGTGAGTAACTACCTTCTAGCTTATCAGCATCAAAAGTTAAATATTCAGGTACAAAGGCATTTGCTTCAAGTGCTTCAGCAATGATTGCAAGCTTTTGTGATTTCTCACGAACACCAATTGTTTGTCCTGGTTTTACAATGTAAGATGGGATATCAACACGGCTACCATCAACTGTAATGTGACCATGGTTTACTAATTGACGGGCTTGACGACGAGTACGTGCTAAGCCAAGACGGTAAACAATATTATCCAAACGTGATTCTAATAGGATCATAAAGTTCTCACCGTGAACCCCTTTGATTTTACTTGCTTTGTTGAAAAGTGTTCTAAATTGACGCTCATTTACACCGTACATAAAGCGAAGCTTTTGTTTTTCTTGTTGTTGCAAACCATATTCTGTAAGCTTTTTACGTTGGTTTGGACCATGTTGTCCAGGTGCGTAAGGGCGCTTATCTAATTCCTTACCAGTACCAGTCAATGAAATACCGAGACGACGAGACTTTTTCCATACAGGACCTGTATAGCGAGCCATAGTGCATTCTCTCCTTTATAATTAGAATTTTGCATAAAACAAGATATTGTGCTCCATAATCGTTTGACATTTTGTTTTCATGTACCATCGCTCCAGCAGCAGAGAGTTACACGATACACCTTACTTTTGGCTTATTCAGTAGAAATCCTCACTTCTATAAGTTACACGATGGATTCATACTGAGTACTTCAACTTTTAACATACAAATATGCGGTATTGGAGTCGAAGCTTTAGTGTAAGGAACAAAATGAACAACCGGTGGTTCACATAGGCTACCTTTTTTACACAAAGTCTATTATATGATGTTCTAATAGTGAAGTCAACTGTTTGTCACAGATAACTGTCCGTAAAACTCCCACTGATTGAAATTTCGTTCTATCTGTAGTCTTCAAATAAAATGCGAAGGGTATAAAGTCATGGTTTAACTTGATATTGAAAAAACGAAAAATGTCGATTTAGCTGTGATTAGCAAAGGGAAATAATCATTTAGTCGAAATATAAGCTAAGCATAATTTACTATTTTTATAGTAGGCAATTTGGAATATTTGCGTTATAATATGATTAGTAACGATCAGGATGAATAACTTAAGGTGGGTGGAACTAATTAATGAAATCATACAAGCTAACTGACGATCATGAATTATTCCTCTATGACCCAAAACGGTATTATCAGAACAGTCAATGGTTATATACAATAGTGAAGCAACTTAAATGGTTAGCTAAAGTTCAAGGTGTAGCCCTCTATATGTATGATTCTTGGGTAAATGAATATGTCTGTGTTCAAGCAGTGTGTGAGACAAAGATTCAATTACCTGAGAATCTGCCGAAAACTATTATAAAAAAAATTGATCAATATAAAAAATTGTCTAATAACACTAGACAACTTTTTGTTAAGGGTAAAACTTACGAAGCTGTTTCCATAGCAAGTTTATCAGATAATAAAGGTGTTTTTGGTTATTTCACTTTTTTTGCTGAAAATAGAAAAAACTTTTCCAGTGATAAAAAAGAGGAAATTCTCCAATTAGTTAAGGATGCGGCAGAAATTATTATTGAGTTTAGGAAAACCCGTCAATCCATAGCTCAAGCGAATAAGTATGAAATGATGTACAATATTACAAAAAAATTTCATTCTTCTATGAATCCACGAGATGTATTAAGTGAAATTGTTGAAATTATTTATTCAATTTATCCTAATTTCAAGTGTGAATTAATTTTGTCGAAAAATTATCAAGAAGATTTAACACTCCCTGTTAAAGAGCTAATTTATAATAAAAAATATGCTGATAAGGCAAGTGCTCAAGCCTTTTTAACTGGTAAAATTAAAATCGAAGAAACTAAAAATAAGATTAATCTTTATGCTCCTTTAAATGGGAAACAAGGTGTATATGGTGTGATGCAATTGACATCATCTGATGTGACCCGAATCCCTAATGATGATGTTGAATTTATCCGATTGTTGGCAAATACAGCAGGAAATGCATTAGAAAATGCTCAACTGTATCAACAATCTAATTTATTAATTCAAGATTTACAGGTGATCAATACGTTTGCGCATGAATTGAATAAGTTAAATTGTTTACCTTCAACCACAGCCTTTATAAAAGAGCAATTTCAAACATCATTTACTGTTGAAGAGATCGGTTTTATTTTGTTAAGTGAATCTAACCATTATATGGTTGAAAAGGAATCTACCGAGCTGTTTCATCGAGAAGATATGGCTGAGTCGATTCATTTTCTTTTAGAGAAGGTAAAGAGGGAAAAAGAAGCTATTTTCATCAGTGATTTTAATAAACGATTTGACGAAATTAATTTATCCTACCGCTCAGTCATTTTGCTGCCAATGATTCAGACCGATCAACTGATTGGGGTTATTATGGTTATGCATTCTGCCCCTTACTATTTCACCTTTGATCAATATAAATTAATGGTATCTCTTGTTCAACATTCCACCCTTGCTTTTGATAACATTATTTTACGGGAAAAGCTTGAACAGTCAGTTATTACAGATTATTTAACGAAGTTATTTTCAAGAGAGTACTTGGATGAGAAATGTCAAGAACATTTAGTTATTGATCAACAAGGTGCTTTTTTGTTATTGGATTTAGATGATTTCAAATTAATTAATGATTCTTATGGACACGATGTTGGCGACACGATTTTAATTCAAGTATCTAATATTATCCGAAGAGAAATTGATGGGAAAGGTTTTGCAGCCAGATGGGGTGGGGAGGAGCTAGCGATTTATTTACCTGAAGCCAATAGTCAGATGGGCAGGGCGTTTGCAGAAAAGATCCTTTCTTTAATTCAATATTCAACAAGCCCCAAAATAACTGCATCAATAGGCTTAGCTCAATGGGATAGTAAGCAAAAAGTCAGTTTAAATGAGTTGTTTGATCAAGCGGACCAAGCGTTGTACAAGGCTAAACGATTGGGCAAAAATCAATATCAAGCAATCATTAGTTAGTCATTCTTTTATCACAGATAACCGTCCGTAAAACTCGGGGCAACAACGGGTTTCGTTGAGGCGTCCCACGGCGTTGGCCACACAAGCGTTTTCACAAATGTTTTCGGTGGGACTGCGATTACTCGTCCCACCGAAAACATTTGTGACAGCATCTGGGGTTGCGGTTACTCCCCCCATCGAAAGGACTTGGGACTGGGGCTCAGAATAAGTAAGACACTTATTCTTGCGATGCAAATGCTTCGTAGCTTTCCTTTGTGTGATGACTCGCCCCACCGGAACCATATGCATGACCTACATCCTGTAGGCCCAACTCCCACTGATTGATGTTTCGCTTTATGCTTGAGATTTCTTCAATAATCATATGTTTGCTTGACATCACCTTCGATACAGAGCATAAACATATTCTTCATGTCAATTTTCCTCTATTTTCTAACTAAATGGTTCAGTCGATCGTTAATAAAATCAATATGAGTTTTCTTTCGTCACTAGTCATTCTTTATCAATCTACAAGGTTTTTCAAATATTACCTTGCTAGATGATGACTTGTACTTTTGATTTTAAATTAAATGTTGGTGGGTAAATAGGTAGTTAAAATTTCACCAAACTTTTCAAGGTATATTTGATCAAGTTCATTGAATCGATCCAGTTCTGGGCTGTCAATATCTAATACACCAATGACTTGCTTGTCTTTGAATAGTGGAATAACAATTTCTGAACGACTAGCAGCATCACAAGCAATATGTCCTGGAAATTCATGAACGTCAGCAATTCTTTGTGTCTGTTCTTCTTTAACTGCAGTGCCACAAACCCCTTTTCCAACCTCAATTCTGACACATGCCGGTAATCCTTGGAAAGGCCCTAAAATGAGTTGATTATCTCTAAGTAAATAAAAGCCAACCCAATTAATTCTATCCAAAAATTGATTGAGTAGTGCAGAACTATTTGATAGGTTAGCTATGGGGTCTTGCTCATCTTCAATTAAAGCTTCTAATTGTTTGACGAGTAATTGATAACTTTTATCTTGACAATCATTGGTTTCTTTTTTTTCTAACATAAAAATCCCTCTCTTTGACACCCTTTTATTTGTCATACTGTCTGTTAATAAAAAAACATTTAAAAAATGTCAAAAATCGATTTATTTTGATTTTTTTTAGCAAAATGATTGCTATTCATGGTATGATAATTATAACTATGACATAAATAAGCTAATTTAACAATTAATATAACATTAAAATATAATTGAATCGTTGATATGACTGGGGAGGATTAACATGGTTGCCTATATTATAGGGTTTATTCTCATTATTATAGCGCTTATTATTACGGGATTAATTTTACGAAAGATGATTTATGATCGAGTGGATAAACTAGAGTCTTGGAAAATGGATATTATGAATCGCAATGTCTCGGCTGAATTGCAACGAGTCAAAGCCTTGCGTTTATCTGGAGAAACACAGACTAAGTTTGAATCGTGGAAAGATACTTGGGACCGAATTTTGACACGTGATCTACCTGATATAGAAGAATATTTATTTGATGCTGAAGAATCAGCAGACCGGTTTAAAATTCCATCTGCTAAAAAAAGCTTAAATGCGGTTGAAAAGGTACTTAATGAAGCTGAACAAACCATTGAGAATATGTATAATGAATTAGATGATTTACTTGATTCAGAAAAGCAGAGCCGTAAATTAGCTGAGGAAGTCATTCCGCAAATAAAGAGCTTAAGAAATGCTCTTTTACAGGATTTACATTCATTTGGTGAGGCAGAAAAAAGATTTGAAGCAGAAATTAATGTTCAAAAAGCTCAGCTTGATCAGTTTTATGTTGAAACAGAAGAAGGAAATTACTATGAAGCAAGACAAATAATTAATAACGTTAAACATGAATTAGACGATTTGATGAATCGGATTGAAGATTTTCCTGCAATCTATCGAAAGTGCAAGTTAGAATTACCCGACCAAATTACACAATTGAAAAATGGCATCGATCAAATGAAAAAAGATGGTTATCAAATTGATTATCACAATTTCCAAAAAGAACTTCAGGGTTTGGCAGAGCAGTTACAAACGTATGTCAAGCGTATTGAGGAAACGGACGATCAATCAGTTTTTGATTTTGTTACGACAATTGAAGAACGAATCCAAGAAATATATGAGATATTAGAGCAAGAATCAAAAGTAAGAAGTTATGTTGATAAGCATTTAGCTAGTTTTGAAAAACTGATTTCTGAAGTTGTTGATGATTTTAAAGCAACAGGTGAAGAAGTAACCAATTTACAGAAAACTTATTACTTAGAAGGCAGTGATCTTGAGCTATATTCTAATCTAGAAAAATGGATCCACCAATTAGAACGCCAATATAAACAAATTACTCAGGATCTAGAAGATGAGAAACAAACCTATGTCTCATTAAAAGATGAATTAGAAGTAAGTAGTCAAGATTTACAAAAGTTAAAACAGTCACATGAAGAATTTAAAAAGCAAATTAGAACGATTCGTAAAGATGAAATGGAAGCAAAAGAAAAGATTCAAACATTGCAGCGTGATTTGTTTGAAACGAATCGGAACATACAGAAAAGTAACTTACCTGGGATTCCATCTTTTATCTGGAATCAAATGGACGAAGCAACTGACAAATGTGCACTTGTGCTAGAGAAGTTAGCGGAAGAACCGTTGGATATGGGGCAAGTCAGTCATGTATTAAAGGATGCAACGAGTTCTGTGCATACATTAATTGAACAAACAGATTCAATTATTGAACAAGCTTATTTAATCGAACGAATTATTCAGTACGCTAATCGATATCGAAGTCAATATCCTGTTTTAGCTGCAAAATTATCAGAAGCTGAACAGATGTTTAGAGAATGTAATTATGAGCAAGCACTTGAAACGGCTTCTCAAACATTAGAGGATATAGATCCAGGAGCGTTACAACGCCTTGAAACAAGGATTAAAGTTCCAAGTTAATGGAGGGTAAAAATGCGAATTGTATCAATTTTTAGTATAGGGTTATTATCATTAAGTGTATGGGGATTATTTTTTGCTGTTTTTTTACTTGATGATGAACCAAACACTGAAGCAGAGTTATATGTAGAAGAACCCATTGAGGAAGAACAAGAAGAAGACAATTTGGTAGCAACATCAGAGACACAGTTTGACGAGGAAAACATAGAAAATAATGAAATTGTTGAAGAAGTTGAAGAGTTAGCTGAGATCATTGAACAAGAAGATACTGAACCTGAAAGAGTCCCAGAAACTTTAGAAGAGAAAGCTAGTAGTCGTTTTAACGATATATTATATGATTTTGAAAAGGATCATCCTGTATCTGTTGATGATTTACTCTCGCTAATTAATCAAAGCTAATTTTAAAAATCCCGGCTATGGCTAGGGATTTTTCTATGGATACATCATGGATGATGGGGGAATAAATGATTTAATTAACAAATGAGTTATGGTAAAATGATTCAATGCATAAGTGAAATTTCGATTGATAAAGGTTTCGCGAATCTTTACTGCTAGTTAAGGTAAGATAATGATAACTGAAGGAGAATAACGATGATTTATTTTGATAATAGTGCAACGACCAAACCCCTTGATGATGTCATAGAAAGTTTTGTTCAAGTGTCACAAAAATATTATGGAAATGCTTCTTCAGCACATCAATTTGGTTTGGAAGCAGATCGATTACTAAGAAAATCATATCAACAAGTCAGTCAATTGTTGTCGGTTAATTCAAATGAAGTTATTTTTACTTCTGGTGGTACAGAAGGAAATAATATGGCGATTAAAGGGATTGCCCATGCTTACCAAAATCGCGGTAAACACATGATTACAACGTCGATCGAACATCCTTCAGTTCTTAATGCTTTTCATGCAATGGAAGAGTTTGGTTTTGAAGTTAGTTATTTGCCTGTTGATCAATCAGGGGTCGTCTCGGTTGATTCTGTAAGAGAAGCCTTAAGAGATGATACCATCCTCGTTAGTATTATGCATATTAATAACGAAATGGGAACCATTCAGCCAATCGAACAAATTGGTACATTGTTAAAAGATCGAAAATACACTTTTTTTCATGTTGACGATGTGCAAGGGTTTGGTAAGGTTGATCTGAAATGGAAGGATTGCCATGTTGATTTGGCAACTGTTTCAGGACATAAAGTCCACGGTTTAAAAGGAACTGGCTTACTTTATGTTCGAGAAGGTACTCGATTATTCCCATTATTCCATGGTGGCGGACAACAAAATGATAGACGATCAGGGACAGAGAATTTAGCTGGAATTGTTTCATTGGTGCGAGCCATACGATTAATATTAGAACAAAAAATGCATCATCCAGACTATTTAAGCCAGCTTAATCATTTGATGCGGAAACGACTTAATCAAATTTCAGAAGTCATCATCAATACACCTGAAAATCAAGCACCACATATTCTTAATTTTTCAATCCCTGGATTTAAGCCAGAAGTTATTTTACGTGCTTTAGAAGAACGGCAAATCTATGTGTCGACGCAAGCTGCTTGTTCATCAAAAAAACCAGATGAAAGTGCTGTTTTACGTGCTATTCAGCTCCCAAAAGAACAACGCAATTCTGCATTGAGGATTAGTTTTTCTTATCAGAATACAACAGGAGAAATCGAATTATTCATTCGCGCATTAAAAAGAATGATAAAAGAATTAAAAGAAGTTATGAGGTAAATAATTATGATATATGATCACATTTTAATACGCTATGGAGAACTTTCTTTAAAAGGAAAAAATCGTAAAGAATTCATTAATCAATTACACGAAAATGTTCGCAATCAATTGAAGAAATTTCCCTTAATTAAAATACACAGTTCAAGAGATCGGATGAGCATCACTTTGAATGGTGAAAATCCAACTGAGATTATTTCAATTTGCCAGCGCATTTTTGGTATTCAAAGTTTAAGTTTGGCGATAAAAGTTGAAAATGATTTGGAATCCATTAAAGCTGCAGCTTTATTTGCTTTAAAGGAAGAAGAAAATGTTCATACCTTTAAGGTCTCAGTAAGAAGAGCAAACAAAGATTTTCCGATTAACTCTCAAGAGTTAAATCCAATTATTGGCGCTCATTTATTAAGAAATACCGAGAACATCACCGTGGATGTGCACCAGCCCGATCTTGAAGTAAATATTGATATTAGAAAAGCACATACATTCATTACATCAGCACGTTACCTTGGGGCAGGAGGTTTACCTGTCGGAACATCAGGAAGAAGTTTGTTATTGTTATCAGGTGGGATTGATAGCCCGGTTGCTGGATATTTAGCGATGCGACGCGGGGTCAAAATTGAAGCAATCCACTTCCATTCCCCTCCTTATACAAGTGAAGCAGCCAAAGAAAAGGTTTTAGATTTAACGAAAAAATTATCAGAATATGGGCATGACATAAATGTACACGTTGTTCCTTTTACGGCTATGCAACAAAAAATTCATCGTGAAATCCCATATGGCTATTCAATGACCGTAATGCGCCGTATGATGATGAAGATAAGTCAAATCATTGCTTCCCGATTAGGGGTCTTATCAATAACGACAGGTGAAAGCTTAGGACAAGTAGCCAGTCAAACCATGGAAAGTATGCATGCGATTAATGCAGTGACCTCTTACCCAGTGTTACGTCCTTTAATTACAATGGATAAAAGTTCAATCATTAAAATTGCTGAAAAGATTGGGACTTATTCAATTTCTATTCGACCATTTGATGATTGTTGTACAATCTTTGTCCCGAGTGCACCAAAAACAAAACCGAAAAAAGATAAAGTAGAATATTATGAAAGTCAACTTGATCTTAAAAATGAGCTAGCTGAATTATTAGATAATATTGAAGTTATAAATATTTCTAACCAAGATCAAGAGAATGATCCACTAAACGATTTATTTTAATGTATCGTAGATAACGTCCGTAAAACTCCCACTGATTGAAGTTTCGTTTTATTTAGCGAAATAAGGAAGGTCCTATCAGTGAAACACCACCCGAAAAAAATCCTTTGTATGTTCAAGGGATCTCCTATTTTCTCTAAGCGGATGGGTTGATGTTATCACACTCCTTAAATTGGAAGTCATATTAAACCTCTTGTTGATGCAGTCATACCAAGGTGTGATCGATTATTAGGTAAAGTAAGGTTGTACATGTAACAACTACCAGATAAATTTCTGTATTAAACCCTCAAATCTACATATTCTAGAGATGTATTAAGGAGGAGGTGAATACAGAAATGGCAAGTAACAATAGTAATCAATTAGTAGTACCAGGTGTGAGTCAAGCACTTGATCAAATGAAATACGAAATTGCTCAAGAATTTGGTGTCAACCTTGGTCCTGATACAACATCACGTGCTAACGGTTCTGTTGGTGGTGAGATCACAAAACGTCTTGTACAAATGGCTGAACAACAATTAGGTGGCCAATCAAACTAACTAAAATAATTATAAACAAAGAGTAGGGCTTTTTATAAAGCGCTACTCTTTTCTATTTTCAACAACATAAGAATGACTTTTGCTTACTTTGGAAATAATTTAAATAACCTCTAAACTTTTAATGAATAGGAGCAAAAGACAATGCTGTGGTTGAGTATACTCATTATTTTTCTAGTTATTATCGGCGTTATTTTATTTTTCTCCCCTTTAATTTGTCAGGTTTCTTTGGAAATAAATGAAGAAATTAATCTAGAGATTACCTGCAAACTAGGGTTTATTCCTGTCTATTCAAGAGAATATCGATTTTTAATTACAGATTTTTTTGATGACTATATTCAACCCTTTCTTTTAAAAAAGAAGAATAAAAGCCCTAAATTCAGCAAAAAAATTAAGCTGAAACAATTAAATTGGAATTCAACAATTGGTTTGGAACATGCCAATCAAACGGCTATAAGTGTTAGTTTATTAATGACCTTGAAAAGCATTGTCATGCGCGCTTTAAGCAGTTATTTTAATCAACCACAAGACATACATTATCAAGTTAATCCTAATTATAATCAGTATGGTTTTGAAACATATTGCCAATGCATGTTTTCAATTAAGTTAGGACAAGCTATCTATATGAAATTTAAACGTTGAAATGATAAAGGAGCTCAAAAATTATGCAACAACATCCCATTGAAGGTCTAATGTCTGAAACAATGGAACAACTGAAGAACATCATTGATGTCAAGACAATCATTGGTGATCCAATTCAAACACCTGATGGGAGCACGATTATTCCCATCTCAAAAGTAAGTTTCGGTTTTGCAGCAGGGGGGAGTGAATTTCCTGATCAGAAAAATTCTGATCAAGAACAAAATAATAATGAAGAATCTACTCTGCCTTTCGGGGGAGGAAGTGGCGGCGGTGTTTCTATTATCCCAATCGCCTTTTTGGTTACCCATAAGCAAGGAAATGAGATCATACATTTACGTGACCAAAATCATTTATATGATAAACTTATTGAAGTTGCCCCACAAGCAGTCGAAAAGATTAAAGAGATGTTAGAGCAAAAAAAACCTGACCATGATAATTAAATTTGATAAGGCTTCAGAATCATCGTTTAGAAAACGATTGAGTCAAAGCCTTTTTTTATTTTTGGAAAGGTTAATCAAGACGTTTCATTTCGTCTATGCTATACTATAGTATTGGATAAGGAGGAGGATAAATTTGATCGAACATCATTTTAGGCAATTAGATCAATTAGTCGAGGAACAAGATAGACAGGTCGAAGGAAATTATCTAGATGCATTAATTGATATTCTAAATGTAATATGGGCTGAAGAGGACACTGAAAAAGAAACAGATACAAATCATCCTTTGATAGAAAAAATAAAACAGTTAAAGTTTGAAACTTTAGCTAAAGATCAAATTAGAAAAGTAATTGAATTAGCCATCCTCAAGGGGTTAAAGGGTGCTGTACAAAGTCAACATGTCATTACCCCTGATACGATTGCCAGTTATATGACCTACATAATTGAAAAAATCTTTCATGGACAGGAAGAAATTAGGGTTTTCGATCTAGTGTCTGGTTCAGGTAATCTTTTAACAGCTATCATGAATCAATTAAACAAGCCGGTTCAGGCATATGGAAGTGAAGTAGATCCAACTTTAGTTGAACTCAGTGTATTAAGTGCCAATTTACAAAAAAATCAAATTGATTTTTTCCATCAGGATAGTTTACAACCCTTCTTGCTAGACCCCGTTGATTTAATGATTGCTGATCTACCAGTAGGATACTATCCAGATGATGAACGGGCAAAATCATTTCAAGTTCATGTCAAAGATGAACATTCTTATGCTCACCATTTGTTAATTGAGCAAGGTTTAAACTATACAAAGGAAGCTGGATTTTTGATATTTGTCATTCCAAATACATTATTCAGCAGTGATCAAGCCTCAAAGTTGTATACCCTAATTCATGAGACAGCGCATGTAGTTGCCTTATTACAATTACCTGCTTCTATTTTCAAATCTAAGCAAAACGCAAAAAGTTTGCTTGTCTTACAGAAAAAAGGTCAAAAAACCAAAGCACCAAAAGAAGCTTTATTAGCAAAGTTGCCATCTTTTAAGGATATCAAGGCAACAGAAAATATTGTTAGCAAGATGAATCGTTGGTTTGAGCAATCAGGGTATTAATTATTTAACCATGATAAATACCACAAATAGTTGTGACGATCTAGTTGCAATTTATGTCGATTGTTCGTTAATATAGAAGGGGTATTATAAATTAACTAAATAGGGAATTGAAAGGATTGAATTATTTTGAGTAAAGTTATATCTATTAACGCTGGAAGTTCATCATTGAAATTTCAATTGATTGAAATGCCAGAAGAAAAGGTTTTAGCCAAAGGGTTAGTTGAAAGAATCGGAATCGATGATTCTATTTTTAGCTTAAAGTATGGTGATCAAGAAGATAAAATAACCACTGATATTCCGAACCACGAAAGAGCAGTTGAACTATTATTGGAGCGGCTTCAAGCTTCTGGTGTAATCAAATCACTTGAAGAAATTGATGGTGTGGGTCACCGAGTCGTTCATGGTGGAGAACGGTTTAGTGACTCAGTTCTTGTTACAGATGAAGTCATCACTGAGATTGAAAAAGTATCTGAGCTAGCTCCATTGCATAACCCAGCCAATTTAACGGGTATTAAAGCATTTCAAGAAATTTTACCAAATGTACCTGCAGTTGCTGTGTTTGATACGGCATTTCATCAGTCAATGCCACCTGAATCTTATTTGTACAGCTTGCCGTATGAGTATTATGAGGATTTTGGTATTCGTAAATATGGTTTTCATGGAACAAGTCATAAATATGTTTCAGAGCGTGCAGCTGAAATTTTAAATCAGCCTTTAAATAAACTGCGTTTAATTACTTGCCATATTGGTAATGGTGCTAGTGTTGCTGCGGTTGAAAACGGAAAGTCTATTGATACAACAATGGGCTTCACTCCACTGGAAGGGGTAACGATGGGAACTCGTTCAGGAAGTCTTGATCCAGCTCTAATTCCATATATTATGGACAAAACAGGAAAAGATGTGAATGAAGTTCTTCATGTGTTAAATAAAGAAAGTGGGATGTTAGCTTTATCAGGTTTTTCTAGTGATTTACGTGATATTGAGGAAAAAGCAAGCCAAGGTGACGAACGTGCAGGACTAGCATTAAAGATTTTTGCTGATCGTATCCATCAGTATATTGGTTCATATGCCTCAAAAATGAGTGGTGTAGACGCGATTATCTTTACAGCTGGTATTGGTGAAAATAGTTCAACTGTAAGAGAACGGGTTTTAAGTGGATTAGAATTTATGGGTGTTTATTGGGATCCTGTTCTAAATGAAACTCGAGGACAAGAGGCAAAAATAAATTATCCACATTCACCTGTAAAAGTTCTTGTGATTCCTACTAACGAAGAAGTTATGATTGCTCGTGACGTAGCTCGACTAGCTTTATAATTGAACTACTCCACCTTGGTTTCTAAGCCTGAAGCTGGAGATTCCTGCGAACACCAGTGCAACCATCAGTTATTTTAGCAGGCTCTATCCATAGTCCCTACGGTGAACGTTTAACTGCTTTATACGCCTGAGGCATCACACACCCTACTTTAGCTTGGTTTTCGCAACTTCGGTATGTGTGGACCGGGTCGTACTTGGATATTTTACGTGACAAAGCATTTCTTGTCACAACCCTATATATCCAGTTTTCAAAGAACATTTCGTATAGGGATATCATACCCTGCGAACAGGAGTTCTCTTATAAAGAAAAGACAGTTCATATTCACCCTAATTTACGCTTGAGGATGGAGTCTTCTTGACCAAAATGATAAAAATTAAATTACGAATGACAAACGTAAATAAAAACAGTACGAAAGCAGATTAAAGGTTGATTTGCTTTCGTACTGTTTATTTATCTTTCGATGTTAATGTCTTTGGAAATTAGCTAGTTTTTTAAAATGATTATTCCTCAGTTTCTTTTTCATCATCATTTTCTTCAGACCGGACGACTAAGACATCACAAGGAGCATAGCGGACAATGTTTTCAGATACACTACCGATTAGAAAACGCTCAACAGCATTTAGCCCTGTTGCCCCACACATAATTAAGTCAGCATTAAAAGACTTAGCTACATATTTAGGTATTCTTACTTTCGGTGAACCATAGTCGATATGTGTTTCGACATTTTTCACGCCTGCCTTTTCTGCTTGTGTTTTGTAGTCATTAAGTAATTTACTTGCATACGTTTCTGAACGATTGATCATTGATTGATCATATGTTTCGGCAGTTGATATGGTTTTAGTATCAACGACATGTGCAATGATGAGATCAGCATTATTACGCTTACAAACTTGTACAGATCGTTTAAAAGCTTTTAAAGAAGCTTGTGATCCATCAATAGCGACAACAACACGGTTATAAACTTCTGCTGGCATCTCTACCACTCCCTTACTGTTTATATCATAATATACCACTAAAATAATACTTGTAAACCTTGTTTGTTATTAGTATATGAGTTTTCTACTCAATATAGAAGATCGGCTCAGGTAAATTTAAATAGGCTGAAATTGATACTTCGATTGAAAAACTGTATAATAACACTAACCGAAAAGAACATAGTACAGATTAGAAGGAAAGGTGACGAGCTTGGCCACTAAACATGAACAAATATTGAAACATATTGAAACATTAAAGGTTGGTAGCAAGATTTCTGTTAGACAGACTGCAAAAGATTTAAGTGTAAGTGAAGGTACAGCCTATCGAGCAATCAAAGAAGCAGAAAATCAAGGCTTAGTTAGCACAATTGAACGTGTTGGCACCATTAGAATTGAACAAAAAAGAAAAGAAAACTTTGAACACCTCACTTTTGCAGAAATTATCGGAATTGTTGATGGACAAGTTCTAGGCGGTCGAGAAGGTTTGCACAAAACCTTGCATAAGTTTTTGATTGGTGCGATGCAAAAAGATGCTATGTTTCGCTATTTAGAAAAGGATTCATTGTTGATTATTGGTAATAGAACAGAAGCACAACAACTTGCATTAGAAGAAGGTGCAGCTGTTTTGATCACAGGTGGCTTTGATACGGATGATCACATTAAACGATTAGCAGACGAATTAAAATTACCCATTATTTCAACCAGTTACGATACTTTTACTGTGGCAACGATGATTAATAGAGCAATTTATGATCAACTAATCAAGAAGGAAATCGTCCTAGTCGGAGATATTTATACTTCATTTGAAAAGACCCATTATTTGCATCGGACAGATAACTTAGCCAAGTGGTATCAATTAAATGAAGAAACGACACATACACGCTATCCAGTAGTTGATGACCAAAAACGTGTGGTAGGAATTGTTACTTCAAAAGATGTGATTGGAAAAGGTCAGGATACGATGGTAGAAAAAGTAATGACTAAAGCACCAATGACTGTTCTTAAAGAAACCTCCCTTGCTTACGCGGCTCATATGATGATTTGGGAAGCGATTGAATTAGTCCCTGTTGTTGGACAAAACCATCATTTGATCGGTCTCATATCTAGGCAAGATGTATTAAAGGCACTTCAACATGTTCAACGACAGCCACAAGTGGGAGAGACGATTGATGATGTGGTCACAAGTGGCTTAACAATGCAGCAGGAAGGTTCATCATTTATTTTCAAATCACAAATCACCCCACAAATGACAAATTCATTAGGAACTTTATCTAATGGTGTCTTTATTTCATTTATTACAGAAGTAAGTAGCCGGGTTATGGCTCATATGAAAAAAGGGGATTTAGTTGCTGAAAATATTTCTGTCTATTTCATTAAGCCTGTTCAAATTGAGAATACAATCGATCTTATTCCAAAGGTTCTTGAAATTGGAAGGAAATCAGTCAAAATCGATATAGAAGTTTATCATGAAAAAGAAATTGTTGGCAAGGCTGTTTTAATTGGGCAGCTAATTGATCGTTATTAAAAAGAGAGGAAGATACTAAAACGAATGGATACTTTAGATTTAATTTTTGAAAAAATAAGTTCATATCATCGTATTATTATCCATCGTCATGTTAGACCAGATTTAGATGCTTATGGGTCACAAATGGGTTTAGCGAAATGGATCAGATTTAATTTCCCAGATAAAGAAGTTTATTGTGTTGGAGAAAATGATGATACCCTTAGTTATTTAGCCACAATGGATGTTATTGAGGATCAAAGTTACTCGGATGCTTTAGTTATCATCTGTGATACTGCCAATAGTCCACGTATTGATGATCAGCGCTATGCGACTGGGAAAGAAATTATTAAAATTGACCACCATCCAATTGTTGAACAGTATGGCGAGTTAAACTGGGTTGATACAGAAGCAAGCTCAACCTGTGAGATGATCTATATGTTTATTTCACATGCTGCAAACTTAGGTTCAGAAATGACTACTGAGGTGGCTCGCTTACTTTATGCAGGGATTGTTGGTGATACAGGGCGCTTTCTATATCCAAATACAACTGCTAAAACATTTGCTATCGCTTCAAAGCTTGTCAAATATCCATTTGATCGAACAGAAATTTATCAAAATATGTATAATCTTGAGCTTCCACTTGCAAAATTGAAAGGGTATTTACTCAATCAGCTTTCAATTGATGAAGCGGGAGTTTGTACGGTCAAGCTTACGAAGGAAATTCTAAATGAATATCAAGTGACAGTCGATCAAACAAGTGCACTTGTCCATATTTATGGAGATATTAAAGACATTAATTGTTGGGCCATGTTTGTTGAAGAGGACGAACAAATTCGTGTTCGAATACGCTCTAAGCAGGTCAAGATTAATGAAGTGGCTGAACAATTTAATGGTGGAGGGCATCCCTTAGCTTCTGGTGCAACTGTTTATAGCTGGGATGAAGCTGATCAGCTAACCCTAGCTTTAAAAAGGGTTTGTCAATCTGAATAGATGTTGTTCAATAGTCCGATATAAATGAGATTTTTAGGTTAGAAGATGTTCTTGTTCTACTAAAACACTCGCGTTTTGGGATTAACCATAAATGCTTGTTACGCTGAAAGCATTTGTAGATAAGAAAGAAGCCATCACATCCTTGTGCGATTTTTTTGTTATCATAGCCGGAAAAACACTTATATAGTATCTAGCGGAATAAAATATAAACGGGTTTTATCTAGCGGCTAATATTCGACTCCGATAAAACCCGTTTATTTTTTATCGAGTCATTTTTACTGGTAACACCTATACTTGAATCAATGGAAGGGAGGGGAGGAAATGCAAAGCAAGATGAATGAGGCATTACAATATATTGAGGAGAACTTGGGTTTGGGAATCGATGAGAAGAAAATAGAAAAAATTGTCGGTACATCGATTTATCATTTTCGGCGAATGTTTTCTTTCTTGTCTGGGATGACTTTGACAGTTTATATTCGTAATCGAAAGCTTTCAAATGCAATGTTTGATTTATTGCGAGAGGATGTCAATGTGACTGATACTGCTTTTAAATATGGTTACAGTTCTGTTGATGGTTTTTCTCGGGCATTTCGTGAATGGGCTGGATTTAACCCTTCTGAAGTAAAAAAGCAGAATAAGAAGTGTCTTAAAACATTTCCTAAACTCACCTTTCAATTGACGGTTCAAGGAGGAGTAGAAATGAATTATCAAATTGTTGAAAAAGAAGCATTTAAAATTATTGGTGTCAGTAAAAAGGTCCCCATTCAATTTGAAGGAGTTAATCCAGCAATTGAACAATTGGCGAATAGTATCACAGAGCAACAGAAAGAGAAGATGCAACAACATGCTAACATAGAGCCCAAGCAAGTCATTAATGCATCCTATCATTTTGACGAGGGAAGAAGACATGAGGAAGGATATTTAGATCATATGATTGGTGTGTTGACGGATGAAGGAGGTCCTTTTAAAGGATTGGATGTGCTTGAGGTGCCTGATCATACTTGGGCTATTTTCTCATCACAAGGGACGTTCCCTAAAGCGATGCAGGAAACATGGGCGAAAATAGCAGCCGAATGGCTCCCTTCCTCAGATTATGAGTTAGTGGAAGCACCTGAAATTTCTTTTGTAGAAGATTATAGCCATCTTGATCATGTTTATAGTGAAATTTGGATTGCTGTGAAGAAAAAGAATGAGAAGTCAATTTGGAAATGAAAAATCGAGTGCCACTTATGGTAACTCGATTTTTTTATCAAATACTCGTGACTTCAGTCGTGAGAGGTTCATATGAGCAGGTTTAGTGATTTTAGATTGCACACTGCTAGAAGGTGCGAATAAGCAGAAGGATTGAGTTGGTAAATGTGAGCCTGAAATTGTTCCACGCTTATTCATTGATTTCATAAAATATTTCAATTCATGGACTCATTATATGACTCCACTAAATCAGATAGACACAAAAAAGAAGAAAGTACACCATGTACCTTCTCCCTCTATCTTACAATGATTGTGATGCTTTAATAATAGCTGCGATGTTAGCTGATACAGCTTTCAAATTCTTGTACCCATTTTCTAATGCTGTTTCTAATGAAGTAAATTCTGGAATGATACTAAACGTTGCAATAATTCCTTCATCATAAATAGACTCATATCCTTCATTTAAGCACCCTGCTAAAGCAATGGTAGGAATATCATATTGTTTCGCAACACGAGACACAGCTATCGGTGTTTTACCAAATTGTGTCTGGTGGTTAATACCACCTTCACCAGTAATCACAAGATCCGCATCTTTTATTGCCTCATTCACTTCCAGCATCTCAACTAGTAAATCTCCACCTCTTTGAAGCTCAGCATTTAAGAAACCTAAAAGCCCTCCGCCTAATCCACCAGCAGCACCAGCCCCTGGAAGCGTGTCGATATCTTTTCCGAGTTGTTCTTTAACAAGATCCGCAAAGTGAAGTAAATTTTGATCCAGTTGTTCAATAATCTCTGGAGTTCCGCCTTTTTGTGGACCATATATATGAGACGCCCCATTTAAACCTGTTAATGGATTATCAACATCACATGCTACTTTGAAAGACACGTCTTTGATACGAGGATGCATACCTGAGACATCGATAAAATGTAAATCTTTAAGTCCTTCTCCAGTAGGTTTGATTGGTTTTTTATCTACATCTAAGAGCTTTCCGCCTAGACTCATAATCATTCCAGCACCACCGTCATTGGTTGCACTACCACCAATACCTAAAAGGACTTCCTCAACTCCTTCGTTCAGTGCATCTTTTATTAATTCACCGAATCCATATGTTGTTGTTTTTAATGGATTTCGTTTACTTAGTTCAACTTTATCTAATCCCGAAGAAGCAGCCATTTCAATAACTGCAATTTTCTTATCTCCAGACAAGCCATAAAATGCTGCTAGTGATTCTCCAAGAGGACCAGTCACAGTCAATGTTTTCAACTCTCCACCTGTAGCATCAATAATGGATTGTACGGTACCTTCTCCACCATCCGCCATTGGAATTTTTACATATTTTTCATTTGGTAAGATCTTTTTAAATCCTTCTTCAATAGCTGTTGCTGCTTTAAGCGCAGTCATACTCTCTTTAAATGAATCGGGAGCGATTACAATTTTCATACTTACATCCTTCCTACCTATTAATCAAATGTGTTATCCGAGTACCCCAAAAATAATAACTGAAATGATGGTGATAACTAAACCGACTAGAGTTTCATAAGGAATAACTTTCAATCTGTCTTTAAAATTCATTTGAACACTTCCACCTGTTGCATGATAAAAACTTCCATGTGGTAAGTGATCCAATACTGTTGCACCAGCATGTATCATAGCCGCACCAGAGATTGCTGTAATACCAGATTCCATTATTGTTGTGCTAAATACGGAACTGGCTACAATTGAGCCTGAAGTTGTAGAAGCTGTTGCAGCTGACATCATGATACCTGATAAAGGTGCTAATAAATAAATAGGCAATCCTATATCTGAAATAAAGTTAATTAACACATCACCTAATGTTGAGTTTGAAATAATCCCAGCGATTAAACCAGTACCGATTAACAAGACAGCAACATTTGACATTTTGCTTAAGCCAAATGAGGCTTGATCAATAATGCCTTTAAATTTACCCATAATTAATGACCCAGCCATTCCGCCTAATGGTAAAGCAATCATTGGATCAATAACGATATCAAATAAAGGTCTTAGTGAAAGTAAAATAACAGCAACGACGGGTCCAGATAATGCTTTGATAAAGCTTGGCAATTCTATATCAGATGTTTCATCACTATCAATATCATCTAGTGTAACGGCTACACCTTTGTTAGTTAAGCGTTTCGCTAAGAAATACGTTACAAACAAAGCGACAATTCCTGGAATCACACCAGCCAACATAACAGATGTCAAAGGTGTTTCAAAAGCATCTGAAATAGCGATTGTGTTAGGATTTGGAGACATGATATTTCCTGCTTTTCCTCCACCAATCATAGCTAATAAAATAGATGTTTTGCTGATATTAGTATTTTTAGCAATAATCAATGCGATGGGTGCAACTGTTATAACAGAAATATCAATAAAAACTCCAACAGTAGTTAAAATTAATGTGGCTAAAGCCAATGCAAATAATGCCCTAGTCTCTCCTATTTTACTAATAATGGTCCGAGCAATCGACTCAGCTGCCCCGGTTTCAATTAATACTCCAGCCAAAATACCTGCAGCTAAAATTCTTAAAATAGCTGTCATCATTCCTTGAGCTCCACCAATCATCAATTCGATGGTCTCAGCCAAACTCGCCCCACCAATTAATCCCCCAGCCAATGCACCTATTAAAAGACCATATACCGGTGGTGTCTTAATAAAGATTAAAATAATAGCAATAATTAAGCCAATAATTGCACCTAAAGCGGTTACTTGTATATCCAATTGTGATCCTCCTCTAATATTATTTGTCTCAATTTTACTAAATGATGAATGCGCTTACTACACTCTAAGGACTAATCATTTTGGGATTGTTTTTAGTCTGTAGAACAAATACAATGGTATTATGTTAAGAAATGCACAAGAAGGAGACTTAAAATTGGAAATATCAGATTCAATTGCTCAAGAAATTGTTTTACAAATGAAGATTGTTTTAGCTCAGGAAATTAATTTTATGAATAGCGAAGCCATTATCATAGCTAGTACTGATCCATCTCGAATTGGGAGCTTTCACGGTGGCGCTGAAACAGCGATCAAAAGCAAGCAGCCAGTTGTCATTGAAGATGACAACCAATACACGGGCAGTAAAAAAGGCATTAATATGCCCATTACTTTTGAAAAAGAAGTCATTGGGGTTATTGGAATTACAGGTGAAAAAGAGAAAGTAATGAAGAATGGTGAAATAATTAAGAAAATGACTGAAATACTCATTAAAGAGGACTTTTTAAAAGACTTTACTTTACAGAAGCGAAATCAATCCCGGTATATAATAGAAAAATTACTAACATTTGATTATTCGATTATGTCTTCTGATAATAATGAGATCTTTAATTACAATTACACGCAGCCACATATTTCAGCTGTGGGACAATTAGAAAATTTAACACAAGTCTATTATGAAGAAATATATCGAATATTAGATCAAGAATTTTTAGTTACTCCTGAATATAAATATATGATTTTGAATAAGCAACTTTATTTATTTGTTCAAAATGATAATTATGAATCAGTCAAACGATCGCTAGAATTGTTAACACATAAAATTAGTCGGACCATTGGACAACCCTATTTTTGGGGTATGGGTCCTATTAGTCAATCTGAAAAAGAAGCCAAAGATTCATTTCAATGTGCTTTAAAAGCTTTAGCTTGGAATGTGTCGTATGAAAAACAGCCCATACTTGAATATAACAATATGGATATCGGACTTCTATGCTCATGTTTGTCTAATAGTAGTAGAAAAACGTTCAGTGATAAAATTTTAACGGGTATTCCCGATTCTGATTATAACGAATTAAAGGAAGTACTGTTTATCTACGGGGAAACGAATAAGAGTCTGTCCAAAAGTGCTGCCAAATTATTTATCCATAAAAATTCGTTTCAATATAAACTAAATAAAATATACAAGTATACAGGGTATGATCCAAAAGTATTGAACGATTATGTGTTATTGTATTTAGCATTCATGTTAAGCGATAAAAGATAAGTGTCATTATTTTTAATCTACTCTGCATAGTAGCGCTCACCGTAAAATGGGGTGAGCCAGATTTTTCTTCTTGAAGGATATGATCAAGCATTATCAGAAGAGGAAAAGGCAAAGTTTGAACCTAAAAAAAAAGAGTTACAAAGTCAAAGGAGAACATGAACAATGGATAAAGGAGCAAGGCTAAATGGAAATAAGCATCTTATAAATATTAAAAGATTAAGTGAAAATAGGCATACCACAATACCTATTTAGCGTTTGATATCGAGTTCAATGTGAATTTCACTACGTTCATTAATGAATAAATGTTTAACTGTTGCTTGATATGATAAATCATTAATTTCATAGGTTTTGTTTTCAACCATTTTTATTAATAAAGGGTAATGTTCAGTAAAAGTATTTACTTCTTTTCCTAAAATATCACTCACTTCATTTTTGATCAATTCTTCAAGTTCATGTAAGCTGAAGCGATCTAACCTGAATGCT
This sequence comes from Amphibacillus sp. Q70, assembly GCF_052055485.1. Classification (GTDB taxonomy): domain Bacteria; phylum Bacillota; class Bacilli; order Bacillales; family Amphibacillaceae; genus Amphibacillus. Next base: position 3,627,010 of record NZ_CP197171.1, on the reverse strand, counting down.
TCTGCATTTATAATCACAATATCAACTGAATGAATGAGTAACTTTTGCTGATATTTATCATTTAAATCAGACATATTTTCTTCTAATGTCCGATAGGCAAGTTCCAGTTCTTGCTTTTCTGTACGTAATTGTAAGTTTTCTTCAATTCGTTTTTCCATTAATTGACCAAACATATAGATGAAGACAAAGTAACTGAGAATACCCCCAATAAAGATTCCGACGAAAAGCCGTTGCCAATTTTTATTTTTATAAAAGGGTGGGAAATGCATTAACTTATCTCCTCTTGGATAAACCATTCTATAATGAGTAGGGCGACTTGTACGCCTCCCATGGCAGTTATGATTATCAAAATTTGTTTAACAATATCAATTGTTGACCCTTCCATGATACCGCGTTCGAAATTAGAAATAACGTCAAATGTCCCCCCGATTGCGGCAACAATAGCCCAGATACGAAGGCTTTTTGCTATCCGTCCCATTGAGGTTAAAGGGGGTTCACCACTTGCGAATGCCCCGATACTTCCGATAAAGGCACCGCCGATAATAACACCTAAAGCGAGAAAAAAACATTGGATCATCGTAGCAAAAAAACGTTCCTCCATTATTTTTACTCCTTTTCGTTAGAAAAACTCGCATTCGCTCGTTTCCTTGAGTGAATATTTTCATTTTATTAATACTTGATACCTTGAATTCAATTTTTTGTTATGGTTTTCTGTAAGATTGTGTATATGATTACTTGTCCTAGCAAAAGCATCTGGGACTCAGAATAAGAAAAACACTTATTCTTGCGATGTAAATGCTCCGTAGCTTTCCTTAGTTCGGTTACTCGTCCCACCGAAGAGACTTGGGACTGGGGCTGTGATTACTCGCCCCACCGAAGCCATTTGCGGGTTACTCGTCCCACCGAAGAGACTTGTGCGTCGAAAAATTCCCACTGATTGAAGTTTCGCTTTATAAATACGCCATTTACTTAAACCCTTTGGGAGCCAAAAATGACGACCTCTAATATAAGTTTCTCTTTATGTTAATCTATGATCTGATTAGCTGGTCTATGTTTTATTTTTCAAATCGTTGAATAATCAGCTATAATATAAGTAGTCGGTTATTATGGAAGGAGGCATGTAGATTGTCGTTTGTTCATTTGCAAGTTAAAAGTGGTTATACATTTATGAATAGTACAATAAAAATTGATCAACTAATTAAAAAGGCCAAACGAGATGGCATGACTGCTGTTGCTTTAACAGATCGTAATGTATTGCATGGCGCTATTGAATTTTATCAAGCCTGTCGGGCAGAGAATATAACACCAATAATTGGGATGGAGACGACAGTCGAAGTTAATGATCAACTAAACCAAATTATTGTGTTGGCCAAGAGTAGCAAGGGCTATCGATCGTTAATGAACATGAGCTCTATTATTCAAACATCGGAACAACCGAAAATAACATTGCCTCAGTTTACTGAGCATATATTTGATTGTATGGTTATCTTACCTCTACAGACAACAAGTTTAAGTGAATATGTCAAGAATAAAGATTTGGATGCACTTACTGAATTTGTTGATCTTTGGCCAGTTAAGCCAATGATTGGTTTAACACGATTTGAACTTGATACTTTAGATATATGTAAAGAGCTTTCTTTCTCATTTGTAGGCTTGGGAGATGTTCATTATTTAGAGCAAACAGATCAGCAGGCTTATTTCTATTTGCGTGCTATTGATAAAAAGAGTAAAACAGAGGGGAACGAAGACCAACACTATCGCCACTTTTTTACCCAAGAAGAAGCTTTAGCTTACTTTAAAGACTATCCAGAGCTGATTGATCAAACAGTTAAAGTAGCAAATGAGTGTCAATTGAGTTTAACTTTTGAGCAACAATTATTACCACAATTTCCTTTAGAAGATGGGCAAGAGTCTTCGATATATTTACGGCAATTATGTGAGCAAGCATTAGTTGAAAAGTATCCCAACACTGATCAGGCACAAGTTGAATCCCGTTTAAACTATGAACTATCGATTATTAATCAAATGGGATTTAGTGATTATTTTCTAATTGTTTGGGATTTTGTTCGCTATGCTAAATCTCAAAACATTTTAGTCGGTCCAGGCCGAGGATCTGCTGCTGGTTCATTAGTTGCCTATTTATTAGATATTACGAATATTGACCCGATCAGGTATAATTTACTATTTGAACGTTTTCTTAATCCAGAGCGTATTTCTATGCCTGATATCGATATTGATTTCTCTGATTACCGTAGAAATGAGGTAATCGATTATGTAAAAGAAAAGTATGGTCAGCCATATGTTGCTCAAATTGGCACTTTTGGAACCTTTAAAACGCGTTCGACGATCCGAGAGCTGGCAAAAGTATTTCAGTTATCAAGTGAAGATTTAACTTTTATCTTAAATGAAATTCCTGCGCAAGGTGCAAAATCGATTGTTAAAACCATTAAGAGCTCGCAAGTATTACTGGACTATATTAAACAAAATGAATATTTACAGCGCTTTTTTAGAATAGCTAGCCTTATTGAAGGATTACCAAGAAATATGTCGACACATGCTGCTGGAGTTATTATTCATGATCAAAGATTAGTGGAATTTGTTCCGCTTATCTCAGACTCATCTGGGAATATACTGACACAATATGCGATGAATGATTTAGAGAAGATTGGCTTATTAAAAATGGATTTCTTGGGTTTACGGAATTTAACAACTATTGAACGGATTTTAAAAATGATTGCTCGATATGAGCGTGAAAAAGTAGATTTAAATCAAATTCCATTAAATGATCAAGCTACTTTTGCATTATTTCAAGCAGGAGAAACAAACGGTGTGTTCCAATTTGAATCACAAGGAATGAAAAATGTATTAAAAAACTTAAAACCGACTTCTTTTGAAGATGTTGTTGCTGTTAATGCTCTTTACCGCCCGGGTCCAATGGATTTTATTGAAACGTACATCAAACGGAAAAATGGTCAAGAAAAGGTTTCTTATATACATCAGGACTTAAAACCAATCTTGTCGAAAACTTATGGCGTATTAATTTATCAAGAACAAATTATGCAGCTCGCTCAGCATTTTGCGGGTTTAAGTTTAGGGAAAGCAGATTTATTACGACGAGCGGTTAGCAAGAAAAAACGAACAAATATTGAAGAATTGCAGCAACAATTCATTGATGGCTGTTTAGCTAAAGGTTATTCCAAACAAATTATTGATGAAATTTTTTCTTGGATTCTTCGGTTTGCTAATTATGGCTTTCCACGCAGCCATGCGGTAGCATACAGTATGACAGCTTACCAATTAGCTTATCTTAAAGCTAATTATCCTGTATATTTTTTAACTGAATTATTAAATACAGTGACTGGAGAAAAGGAAAAATTAACTCAATTTATCAAAGAGGCGAAACAGCATCAGATCAAATCACTGCCACCTTCAATTAATAAGAGCTATTACTATTTTCAACCGGAAAATGAACAGATTCGAATGGGTTTATCATCTATTAAAGGGCTTAGCTATCCAGTTGTGAATGAAATTATTCAGGAAAGAAGAAACGGTTCTTTTAAGAACTTATTTGATTTTTGTTTGCGTGTGTCAATGAAAATTGTCAACCGTGCAACTATTGAAACGTTAGCATTAGCTGGAGTGTTCGATGAGTTTGGTGTTGAACGTGCATCGATTTTAGCGTCAATTGATCAAGCCATTGAACAAGGAGAATTGTTTGGGGGGCTTGGCGATCAGAAAAGTTTATTTGGTGATAGCCTAAATTTAGAAGATAACTATCAAAAGGTTGAACCGTTTGATTTATTAGAAAAGCTTAACTTTGAAAAAGACTTACTCGGCTTATATATTTCGGATCATCCGCTTGAAATTAATCGGCGTACTTTAAGGGCAAAAGGTATTATGGACTTGGTATATTTTTATCAAAGCGAGCAAATCAAAGATATAGCATTTGCAGGAGTTATCCAAAATATAAAAACAATTCGAACTAAACGTGGGGACTCAATGGCATTTGTTCGTTTAATTGATGAGAATTTAGAAATAGAGGGCGTTATTTTTCCCGATCTATATCGTGAGGTTAGACCGTGGCTTGAGGAGCAAATGTTTGTGACTATCAAAGGTAAGAAAGAATTACGGCAGGGAAAAGAACAAATGATTGTTCAAGAAGTCTCACCCCTAAATTTAGCAGAGTTATCAACTAACAATAAGCAAGAATTACGTTTATTTATTAAAATTGATTATAGCGAGGATTTAGATTCTGACTTAATCATGATTGAAAAATTAGCTAAGAGTTATCCAGGGCCTATCCCAGTCGTGATTCACCAAGCTGATTTAAATAAAACATCTTTGCTAGCTGAACAATATTATATAGCTAATCAATATCGAGCACTAGAATCGTTAAAAAAACACTTTGGCAAAGACAATGTTGTTTTACAATAATTCATGTTAAACAAACATTCAAAAAGTTCGATGAAAATGACGCATCGAGAATAAAAGTATTTCGGCTAACTACCGATACGTCCCAGAGTCAGGGCAAGATGAGCTTAATCGACGTGATCATTTTCATTCTTTTTTGAAGACGTAATTTAAATATAGGTGGTTATCAGTTTTTTTTAAGTGCAACTGACTGATCGACAAAGCCATCAGGTCTTGGGACTGGGATTCAGAATAAGAAAGACACTTATTCTTGCACGATCAAACAAATAAAAGATTTTATTGACGATCGTCTAAGTCAAACGATGGCATTCGCCATAGAGATTTGGTGATAAGCCAAGTTTTTCTAACCTTGTAAATGTTCCGTAGTTTTCCTTAGTGCGATTACTCGTTCCACCGAAAAGACTTGTGGCATTGTCGGCACTGGCACGTTCTATGCGTCGCCAAACTTTCACTGAATAAAGTTTCACTTTATCAAGTTGATCCGACCTGTATTCATACTAGGTTCAATAGACTGTCTTTTCTAAAAATAAGTTGTTGTTATTTACACCAGGTACTAATTTGATATAATAAAGAGGTTGATTAATCAGATTATCCTTTTCTTGTTAGCAGAAAGTATTAGTCTTTATCAATAATCATTTGAGTAAACTTTGGGTTTTATTTTCACGTGGATTTGCCGACTTCGGTGTTTTTACAAAACTTTTCAGAGAGGCAAATAATCATAATCTTAGTTTCAAACTCAGAACGTGGGGAGTAGCTGAAGATTTTTAAGTGTAGAGATGCCTAATGTTTTCAAACAATATGAATGCTTAGTTGTTTTTCTTAGTGCGGTTACTCGCCCTAAAAAAGTGATATTATTGATTGGCGATTATTTGTTTCAAGGAGAAAAACTGGTAACAAGATTAAGGAAGGCACTTATTTTTGCGAGGTAAATATTTAAGTAATTTTTCTTAGTGTGATCATTCATCTCAGTATAAAGATCAGATGATAAATCTAATTTTATAAAAAAGAAAGGTGCGAATTCGATTGACGACATTAAAAGAGAAAGCTTTAAAAATGCATAAGGATAATGAAGGGAAGTTATCAGTTGAAGCAAAAGTAGCTGTTTCGAATGAAGAGGAGCTTAGTCTCGCTTATTCACCAGGTGTTGCAGAACCCTGTCTTGAAATAGAAGAAGATCAAGATAAAGCCTATCAATACACAATGAAAGGTCATATGGTCGGTATTGTTTCTGATGGATCTGCTGTTCTTGGATTAGGAAATATCGGGGCTCAGGCAGCTTTACCTGTCATGGAAGGGAAAGCAGTTTTATTTAAAAATTTTGCTAATGTTGATGCTTTTCCAATCTGTTTAGATACTCAAAACCCCGATAAAATTATTGAAACTGTACAGTTGCTTGCACCGAATTTTGGTGGTATAAATCTAGAGGATATTGCTGCTCCTAATTGCTTTGTTATTGAACAAAAGCTGAAGCAATTATTAGATATTCCTGTTTTTCATGATGATCAACATGGAACGGCAATTGTCACAGCAGCAGGTTTAGTCAATGCCCTTAAACTGATTGATAAAGATATCTCTTCAATTAAGATTGTGGTTAATGGTGCAGGTGCTGCTGGAATTGCAATTGTAAAATTACTAACTCATTTTGGTGTTGAGGATATCATTTTATGCGACTCCCGTGGTGCCATTTATCAAGGACGAGATGAGGGAATGAACCCAGTAAAAGAGGAAATTGCCACAGTGACTAATAAAAATAAAGTCAAAGGCGATTTAAGAACAATTATAACTGAGGCAGATGTATTCATTGGTGTTTCCTTGGCTAATTTAGTTGATCAAGCAATGGTGCGTTCAATGAATCAAGATCCCATTATTTTTGCAATGGCAAATCCTAATCCGGAAATTACTCCAGAGGATGCCATCGAAGCAGGGGCTAGAATCATAGGTACAGGTCGATCTGACTATCCAAATCAAATCAATAATGTACTAGCCTTTCCAGGGATATTTAAAGGTGCACTATCGGTAAAAGCAACAGAGATTAATGAACAGATGAAAATTGCTGCCGTTCATGCGATTGCCGAACTTATTGCTGAAGAGGATTTAACAGAATCATATGTTATACCTAATCCTTTTGATGATCGAGTAGCCGAAGCAGTATCCAAAGCTGTAGCGAAGGCTGCTCAAGAATCTGGTGTTGCTTCAAATTCATAATGATAATAAATATATAGTTGATTAAAAAGAGAAGCGATCTAGACAAGGAGGACTCACGATGCAAATTAAGCGTATTTTTACTAAAAAGAGGAAATATGCAGCGATACCAACAGAAAAAGCGAAACAGGACATTCCTGAAGGTTTAGTGGAAAAGTGTCTTCAATGCTCAAAGATTTTCTATGAGAAAGAGTGGAAGAATAATCTGCACGTCTGTCCATCCTGTGGTTCACATCATAAAATGACTGCTATGGAAAGAATCCAAAGCATAGTAGATGAAGATAGTTTTGAGGAGTGGGATTCGAATTTAGTAACGGACAATCCGCTTGACTTTCCTGACTATGAAGCAAAATTACAAAAAGACCAAGAAAAAACAGGTTTAAAAGATGCCATTGTTACAGGAAAAGGAAGAATTAATCAGCAAGAAACAGTCCTTGTTGTTATGGATCCTTTTTTTCGAATGGCTAGTATGGGTGCCGTTGTTGGAGAAAAAATAACCCGTGCATTAGAGCGGGCAAAAGATGAGCAACTCCCCATTATTATGTTCACAGCATCTGGTGGTGCTAGAATGCAAGAGGGTATGATTAGTTTAATGCAAATGGCAAAAACGTCGATGGCTGTTGAAAGATTTAATCAAGCTGGGGGCTGTATGATTGTTGTGATGACTAATCCAACAACAGGGGGAGTAACGGCTAGCTTTGCTTCAATAGGTGATTATCATTTTGCTGAGCCTGGAGCCTTAATTGGATTTGCAGGTAGACGAATTATCGAACAAACAATTCGCGAACAATTACCAAAGGATTTCCAAACAGCAGAATTTCAATTAGAACATGGTCAAATTGATCGGATTGTTAAACGGTCAGAACTAAAACAATTGTTAACAACTGTACTTGATCTGCATTCGTCAGGGGGTATTTAAACATGAAGCATATCCTTGAATTTGAGAAGCCTATTTTTGAATTAAAAGAAAAAATAACTGAACTGAAAAAGATGGCTGTTGAAAGTGAATTAGATTTAGAGGAAGATATCTCTAAATTAGAAACGAGATTAGGAAAATTAGAAACAGACATTTATGAGCATTTAAACCCGTGGGATCGTGTACAGATTGCGAGACACCCCGAGCGTCCAACCGCTTTAGATTATATTGAACATTTATTTACGGATTTTATTGAGTTGCACGGAGATCGTCTATTTCGTGATGACCCTGCGATTATAACTGGAATTGCCAAATATAAGGATCAGCCTGTCACGGTAATTGGACAACAGCGCGGTAAAAATACGAAAGAAAACATTTATCGTAATTTTGCTAGTGCTCATCCGGAAGGCTATCGAAAAGCTTTACGCCAGATGAAATTGGCTGAGAAGTTTAATCGACCGATTATCTCGCTAATTGATACAAAAGGTGCTCATCCCGGAAAGGGAGCTGAAGAAAGAGGACAGGGTGAAGCCATTGCTCATAATTTAAAAGTTATGGCTCAGTTATCTGTCCCCAGTATCTCGATTGTGATTGGAGAGGGTGGTAGTGGTGGTGCCTTAGGTATCGGTTTAACAGATCATATTTATATGTTAGAGAATTCTATTTATTCGGTCATTTCACCTGAAGGGGCTGCTAGTATCCTGTGGAAAGATGCATCAAAGGCAAAAGACGCTGCTAAATCATTAAAATTAAATGCTGAAGAGTTAAAGCAGTTAAAAATTATTGATGATATTATTCCTGAACCAAGAGGAGGGGCGCATCGTGATTTTACGATGCAGGTTGCCTATATGGATGTTCATATAAGAAAATCGCTGAATTATTTACGTAGTATTCCAGCGGAGACACTGATAGAGAATAGATGGAATAAATACAAGAAAATAGGAGAATTTCACGATTAATTTTCAGAGTAAAGATGGACTTATTTAATTAACCATAATTTGTTAGTAAAATTATTTAATTCTCACCCCTAAATATACATATTTAGGGGTGAGATTTTGCACGCTTTCATGTATAATCTTAATTGATATTATTTTAGGATATATTTATGCTATTATGTTAAGCTTATATAGTGTAGATTCAGGATCGAGGTGAATGATATGAAAAAGATAGGTGTTTTAACAAGTGGTGGTGATGCACCTGGTATGAACGCCGCTATTCGAGCTGTCGTCAGAAAAGGCATTTACCATGACGTAGAAGTTTATGGTATTTCTAACGGCTTTCAGGGTTTGATGGAAGGTAAGATCGAAAAAATGGAATTAGGCTCTGTTGGTGACATTATTCAGCGAGGTGGTACGAAGCTTTTCTCTGCTCGTTCAGAGAAATTCAAGACAGATGATGGGCAAGAAGAAGCAATTGAGCAACTTAGAAAACTAGGTATTGAAGGGCTTGTTGTCATCGGTGGTGATGGTTCATTTAAAGGCGCTGCCAAATTAACTGAGAAAGGTATTCCATGTATTGGTGTTCCGGGTACCATAGATAATGATATTCCTGGCACTGATTTTACCATTGGATTTGATACGGCACTAAATACTATTGTTGAAGCTGTCGATAAAATCAGAGACACGGCAACTTCTCATGAACGTACATATGTTATTGAGGTGATGGGTCGTGATGCTGGAGACTTGGCGTTATGGTCAGGGCTAGCAAATGGTGCTGAAAGTGTTATTATCCCCGAACGTGATGAGCCATTTGAAAACGTAATTGAACGTTTAAAGAGAGGACATGCTCGTGGAAAAAGGCATAGTATAATTGTATTGGCTGAAGGCGTGGGGAGTGGAATTGAACTAGGAAAGCGAATTGAACAAACGTCTAAACTTGAAACAAGAGTGACAGTATTAGGGCATATTCAACGTGGCGGACGACCGACTGGTTTTGACAGAGTTCTTGCCAGCCGCCTTGGAGCAAAAGCAGTTGACTTACTACTGGCGGGTGAAGCAGGTATTATGGTTGGTATTCAGAACAATCAACTCACTCACCACCGTATTGCGGATGTTCTTAACAAGCCGCATAACTTGAATATGAGTTTATATAAATTGATGGGTGAACTATCTATCTAATTTAACTTGATCAGTAAAGACATCACTTCTATAAGTGTGAAAATAAATCCTATGTTGCTATTCAAATTAGAGGTGGATTCTAACACCTTGCTGATTAAGTTAAGCACTCCGGACGCAATCATACCGGAGCGTGAGTGATATAGATAATATAGTGCTTTATAATACGAAGGAGGAAAAAAGTAATGAGGAAAACAAAGATTGTTTGTACGATTGGCCCCGTTTCAGAATCCGTTGAAAAGATAACAGAGTTAATTGCAGCTGGAATGAATGTTGCCCGGTTGAATTTTTCACATGGTGATTTTGAGGAACATGGTAATCGTATTAGAAATATTCGAGAAGCATCAAAGAAATTAGGCAAAACAGTTGCGATTCTTTTAGATACAAAAGGGCCAGAGATACGCACTGGAATTATGGCTGAAGGTAAGGTTGACATTGTTAAGGGTCAAACAATTAACATTTCAATGGATGAAACGATTTTAGGAACAAATGAGAAATTTGCTATTACTTATCCCGAGCTTATCGATGATGTACATGTCGGCTCTAAAATTCTATTAGATGATGGGTTAATTGAGCTTGAAATTATTGAGATTCTTGAAGCGGAAAAAGAACTTAAAACAAAGGCATTGAACTCAGGTACTTTGAAAAATAAAAAAGGAGTAAACGTGCCAAATGTGAGTGTCAACTTGCCAGGTATGACAGAAAAAGACGCCAACGATATTTTATTTGGTATTGAGCAAGATGTTGACTTTGTTGCAGCTTCATTTATTCGTCGTGCCTCTGATGTACTAGCTATTCGGGAGCACCTTGACAATAATGGCGGAAAAAATATTCACATTATACCCAAAATTGAAAACCAAGAAGGTGTAGATAATCTAGACTCTATTTTACAAGTATCTGATGGCTTAATGGTTGCTCGTGGTGATTTAGGGGTTGAGATTCCACCAGAAGATGTACCGGTTGTTCAAAAATCAATGATTCATAAGTGTAATATTGCGGGTAAACCAGTTATTACAGCAACTCAAATGTTAGATTCAATGGAGCGTAATCCAAGACCTACTCGTGCAGAAGCTTCTGACGTCGCTAATGCGATTTTTGACGGAACAGATGCGATTATGTTGTCTGGGGAAACGGCAGCTGGTGATTATCCAGTTGAAGCTGTTCAAACCATGCATAATATTGCTATCAAAACAGAATCTGCTCTAGATCATAAGGCGATTTTATCTAAGCAAACAAAATCAAGTGAGATGACAATGACAGATGCTATTAGTCAATCTGTTAACCACACAGCTATGAATCTAGATGTTGAGGCGATCTTAACACCAACTGTTAGTGGATATACAGCTCGGATGATCTCTAAGTATCGTCCCAAAGCATCAATTATTGCGGTTACATTTGATGAAGGAGCCAGCCGTCGTCTAGCTTTAACATGGGGTGTTCACTCAGTTGTTAGTGAGTTCGCCTATACAACTGACGCAGTTCTTAACGTAGCTATTGACCGCGCGATAGAAACAAACCAATTAAAACGTGGTGATCGTATTGTGATTACAGCTGGTGTTCCTGTGGGTGAAAGTGGAACAACTAATATGATGCAAGTTCATATTATTGGCGACGTTTTAACAAAGGGACAAGGGATCGGTAAAGGCAGCTCATTTGGTCGCGTTACTATAGCTAATACGGCAGCTGAAGCAAATGAAAAAGTAAGATATGGTGATATTCTTGTCACTCAAGGTACTGATAAAGAAATGATGCCAGCTTTAGAAAAAGTAAGTGGTATCATCACCGTTGAAGGCGGATTGACTTCACACGCAGCTTTAATTGGATTAGACTTAGCTATTCCTGTTATAGTGGGTGTTGATAATGCTATGACTGTATTAGAAGAAGGAAATGAAATCACAGTGGATGCTAAAAAAGGCGATATTTACTCAGGAAGAGCCAGCATCCTATAATTAAGTAAACATGAATAAAACAGTAGGGAAAAAGGGGTTATAACCCCTTTTTTCACTATTAAAAAGACTATATAAATAGCATTTAGAAAACTAGGTTTTTTTGATAAAGGCTTAGCAGTAGTAAATTTTTTTAATCAATGTAAAAAAGTTCTTCAGAAGTTCTGCAGATGAGGAGTGTTCGAATGTTTAAATGGCTATTATTATTAATGATTAGTATACCTACACTTGAAATAGCCCTGTTTATTTGGGCGGGTTCACACGTCGGTGGTTGGTCAATTATTGGCCTAATTGTTTTAACAGGTTTAATAGGTGGAACTTTAGCAAAACAGCAAGGGATCGATACATTGAGACGAGCTCAACAAAGTATGCAAAATGGGCAACGTCCCACTGAAGAAATTTTTGATGGTATCTGTATTCTATTAGGTGGTATTCTGCTATTAACGCCAGGTTTTATTACAGATGTAGTAGGCTTAATTTTATTATTACCATTCACACGTCCTTTACTAAAAAATTGGTTTAAAGCTATTATTCAAAATATGATTAATCGGGGCCATACCGTTATTTATCGCCGCTTTTAAGGCAATTGCTTTCCAAAGCGAATATAATGTAGCATGATTTGGTCTAGCTCACTTGCTTTAATAGTTTGAACAGAGATCAAAATAAGTGGTGTGAATAGAAGACCAAAAATGCCAAATAGTGAATAACACAGGTAACCTATGCCGATTACAAATAAAGAATTCGATCCAATTTGCTTTGAAACTAAACGTGGTTCTAATAATTGTCTTACACAGACAATAATAATATAAATGACTGATAACTTAATAGTTAGAATAAACCCGCCGGTGATTAATGAATAAATCATCCATGGCCAAAGTAACAAGCCAACCCCAATTAAAGGAACTAAATCAATTAACCCAAAAGTGAACGCTAATGCTAAAGCATTTTCTATCTTCAAGAGATTAAAACCTATCAATAAGATAAGAGTCGTTACACTGGAGACAATTAATTGTGCTTTCAAATACCCCCAACCAATATTAATAAAGTGCTTGCGAACCTCAGCTATTTTTTTGATTGAACTTTGCGGCAGTGATTGAGAAACTTTCTCTAAATATACCTGCCAATCTTTACTTAATAAAACGGTAAGAATTAAAACAATAATCGATGTTGATGTAATTTCAATCGTTTGAATGATTGTTTCCGATACAAAAGGAACAAGTTGATTAGCTAATTTCTGACTAATTGACAAGACTAAAGCGTAAAGGCTGTCCATCATGTTCATTAAATATTCAGTTAAACTAAAGTTTAATCGATTTAAAAGTTGCTCAAGATTAGATAGGGTATACGTAACAAAATGATCTAATTGAATTTTAAAGGCTTCAATAATTGTATTGAAATAAAATGGAAATTGAATAATAATGGTATCAAATATGTCAATTAAATAGATAATGATCAGACCAAATCCAATGATGATGGTGGCTAAAATTAATGAAAGACTAATTAAAACAGCAATAACATGGTTAACTTTTAATACTCGTTTAATAAATTGAACGGGTTTTTGTAATAGAGCACTCAACCCAATAACAATGATGAAAGGAAATAAGTATTTGGTGATTAAAAAAATAATCACAGCACTTAGACTGATGATTAGGATAATATTTAATATCCTTAGCAACATCGCTTTATAATCTGTAGTCGTCAGTTCAATCACCTGCTTGTCTTCTACTAGGTTTATAGTTTAAAATATGATAAGATAAAACAGATCATGCCCAGATCTTTTATAATTCTGATCTTTTATGATAATATATTAGGATAAGAAAGGTTTAAGGTATGATTAACTTTAGGAGTTAGAGTATGATCAATTCATCGACAGTCTTTTTAATTTTATTATTTATACTAGGCTACATTGGAAAAAACCAATCAATTATGATAGCTGTTTATGTATTGCTAGGGATTCAACTATTGAAACTGGATACAAAGGCATTCCCATTTTTACAGGAAAAAGGAATGACGATAGGTATTACTATTATTACGATCTCAGTATTAGTCCCGATCGCAACAGGAGAAATTGGTTTTAAAGAGTTAGCTGATAGTGTGAAAAATTATTATGGTTGGATTGCTTTAGGTTCTGGTCTATTTGTTGCTCTTGTGGCAAGAGGGGGACTAGACTTACTTGCAAATGATCCGCATTTAACAACAGCACTTGTTATGGGTACCATTATTGCCGTTGTTTTTTTACAAGGGGTAGCTGTGGGTCCGTTAATTGGTGCAGGAATCGCCTATATGATTATGCGTATTGTTGATTTCTTTTTCACCAATTAAACTACGTATTACTGCTGCTTAACTGGTTTTAAGACCACCACTTCAAGAATATGAGCGGAATCTAAATATGACAAATTAGCGATCAACACCCAATGCAAAATCATGTTTGTTTATAGTGGGACAGGTAATCGTTGTCGTAGAGAGAGTTCCATTCAGCAATAATAAAATATGTCCACCGTGTGAAGTTTTGCTTGATTACATCGTTTAAATTTTTCAGTAAAGGGAGGAGACGATATGTCAACAGTAAAGGGTCTAGAAGGGGTTATAGTCGCAGAATCAAATATTACGTCTATTATTGATAATAAGCTATCATATGTAGGCTATTCAATTGATGATCTGATAAAGTATTCAAACTTTGAAGAAGTTGTATATCTCTTATGGTATAAATGCTTACCTAATAAGTCAGAATTAACTGATTTTAAGGAGCAGCTATTTCAAGAGATGGAGCTTCCAGAAGAAATTTACACACATTTACAGTACATGGACCTAGAAAAAATACAGCCAATGTCTATTTTACGTTCCATGATCTCTTTATTGGGTGCTTATGATCCAGATGATGCGCTAACTTATAAAGATGCGCAAATGGAGAAAGCCCTTCGACTACAGGCACGAATTGCAACTGTAATAACGTCATTTTCTCGTATGCGTCAAGGCAAAGAACCGATAAAGCCTAAAAAGGAATATAGTTATGCTGAAAACTTTTTGTATATGTTAAAGGGTGAGCCAGTTGACCCACTAGAAGTAGAAGCATTTGATCAGGCATTGATTTTGCATGCTGACCATGAATTAAATGCATCAACTTTTACAGCTCGTGTTTGTGTGGCAACTTTGTCTGATTTATATTCGGGTTTAACAGCGGCAATTGGCGCTTTAAAAGGAGAGCTTCATGGTGGTGCTAATGAGCAAGTGATTAAGATGCTCATGGAGATTGGTGAAGTTGACCAGACTCTTCCCTTCTTAAAAGAGAAAATCATCAATAAAGAAAAAATCATGGGAATGGGACATCGTGTTTATAAAACAGGCGACCCAAGAGCAAAGTATTTAAAAGCAATGTCCAAAAAGCTCACGAAAAGAGCTGGACAAGAAAAATGGCATCAAATTTCAGAAATTATTGAAGATTATATGAAAAAAGAAAAAGGTCTTCCTGCAAATGTAGACTTTTATTCCGCATCTACATACCATTCTATGGGGATTGACCACGATTTATTTACTCCGATTTTTGCAATGAGCCGGACTTCAGGTTGGATAGCTCATATGCTTGAACAATATGATAATAATCGACTAATACGTCCGCGTGCAAATTACATTGGCCCACAAGATCTTGTTTATACGCCAATTTCAGATCGATAAATAGTCTCTATTTACATGAGTAAAAAGAATCGTCTTTTATCGATGGTAGTGTGAGAAAGTATTTCCTATTAGAAATAGAGTCTAAAATATATTTAGGAGGGACCTTTTATGTCAAAAGGAGAAAAAGTTATTGTAGAAAATGGTGTTTTGAATACGCCAAATCATGTGATCATCCCATTTATTGAAGGAGATGGGACAGGACCAGATATATGGGCTGCTTCTAGTCGTGTATTGGAAGCGGCTGTTGAGAAAGCATATAATGGTGAAAAGAGCATTGTTTGGAAAGAGGTATTAGCTGGTGAAAAAGCATTTAAAACAACTGGAGAATGGCTTCCAGAAGCAACGCTTGATGCTATTAGAGAATACAAGATTGCAATTAAAGGTCCTTTAACTACTCCAATCGGGGGCGGTATTCGCTCACTAAACGTTGCTCTACGTCAAAAGTTAGATCTTTTCACTTGTCTTCGTCCTGTTCGCTATTTTGAGGGGGTTCCTTCACCTGTTAAACGGCCTGAGGATACAGACATGGTTATTTTTCGAGAAAATACAGAAGATATTTATGCTGGTATTGAGTGGGAAAAAGGATCAACAGAAGCTAAACAATTAATTGAATTTCTGAAAAATGAAATGGGAGTAACGAATATTCGATTTCCAGAAACATCGGGAATTGGTATTAAACCTGTCTCTGAAGAAGGTACACACCGCCTTGTTCGCGCAGCCATTGATTATGCTATTAAAGAAGGCCGCCAGAGTGTAACACTCGTTCATAAGGGTAATATTATGAAGTACACAGAGGGTGCCTTTAAAAATTGGGGATATCAATTAGCTGAAAAGGAATATGGTGATAAGGTTTTCACTTGGGCTGAATATGATAAGATAGTTGAAAAAGAAGGCCGTGATGCTGCTGATCTGGCACAAAGAAAAGCAGAAGAAGCAGGCAAAATTATTGTCAAAGATGCGATTGCAGATATCTTCTTACAGCAAATTCTAACACGTCCAAAAGAATTTGATGTTGTGGCGACAATGAATCTTAATGGCGATTATATTTCGGATGCATTGGCAGCACAAGTTGGCGGAATCGGTATTGCACCAGGTGCTAACATTAATTATGAGACGGGTCACGCAATCTTTGAAGCAACGCATGGTACAGCACCAAAGTATGCGGGCCTTGATAAAGTTAATCCGTCTTCCGTAATCTTGTCTGGAGTATTGATGCTTGAACACTTAGGTTGGAATGAAGCTGCCGATCTAATCACAGAATCTATGAATAAAACAATTGGTTCAAAAGTTGTTACTTATGACTTTGCTCGCTTAATGGATGGAGCAAAAGAAGTGAAGACATCAAACTTCGCCAATGAATTGATAAAAAATATGGATTAAAGTTTTTTTGTCCAATAATATTGGTGAAGAAATTTAGTCGACATGTTTATCACGATTCAAAACAGTTGTTAAACTGTTTTGAATCGTGATTCTTTTTGGTTATTTTTCGATAGATTTGTGTTTAGAATGAAGCGTTATTTGATTTTTATAAAAAAATGTTGATAGCCATATGTCCTCAATGCACAAGTTATTATAAGTGTAAACCAAGTTATTTCGCACTCCCAACAGAAAAAGCGTAGTTTGTTTCATTTTAACTTTATATTCACCAACGTATTGTACAACTAAAATACTGACAAATGCGCATTTGTCAGTATTTTTCCTTTCAACTGTTGAATACTAAAATAAAGAAATTTTAACATTGTAAATAAAATTTTACATATTATTCTGGTCTTATTCATTCACAATTTGAGACGAACATTGTATGATTAGTATAAAGACAGTGGGGGGGCAAGATGATGAAACAGAAGATCTTGATTGTTGATGATGAGAAATCAATCGTTACACTGCTGCAATACAATATTGAAAGAGCAGGATTCGATACAGCTGTTGCTTATTCTGGAACAGAGGCATATGACAAAGCTATTCATGAACCGTTTGATCTTATTGTACTCGATTTAATGTTACCAGGAATGGAAGGGACAGAAGTTTGTAAAAAATTAAGACAAGAAAAAACAGATACTCCTATCCTAATGCTCACAGCCAAAGATGATGAATTGGACAAGGTTCTTGGCCTAGAATTAGGGGCGGATGATTATTTAACCAAACCGTTCAGCCCGAAAGAGGTTATTGCACGTATTAAAGCGATTCTTCGCCGAACCCATAAACAAACAAAAAGTGAACTGCCTTATTTTAAAATTGGTCAATTGATTATTTATCCAGAGCAATATGAAGCGACAATAGATGACAAGGTTTTGACCTTTACACGAAAGGAATTTGAGTTATTGGTTTATTTAGCAAGACATAAAGAAAAAGTCCTATCACGTGATCAATTGTTAAGCGCGGTTTGGAATTATGATTTCTCAGGTGATACACGGATTGTTGATGTCCACGTGAGTCATATCCGTGAAAAAATTGAACCTGATACCAAGCAACCGGTTTACATTAAAACGGTTAGGGGCTTAGGCTATAAAATGGAGGAGCCTAGCGATTGAAGAAAAGCAGCCGATTTATATTTTTCATCTATGTGTCGATTGTTACCATCATGTTTTTGACAGTCTTAATTTTACTAGTCCCTTTAGCAAGTGGTGGTGACCGGCCGATCATGGTTACTATTTTAGTAGGGGCTTACGCATTCATCATTGTTATGCTTTATCAAATACACCTAAATTATTTTAAACCAACCAATCAAATTACAGCCGTTCTACAGGAATTGATTAAAGGTAATTATTCGGTTCGAGCATATGAAAAAACGCATTACAATGTGGATAAATTAGGTTATGCGGTTAATAAACTAGCTTTTAATCTGCAAAATTTAAATAGACAAGATAAAATGCATAGTCGGCAATTACTCACAGTGATCGATCATATGGAAAGTGGGATTATGTTATTAGATACCCAAGGCTATGTCCAACTTATTAATCGAAAGTTCACTGATTTATTTGATAAAACAGAAGATGAAGCTAATAATCAACTGTATTATCATGTGTTAAAACAAAAAAAAATCTATCACTCGGCTCAAAAAGTCTTTTTGTATGAGGAAACGATCCGAAACTCAATCATATTAGAAAAGGATGGACAAACACTTTATATCGAAATTGTAGCTGTTCCTTTTTTTAATGAAAGTAAAGAATTACGAGGGCTTGTATTTGTTTTCCATGATATTACAGAGCTAAAGCATGTTGAACAAATCCGAAAAGATTTTGTTGCTAATGTTTCACATGAATTGAAAACACCGATCACTTCAATTAAAGGTTTTGCTGAAACCATGCTTGATGATGAGATCGGAGACCGTTCACTTCAAGAAAAATTTCTGACCATTATCTATAAAGAAAGTGATCGTTTACAAGCACTGATCCATGATTTATTGCAGTTATCTAAACTTGAAAGAGATGAATTTGATATTGAATTAAGAAGAGTTGACCTTTCACCCCTCATTGAGGATAGTGTGACGATGGTGAATGACCAAGCTGAGAAAAAAGGTATTCATTTAATATTGAAAGTGGATAATAATTTGTCCTTAATCGGTGATGAAGCTCGACTTAAACAAGTTATGTTAAATTTGCTATACAATGGGATTAATTACACGAAGGAAAATGGCACTGTTATGATTACAGCTAAGCGTTCAAATCAGTGGATTGAAATATCAGTAGAAGATAATGGAATAGGTATCTCTAGGGAAGCAATTGATCGTATTTTTGAACGTTTTTATCGCGTTGATAAAGCGAGAAGCCGTGATACAGGTGGAACAGGTTTAGGATTAGCTATTGTTAAACATATAGTTGAAGCACATAAAGGCTCTATTGAAGTGGAAAGTGAACTGAACGTCGGCTCAACTTTTAAAATATTGTTACCAGCTCATAAATAGTTTATCACAAAAAAACGGGTAAAAAACTCGTTTTTTTGTTTCGTCTAAGGAAAGCTACAGAGCATTGGTACGGCAAGAATAAGAGTTTTTTTATCTTTCTTGGTAGTAGCCTTGCATAAATCCTTCTGATCAATTATCAGGTGCTGCTTGCAAAAATTTACAGCGAATATTTTTTAATGCTACTCTATGTTTTCCATGCAATGAGTAGAAAAAATCACATTATTATTTTTAAATTGTGTAAACGTGGTAAGATAGAAGGTAAGAAACAAAGATAAAGGAGATTAATTTATGACTTCAAAACAAAAACTTGTTCTGATTGATGGGAATAGTATTTTATATCGTGCTTTTTTTGCTCTTCCTTTACTAACAAATGATAAAGGTGTTTATACAAATGCTGTTTTTGGCTTTACAAAAATGCTTATGCGTGTATTAGAGGAAGAAAATCCTACACATATGCTAGTTGCTTTTGATGCTGGAAAAACAACATTTCGTCATGAAACCTATAAAGAATATAAAGGAGGAAGACAAAAAACACCTCCAGAACTATCAGAACAATTCCTTTTAGTTCGTGAATTATTAGATGCGAGCTCAGTTGTCCATTACGAATTAGAACAATATGAAGCAGATGATATTATTGGAACTTTAGCTAAATCTGCGACAGAATCAGGTTTTAATGTCCAAGTCATTTCTGGTGATAAAGATATGCTTCAATTGGTTTCTAATGATGTCCATGTTCATATTACCCGGAAAGGAATAAGTGAAGTCGATGTTTATACACCAGAGTTTTTAAAAGAAAAATTAGAGCTTGAACCGAATCAAATCATTGATATGAAAGCTTTGATGGGTGATAGTTCAGATAATATTCCAGGTGTTCCGGGAGTTGGAGAAAAAACAGCGATTAAGTTATTGAAACAGTTTGACACCTTAGAAAATATTTATCAACACCTTGATGAAGTTAGTGGAAAAAAACTTAAGGAAAAGTTGACAACCCATGAGGAATCAGCTTTTATGAGTAAAAAATTAGTGACGATTAATCAAAATTCACCAATTGAAGTTAATTTAGACCAAGCCATTTATCAGGGTTATGATGATAATAAATTACGCACATTGTTTAAGAATTTAGGCTTCAAATCTTTGTTAAATACAGTCGGTAATGAAGCAGATGAAGGTGAAAATTCAACTGAACGTTTGAGTTCAATGGATCTGAAGATTGTTGAAAATATCGATGAAATTACTTTTACAGGTAATGATGCTCTTGTTGTCGAGATGCTTGAAGAGAACTATCATAAAGCAGATATTCTTGGGCTTGGGCTTGCTAATGAAAAAGGCTATTATTTTGTGCCAACAGAATTAGCTATGAATTCTGATTTATTTAAGCAATGGCTTGAAGACCCGAAGCAAAAAAAATTGACCTTTGATTCGAAAAAAGTGATGGTGAGCTTATTGCGTCATGGTATAAGGGTGCAGGGTATTACCTTTGATTTATTACTCGCTTCTTATTTAATTAATCCAGCTGAGAATAGTCATGATATTCCTGCCATTAGTCATCGTCTAGGATTTGAAGATTTGTTATTCGATGAAGAAGTGTATGGTAAAGGGGCTAAGTCACATGTACCTGAACAATCACAGCTAGCTGATCATGTGATTCGAAAAGCAAAAGCACTTTTTCAACTAAAAGAAACTGCGGTAGCTAAATTAAAGGAAAATGAACAAAAGTCGTTATTAAAAGACCTTGAATTACCATTAGCGATCATATTAGGTGAAATGGAAGCAACTGGGGTACGCGTTGATCAAGAGCAATTAAATGTTATGCAAGTTGAATTAAAAGAGAGATTGACAACAATTGAAGCTGAAATATATCAATTAGCAGGTGAAAATTTCAACATAAATTCACCTAAGCAATTAGGTGTGATTTTGTTTGAAAAATTGAATTTACCTGTGATTAAGAAAACCAAGACAGGTTATTCAACGTCAGCTGATGTATTAGATAAATTAGAAGATAAACATCCAATTATTACTAAAATTCTATTGTATCGCCAATTAGGTAAATTACAATCGACTTATATCGAAGGCTTGTTAAAAGTCATCCATAAAGATAATAAAATTCATACAAGGTTCAACCAAGCTCTAACTCAAACAGGGCGTTTAAGTTCAATTGAACCCAATCTGCAAAATATCCCAATTCGTTTAGAAGAAGGACGTAAAATTAGAAAAGCTTTTATTCCGAGTGAAAAAGATTGGGTCATCCTAGCCTTTGACTATTCACAAATTGAATTGCGTGTCTTAGCTCACATTGCAAAGGATGAGAAATTAATGACTGCTTTTAGAGAAGATCGCGATATTCATACCCAAACAGCGATGGATATCTTCCATGTTGAGGCTGATCAAGTTGATGATTTAATGAGGAGACAAGCCAAAGCAGTGAATTTTGGAATTGTCTATGGTATTAGTGATTATGGCTTGTCGCAAAATTTAAAAATTACGCGGAAGGAAGCCCAAGCTTTTATTGATCGTTATTTTGAAAGTTATCCAGGTGTAAAGAATTATATGGATGATATTGTTCATCAAGCAAAATTGGAAGGCTATGTTAAAACATTAATGAATCGAAGACGTTATTTACCCGAAATTACAAGCCGCAACTTTAATCAAAGAAGTTTTGCCGAGCGAACAGCGATGAATACACCGATTCAAGGAAGTGCTGCCGATATTATAAAAAAAGCAATGATTGATTTAGATCATGCTTTAAAATCCGAAAAACAAACGGCTCGCTTATTATTACAAGTACATGATGAGCTCATTTTAGAAGCACCAAAAGATGAAGTAGACAAATTAAAAGAGCTTGTACCGAAAATAATGGAAGAAACAGTTGAATTGATCGTGCCATTAAAAGTTGACTCATCAGAGGGTCAGACATGGTATGATGCAAAGTAGAGAGGAAAATCGTTATGCCAGAATTACCAGAAGTAGAAACAGTCAGAAAGACTTTATTAGAACTTGTCAAAGGGGAAGCAATTACAAAGGTTGAGGTTTATTGGCCAAGGATGATTAAAAAACCAGATGATGTATCAATTTTCAAAGTTGCTCTTGAAAATGAGAAGATTATTGATGTGAAGCGAAAAGGGAAGTTTCTTATCTTTGAGTTGGAACATTACTCACTTGTTTCTCATCTCAGAATGGAAGGGAAATATGGTGTATATTCTGCTGAAATTGAGAAAGATAAACATACCCATGTTATTTTTCATTTTGAAAGTGGGAAGACCTTGCGTTATCATGATGTTCGGAAATTTGGTACAATGCATTTGTTTCCCAAAGATCAAGCTGATCAATCAGCGCCCTTAATCCAATTAGGTCCCGATCCTTTTGAAACTAATTACTCATTGGAAAGGATCTTTCCAAAAATACAAAAAAGTAATCGCGTAATCAAGAATATATTATTAGATCAAACGGTTATTGCAGGGCTTGGGAATATTTATGTTGATGAAACTTTATTTCGAGCAAATATTCATCCGCTTCGCAAGGGAACGACATTAACGGAAGAAGAAGTTGAACGTATTTTAAAAGAAGCTCAAGACACACTCAAAGAAGCAATTAAACAAGGTGGTACAACTATTAGAAGCTATGTGAACAGCCTTGGTGATATCGGAATGTTTCAACAAGAACTGTTTGTTTATGGACAAACGGGCACACCATGCAAAAAATGCGGAAGTGAAATCGAAAAGTTCAAGGTATCTAATCGTGGCACTCACGTTTGCCCAACTTGTCAAATGATATCTTAAACACAATATACTCACATCTTTTTTTGTCTATCCATATACTATTCCAAGTTAATTTATTGAACTTGGAGAGGATGTGTATGGAGATGTTCGATATACTCTCCTTATTTTTTTTAGTCATTGCGGTGAGTATCGATAGCTTTATGGTTGCATTTAGTTATGGATTGAAAAAATTAAACTTAGCGCCAACTGTGATTGGTTTAATCGGTATTTGTTCAGGATTAGCTTTCGGTCTTTCGATGATTGCTGGTCAAGTACTTGCTTTTTTTATTACAGAGACACTGATGACTGTGATTGGGGCTGTTTTATTAATTGGGTTAGGCTGTTATAGTTTGTTTTCCTTTGATCAACCACAGGAAAAACCCAGCTCAAGTAAAAGCTATCATTTGAAATTCAAAAGAATGGATATTGTCATAAAAATTTTTAATAAGCCAGTGCTTGCGGATCTTGACCAATCGGGAGATATTACTGGGCTTGAAACAATCTGGCTAGCTTTAGCGCTATCGATTGATGCTGGTGCTGCCGGACTGGGTGCTTCCTTAGTAGGCTTTCGCTTGGTTGCTATTGTCTTAATCATATTGATGACAATTGCCTTTTTAGTACTTGGACTTTTTATTGGAGGTAAATTTGCCCAAAAGGAATTACATGCATCGATTCGCTATATTCCCGGGTTACTGCTTATTTTAATTGGTATCAGCCGTTTATTTATCCCAGTATGAAGCCTTTAAACATTTATCACAGATAACCGTCCGTAAAACTCGGGGCAACAATGGGGTTCGATGGGGCGAGTAACCGCAAATATCTTCGGTGGGGCGAGTAACCGCAGTCCCAGTCCCACGACGTTGGTCACGCAGGCGTTACCACACGATGTGGTGGTTTTAGCCTGTGGTCCTTCCTAATAGAGAGGAAACAAATCTATTAGGCGGGAGCTACAGGTGAGCTAATGTCCTGATTCACTTAACTAAACAAATGTTTTCGGTGGGACGAGTAATCGCAAATGTCTTCGGTGGGGCGAGTAATCACAGCCCCAGTCCCAGTCAGTGGGACTAAGGGATACAGACTAAGATCACGACGTCCTATCGTAACGTCTGCACTAGTACATCCTATGCGTCGAAAAACTCCCACTGATTGAAGTTTCGTTTTATCAGTATTCAAGGAAAGCTTTTGGTTAATTGATTTTAGCGACTAACACTGTCTACAGGGGAATTTAAATTAATGATTAAAGATGTAGGTGATAATGATGACACTTGTGATCGGGTTGACTGGAAGTATTGCAACCGGAAAAAGTACAGTTGCAAAACTATTTAAAAAAGAAGGAATTCCAATTGTAGATGCTGATCTGATTTCACGGCAGGTAGTAGAACCTGACCGTGAAGCTTATCAGAAGATTGTGTCAGCATTTGGTCGAGACATTTTAGCTACTGATCAGTCCATTGATCGTAAAAAATTGGCGCAACTCATTTTTAATAATCAAGAAAAACGAGATCAATTAAATGGCATTGTACATCCAATTATCATTGATCAAATCATTAAAGAAAGAGACCGCTTGATTGCCGAAGATCACACTTTAATTATTTTAGACATTCCACTTTTATTTGAATTAAATTTAATCAAGCTTGTTGAAAAAGTAATTGTTGTTTATACTTCACCCGAGAAACAACTTGAACGTTTGAAAAGACGAGATCAATTAACTGAAGAACATGCAAGACAACGGATAGAAGCTCAAATGTCGATTGAGGAAAAGAAACAAAAAGCTGATTTCCTCATTGACAACAATGATTCGAAACAAGAAACGGCGCAGCAATTTCGGCAATTAATCACACAATTAAAAGACAACAAAAAAGATTGTTAATTTATGAGCAAACTATTTGCCCTTCAAATTAAAACTGGGGTATACTATTAAAAGAAGCAGTAAAAATATATTGTATAGGAGATATGTAAATGTCAGCAACTATTTTCACATCACCAAGCAAGTATATTCAAGGAAAAAATGAATTAAACAATGTCGGGAAATATGTACACGTTCTAGGGAAAAAACCATTAATCTTGTCCGATCAAACAGTATGGGAAATCACAGGTGAACAAATTCAAACGAGTTTTAATCATGAGAAATTAGATTTTCACTTTGTAGAATTTAATGGAGAAGCATCGATAAATGAAATAGATCGCGTTGTCGAACAAGGTAAGGAGAATAACGTCGATTTAGTACTCGGTGTGGGCGGTGGAAAGACTTTAGATGCAGCAAAGGCGATTGCAGATGGACTTGACGTAGGAATTGTCATTGTACCTACAACAGCTTCGACTGATGCTCCGACTAGTGCTTTATCCGTTATTTATAGTGATGAAGGTGTTTTCGAATCCTATAAATTTTATAAGAAAAATCCTGATCTCGTATTAGTTGATACAGCAGTTGTTGCAAAAGCTCCTGCCAGATTCTTCTCTTCTGGAATTGCTGATGCCATGGCGACATGGGTAGAAGCAAGAGCAAATGTTAAAAGTGGTGGTTTAACAATGGCTGGTGGTAAACCAAGTCTGGCGGCTCAAGCTATTGCCAAAACATGTGAGGAGACTCTATTTGCTTATGGTATTCCAGCATACCAAGCTGTACAAAAGGGTTTGGTTACAAAACATGTTGAAGCGGTTGTAGAAGCAAACACCTTATTATCAGGACTTGGATTTGAAACAGGTGGATTAGCCGGCGCTCATGCGATTCACAATGGTTTTACGGTGCTTGAAGGTGATATTCATCACCTAACACATGGTGAAAAAGTTGCTTATGGCACTTTAGTTCAATTGATGTTAGAGCTTCATCCGGAAACAGAGTTAATTAACTACATCCAGTTTTATCAAGAATTAGGTTTACCTACAACTTTAAAAGAAATGCATCTTGATGCAACATCTTTTGAAGATCTGTTAAAAGTTGGGGAGGCAGCAACGCAAGAGGGAGAAACAATGAAGAATCTTTCTCAAGACATTACTGCTGAAGACGTTGCACATGCCATTATTGCAGTGGATCAATTAAGTAATAGTTTATTTTAACCTCCAACATGGGTTGCTGTGAACTGCGCCCTATCAAATAGACAGTGAAAAACCAAAAATTTACGCTACAGCCTGGTACTGATAATCTAACGGTACTAGGCTGTTTAGTTTCTCTCAATATCTTTCCTCATTATAAAATTTGCTATATTGATCAACCCACTCGTTAATTTATTTGAATACCCACTAAAAGTTAAAGCGATAAAACTCGATATCTCACAAATTTTATCACAGATAATCGTCCATAAAACTCAGGCCAACACGATGTTGGTCACACAAGCGTTTTCGCAGGACGCGAAGACGTTAGCTTGTGTTCCTTAACAATCAGTGGGACTAAGGGATACAGACTAAGATCACGACGTCCTGGGACTGCGATTACCAATGTTGTCAGGTTAATAAAATCGATTAAGTAAATCCATTTCAAAATGATAAATCGCATGCTAAGATTCAAATATTAAAAATCGGTGCTTTCCACTATAGGTGGATGCTTTCCGCGGAGATGGGGGTCTATAGGACGTAGATCATGCAGGTGTTGGGACTGGGATTACTCGCCCCATTAAAAAGACTTGCCCACGGAAAGCGTAGTGTTTTTCCATAGCGGTCGCCTTAACCTGACAACATTACTGCGATTACTCGTCCCACCGAAGAGACTAGTGCGTCGAAAAGCTCCCACTGATTGAAGTTTCGTTTTATCTCATTTAATTTTTTCAGTAGGGCTCTTCAATGTTTGCTATAGGCAACTCCATCGTAAAATAATCGTTATCATGACTATAATATGTTATAATAAAATTTAGTAAATATCATTTGGATTTTTATCTTGGTAAGCTGAACGAGTCATTTGATAAAATATGTTAACGAGGTGTCATTTATGGGATTAAAGGAATCATGGAATAAATTTTTTAATAATCATTCTGAAACAAGCGATAATCATTGGGATCCGGAACTAAACACTCATTATTTTAAAACAACAAAAGATAAAGCCTTCGATACAGTGCTTCGCTATTTCAAACAGCAATCAGGCTGTGAAATCAATTCAACTTCTGAACGTCATGGTGAAATTAGTGTTAACTATAAAGGAAAACGACGTGCTTTTGTCATTGCAACAGTAGTCATGGTTAAACCATTTAAAACAGCGATTGATTTTTCAATCACAACAGAAGGCGGCCTGTTTGATCTAGGATTCAGCCACAAATTAATTACAAAGTTTTATGCAGACCTGCAGAAGGAAATGCAAGTATTAGATGTTCACAGTCAAGTTTAGTAAACAAAGATGGGAATGAAAAATGATGCGGTGTCCAAGCTGTCAAAATAAACATACTCGTGTCTTAGACTCTCGCCCAATTGAAGAGGGAGATGTGATCAGAAGACGGCGGGAATGTGAAGCATGTAGTTATCGTTTTACTACATTTGAAAGAATTGAAGAAATGCCACTTATCGTCGTCAAAAAAGAGGGTGTTCGTGAGTCCTTTAGTAGAGAGAAGTTAATCCGGGGTCTTATCAAAGCTTGTGAAAAAAGACCAGTTTCTCATGAACAACTTGAAAAATTAGCTTTAGAGGTAGAAAGAGAATTGCGTAGTCGAGGTTCAGCTGAAGTAGGAAGTAAAGATGTCGGTGAGCTTGTGATGAATCATTTAGCGGATATTGATGATGTCGCCTATGTACGCTTTGCTTCTGTCTATCGTCAATTTAAAGATATTAATGTTTTTCTAGATGAATTAAAAGATTTAATGAATTACTCTAATGAGAAATGAGCCGTTTTGGCTCTTTTTTCTTTGTGCTATAATAGAATAACAAAATGAATAAAGGAGGCTGACCATGCACCAATCAATTGGGAAAATCCTCCCTTCTGACGGCTATTGCATTAGAAAATTTAGTACCTTAACACAAGAACATTATCAAGCACTTTATCAATTATATCAGCCTATTATTGGTGTGGTTGCTACGGCATTATATTTAACTTTACATCATTTATTTCAGACAAATCAAAAACATACACACCATCAGTTGATGCAAATTTTAAATCAACCATTAGATATCATTTATCAAGCTCGAAAGAAATGTGAAGCGATGGGATTAATTCATACCTATCAACTAAAAGAGGAAAATTATACTGTTTATCATTATGAATTAAATATACCGCTAACAGCTAGAGAGTTTTTAAATGATGATTTACTAAATCAATTACTTTTACATCAAATTGGAACACCAAAGCATCAGGCAATAAAAGAGGCTTTTAGTTCTTTTACCCAAGAAGATACAAGTCAGCTGGGTGAAAATATTACCGCAAATTTTAATGATGTATTTACGTTCAATTCACAAATGGAGCAAGCGAATACTCAAGTTGTTGAACAAGAAACCAATCAAGCTGCTCCTGTTTTAAACAATATTGAAATAGATTGGCAATGGCTAGAGAAGATGTTGGAAGATCGCATGCTTCCGACTAAGAAAATTCTTTCAAATGAGAATTGTAAGTTAATCACACAAATGGCTGCCCTTTATCAGTTAACTACGACACAGTTGGAAAAAGCGATTCAATGGGCAATATCTAGTGAACATGAACTGAATCGAGAAGAGTTCAAAATAGCTTGTTTAGACTTAGTTGAAACCTTGCCAGAACAAATCAATGTTGTTAATCAAAGAAATAAAGTGAAAATAGATGATGAACAACCAAAAACGAAAAAGGAACTTTTTATTGAACGAATGGAAACGATCAGTCCAAAGGAATTGTTAGAAGATTTATCAAATGGAAATCAGGCGTCCCAACAAGATTTAAGAATGATTGCAAATGTGATGGCTGCCCAAGGTCTTGAGCCTGGAGTAATGAATGTCCTCATTCATTATGTTATGCTTAAAACAGATATGAAATTGACCAAATCTTATTTGGAGAAGATCGCCAGTCATTGGTCACGGAAAAATGTCAAAACAGTTCACCAAGCCATGACCTTAGCTAAATCGGAAAATAACAAATATCAACAATGGGATCAAAAGAAGCAGGCTAATTATTATCGTCCCAAAAATAGTCAAGATATTGTCCCTGACTGGTTTAAGAAACAAAAGAAAAATCAACCTAAGCAATCGACACCACCTGCTGAATCTGATAAAGATATTGATGAAATATTAAAAGCATTTAAAAGTAAAAAAACGAGTGAGTAAGAGGTGAGTGAAAACAATGGAATCGATTCAGGCATCATTAAAAAGATGGATGAAGGACAAGCAATCATTTCAAGATGTCTATCAACAAATGCGTGCAGATATCATGAGTGATCCTGATATTCAACAATTATTAAAGGATCATCCACAGCTTGATCATCAAGCTGTGGATCGCCAGTTAATCAAATTATATGAGTATCAATCCCAAAACAAGGATTGTGATAATTGCCCTAAAGGAGGCTGTTCTAACAATATTCTACCAGGCTATAAGCCACGTATTGAAGTGGATGGAACAAATATTCATCTTACTTATGAAAAATGTAAATACACCATTTTACGAGAAGAACAGCAGAAGCGATCTTCATTAATTAAAAGCTTATACATGCCAAAAGAAATTTTACATGCCTCTATTGCTGAGATACATGGTGAGGATCCAGCACGTCATCCAGCCATCGTTGCTATCTATCAGATGTTGGATAAGGCTGATAAAGCTCTTCCGAATAAGGGGCTCTATTTTCACGGTCCATTTGGTGTTGGGAAGACATATTTTCTAGGTGCTATTGCCAATGAATTAGCAGATAGAAAGATAGCATCAATGCTTATTTATATGCCTGAATTTGTTCGTGAGATAAAATCATCAATCAAAGATGATTCCATTAGTAAAAAAATTGATCAATTTAAGAAAATACCTGCTCTTATGATCGATGATATTGGATCAGAATCCTTATCAGCATGGTTTAGAGATGAAGTGCTCGGTTCAATTTTACAGTATCGAATGATGGAAGGTTTACCAACTTTCTTTAGTTCTAATTATTCCCTTGATCAATTAGAAAAGCATCTATCCATGACAGCTCGAGGCGATATTGAACAATTAAAGGCAGGACGAATCATTGAACGAATCAAACAAGTTAGTGATCCAATTGAAGTCAATGGTGAAAGTCAAAGATAAGCAGTAGAATCCATATCTCAAGCGACAGATCGCTTGAAGCTATTATTGAAACTCTGTGTCAATTGACCCGTCCATTTTTAGAAAGAATAATAACTTGTCTTTTTTCAATTGTGAATTAATCATTTTTTCAAAAAATCATCCATACAATATAACAGTGTAAGAAGAGATGGGTGAGAATAAATGATGAAAATTAAATTTGATCATGAGCTTGACCAAACAATGTTTAAAGACAAGTTGAGAGAGCAACATTTGATGTGGCGAGTGATAAATGATTATGAGCTTGAGATTCTAGACCAAAATACTGAAAAGATTAGTCAAACACTGAGTCAAATGTTTTACTACGTTGATTTAAAGCCAATGCTAATTGAGCGTTTAATCAATCAGTATTTTTATTATGATTTTGACGAGATGAATACAATTTTATCTTTTGCGGCTCAAATGCTCTTAACGGATCACTATGAGAAAGTTAGTTTTTTAACAGATTTGCGGGGAACCATGAAACAGTATTTTAAATTAGAGCCAGATCAAGAACTTTTTGATTATGGTAAACAGAAGCAATTATTTTTCGATCAAGCGGGGTGGCTTTTAGATGAAGTAACCGCTCGAGCTATTGATGAAAAGAAGCAAGATGAACAGTATCAGATTTTTTTGCAATCTTTAAGAGAGTATGTAAAAAAAAGAGAAGTAGGTCCCTTGTGTTTTGTAAAGTGGAAGAAGAATGGAAGCATCATTTGTCGTGAAAACGGGCATGAATATACAAAACAAGAGTTGGAAGATTTACTATTGGAAACACCCATTCATATTTACCAATTTGCCCATAATGAACATCAAATCAGTCCATTTCTTGCTCTTAATCCCAAACAAATATTGATCTATCCTGAAGACGAGACAGATCCTGTTTTGACATCTTTACAAAATATTTTTGATGAGCGTCTTGTTATTATTCGCAATCATTCTTTTCCCTTTAAAGATGACTAAAAATACTCGGGGTTAGAGCTCATAACAAGTAATGTACTTATTCTTGTGAAGTAAATACTTTGAAGCCTTCCATAGTGTGGTTACTCGTCCCATCGAAAATCATTGGGGCTGGGACTGTGATTACCAATGTTGTCAGGTTAAGGCGACCGCTATGGAAAAACACTACGCTTTCCGTGGGCATGGCTTGAGCTAACTTTGCCAAGCAAAAATCACTTGTCAAAGTGGATCTCAAGCTCACGCTTTTCCCACAGGAGTCTCCGTGTTTTTCCATAGCTAACTCGTTTTACTTCCATTTGTATTAAATTTGATACTCGATTCCATTCCATCATCTTTTTATCTGAAAGAAGAGACAACTAAACATAAGCCAAATTAAAATAGGATTCACCCATACAACAGATCCACTTAGGTGATTGGAACGAAAGGTGGTGACTCCAGCGGAAATAAGACAAGGAAAGCTTCGTCAGCGAGACATCGCACGAAGAAAATTGCCTTTTATTTTCGAGGATGAGTTGAAGATCCACTTTTGTAGCGCATTAGGCTACAAAAGTTAGCTGAAGCCATCTCCGCGGAAAGCATCCACCTGTAGTGGAAAGCACCGATCCTTAATATTTGAATCTTAGCGTGCTATTTATTATTTTGAAATAGATTTGCTTGATTTTTAGTTGTTGAAGTTATATAATACTAAACATATTCGATATTTAGAAGTTATGATGAGGACAAGGTTGTTAGCTTGACGTTCAAAAGAGAGGAAAGTATTGCTGAAAACTTTCTGTTCATTCAACTAATGATTACCACCTCTGAACTCCATTTTTGAAATTTTTATTAGAAAATGGCGTTTCTCTACGTTACAGAGCCCGGAAAGCCAAATTTATATAAAAATATGATTTGGGAACGAGGGTGGAACCACGAGCCAATGCTTGTCCCTTTGCGTATAGCGCAGAGGGCGAGCATTTTTTTATTGGGTTGATAAAATAAATAAAGGAGCGAACAAAACTATGGATAAACAATTAGTGATAACTTTTCCTGACGGAGCTAAAAAGGAATTCCCGCAAGGAACAACCGGTGAAGATATTGCACAATCTATTTCACCTGGCTTAAGAAAACAAGCTTTAGCTATTACTCTAGATCAAACATTGTATGATTTGAGAACACCATTACCTCATGATGGCGAAATTGCCATTATCACAAATAAACAACCTGAAGGTCTTGAAATTATGCGCCATTCAACAGCACATGTTATGGCACAGGCAATTAAGCGTTTATTTGGTGATGAGGTTAACTTAGGTGTTGGACCAACAATTGAAGATGGTTTTTACTATGACATTGATATGGAACATTCATTAACACCTGATGATCTTCCGAAAATTGAAAAAGAAATGAAGCGAATTGTGGATGAAAATTTGGAAATTAAGCGTGTAGAGGTAAGTCGTGAAGAAGCGGAAGCACGTTTCCAAGCAATTGGTGACCAGCTTAAGCTAGAATTACTTGAAGCCATTCCAGCAGATGAAAAGGTAACAATCTATGAGCAGGGTGAATTTTTTGATCTATGTCGCGGGGTTCATGTCCCTTCAACAAGTAAAATCAAAGTCTTTAAACTATTGAGTATTTCAGGTGCCTATTGGCGTGGAGATAGTAATAATAAAATGCTCCAACGTATTTATGGGACAGTTTTCAATAAGCAGTCAGAACTAGATGAATATTTACGCTTACGTGAAGAGGCAAAAGAAAGGGATCATCGTAGATTAGGTAAGGAATTAGAACTCTTTGCAACATCACAAGATGTAGGTCAAGGGCTGCCATTATGGTTACCCAAAGGTGCAACCATTCGTCGCATCATCGAGCGCTATATTGTCGATTTAGAAGAACGATTGGGTTATGATCATGTCTACACCCCTGTTTTAGGAAATGTTGAACTATACAAAACAAGTGGACATTTGGAACATTACAAGGACGATATGTTTCCAACGTTAGAAATGGATAATGAGGATCTTGTTCTTCGTCCAATGAACTGTCCACACCATATGATGGTTTATAAAAACCAATTGTACAGTTACCGACACTTACCTGTTCGAATTGCTGAGCTTGGGATGATGCACCGCCATGAAATGTCTGGTGCGCTAGCCGGTTTACAGCGTGTTCGAGCCATGACCTTAAATGATGCCCATATCTTCGTTCGTCCTGACCAGTTAAAAGATGAATTTGTTCGTGTCGTTGAATTGATTCAACATGTCTATCGTGATTTTGGCATTGAAGATTATTATTTCCGTCTTTCTTATCGTGATCCTGAAGATAAAGAGAAGTACATTGATAACGATGAAATGTGGGAAATGTCACAAGCCACTTTAAAAGAAACAATGGAAGAGATGGGCTTAGACTATGTTGAAGCGAAAGGTGAAGCTGCCTTCTACGGTCCAAAACTTGACCTTCAAGTTAAAACAGCACTCGGAAAAGATGAAACAATTGCAACTGTTCAACTTGACTATCAAGCTGCCGAACGGTTTGATCTTTCCTATATTGGTAAAGATGGCGAGGAGCATCGTCCAGTTGTTATTCACCGCGGTGTTGTGGGGACAATGGAACGGTTTGTAGCCTTCTTAATTGAAGAATATAAAGGGGCTTTTCCAGTATGGCTAGCACCGGTACAGGCTCGAGTTATTCCGGTTTCAAATGATATTCACGCTGACTATGCTAAAAAAATCGAAGATGAACTTCGTCTTGAAGGCTTACGGATTGAAACAGATTTACGAGATGAAAAACTTGGCTATAAGATTCGCGAAGCACAAACAGCAAAAATCCCATTTGCCATAGTTGTTGGTGATAAAGAGATGGCTGAGGATGCCGTTAATATTCGTCGCTATGGTGAACAAAAATCTGAAACATTGAGTTTGGAAGACTTCAAAACGCTAATAAAAAAGGAAATTGACGCTAAATCATTGAAGGAGTAAGATGAATAGGAACTGTTCCTTGATTTAAGAGGCCGTTCCCGCTTACTCAAATATGTTTCTTTTTGTGATAATTGGATTAAAGTGAGACGAGGGGGATTGAAGATGAATCGAACTAGAGTTATCTGCGAAAAATGTAACGGCCCGATTGAATCAAGTGGAGATCTGGTTACAGATGTTGTTGTTCTATCTGTCGTTGCCTATCATGAAGACTGTTATGCCAATGAACTAAAGCGTGGTTCTGGCTTCTTTTTATCAGGTCGACCTTTAAATAGTTGGTCAGCTAATTTAGTTTTTTTATTGGCTGTCATCGCTGCATTATCTACTCTCTTTTTCTTTAAAGACTGGTATTTTTTATTTCTTGCCTGTCTAATTCCAATTGGCTATCGTTTATATTCTTTCTTCGTTTATGAATGGCCGCTTAAAAAGAGTTGACAGATTATTCGGCGCATGTTAATATTATCTAGTGTGAAATTGAATATGATCAATTGACAAGTAGAGGCACCCGCTTCTCGCCTGTTCGACACAATTATGTAGTTGCCAGGTCGCTTAAATAGTATTCTGATTATTACAGGATAAGTGTGGGTGCATGAGTGCCGACACTTTTTTATTTGCACTTTTTATACTATCAGATAGAGTAAGACATTTTCAATGATAGTATAAGTAAAACCAAGGTTTTACTTCCGCAAGGATGTGGTGGCTCTGGCGTGTCTCCGCAATAGATGGGACAGTTAGTCAAAGCTCTCTAAGTGTAGCGACAAACCAAGTTTTTTTCTAACTATAAGAAAAAAGAGTGTTAGTGATATAACACAAATCATATCAACATGTTGATATGGTCATCTTGTCAGATGACTTTTAAAAAAGTCAGGTTATTTTAGTTTAAAATAACAGATCAATCGTTCATACGCTTTTAAAATATCTTGGAGGTGGATGGTTATTAGCAAAGAAATGAATGTTAATGAGGGGATTCGTGCACGTGAAGTTCGATTAATTGATTCTAATGGGGATCAGCTAGGTGTTAAATCTCGTCAAGAGGCTTTGGAAATTGCAGCGAATCGTAATTTAGATTTGGTACTTGTTGCACCAAAAGCAAAGCCACCCGTATGTCGTATTATGGACTACGGAAAATACCGCTTTGAACAACAGAAGAAAGAAAAAGAAGCACGTAAGAAACAAAAGATAATTAATCTCAAAGAAGTTCGTTTGAGTCCAGGTATTGAAGAACATGACTTTAATACGAAGCTTCGTAATGCACGAAAGTTTTTGGAAAAGGGAGATAAGGTTAAAGTATCTATTCGATTCCGTGGACGTGCGATCACTCATAAAGAACTTGGACGTGAAGTCCTTGAACGTATGGCGGATGCATGTAAAGATCTATCAACTGTTGAACAAAAAGCAAAAATGGAAGGACGCAGCATGTTCTTAATGCTTGCGCCACTTAAAGATAACTAAGTTTTAATTTATATGCTTTTAAGGAGGAACAACTTATGCCAAAAATGAAAACACATAAAGGCACTCAAAAACGTTTTAAAAGAACTAGCTCTGGGAAGTTAAAACGTGCCCATGCTTATACAAGTCACATGTTTGCAAACAAGTCTCAAAAACAAAAAAGAAAATTACGTAAAGGTGCGCTAGTTTCAAAAGGTGATCAAAAGCGTATCGATCAAATGTTACCAAGATAAGAAATCCGTTTTTGGGTTATATATAGGAGGGAATTATTATGGCACGTGTTAAAGGTGGAACAGTTACACGCAAGCGTCGTAAACGTATATTAAAATTAGCTAAAGGTTATTATGGTTCAAAACATGCCCTATTTAAAATGGCAAAACAACAAGTATGGAAATCA
This sequence comes from Amphibacillus sp. Q70, assembly GCF_052055485.1. GTDB lineage: Bacteria > Bacillota > Bacilli > Bacillales > Amphibacillaceae > Amphibacillus. The sequence goes on along the minus strand of NZ_CP197171.1, from coordinate 3,591,151 downwards.
GGTCAATACGCTTATCGTGATCGTAAACAGAGAAAACGCGATTTCCGTAAACTATGGATTTCTCGAATTAATGCTGCGGCACGACTAAACGATATTTCTTATAGCCGTCTTATGCACGGTTTGAAATTAGCTGGTATTGAGGTTAACCGCAAAATGCTTGCCGAATTAGCTATTTCAGATGCACAAGCATTTACACAATTGACAGATCAAGCTAAAGCAGCATTAAATAAATAGATTTGGAATTAAAGAGTTGTTTTCTTATTGAGGAAGACAACTCTTTTACTTATTTATTTATTAGAATATGGTACAGTTGTGAGGTTAAATATGAACGAAATAATCGGTTACTTTATTATCATTAATATCATTGGTTTATTGATGATGAAAATTGATAAAAGAAAAGCAAAGCAAGGAAAGTGGCGTACTCCTGAACGCTACATATGGTTAATAAGTTTATTTGGTGGTTCCTTAGGTACTTTATTGGGTATGAAACTTTATCGCCATAAAACGAAGCATATTCAGTTCCGGATTGGCCTACCACTTATCTTTATCATTCAAATGATTGGCTTGATTATGTTATACTAACCATTATGCCCAGCATATTGATCAAGCTCTATTCATAAGTTAAAGAGATACCGAAAGGAGGCTAAAATAAAGTGGAACAAATAGAATATTATGTTGAATTAGTTAGAAGTACACATATGTTAATCGCACCATTACTATATTTAACACTTCATGTGATACGACCAATCTTATTTATACCTGTCATCCTTATCTGTATTGCAGGAGGACTGATTTTTGGAATGGTTCCGGGTATTATTTTATCGATGATTGGTCTATTATTATCTAGTGTTTCGTTTTATCTTTTAGCCAAGATTATGCCATTTGTGACTAAACGATTGATTAAAATGAAAGCAAAAATAGTTAATAATGATGCACAATTAACAACAAGTCAGATGATTATTCTAAGGTTAATCCCTTTTATACACTACCACCTATTATCTTTTATCATTTATGAATCATCAACGAATTTTCGCTCTTATCTGATCACTTCTTTTTATACGGTGATTCCAATGGCTGTTGTTTATACCGTAATTGGTCAGTCAGTAACAAATTTCCCACCATTGGTGTCATTGGCTATGATTGTAAGTTTAATTTTATTATTATTTGTTTTTCGAAGAAAAGACGAACGAGTAAGTGTACGTGAATTTCTTAGATAGTAAAGGAGCAACTTTAAATGAACTGGAAACCACTATTTGAAATGCAGCAACAATTAGACCAATATATTCAGTCTAATCATCAAGTCACATCAGATCAACTTTTCGAGCGGAAAATTCTTGCGCTTTTTGTGGAATTAGGTGAATTAGCCAACGAAACCCGTTGTTTTAAATTTTGGAGTGTTAAAGAACCAAGTCCACGTGAAGTGATTCTAGAGGAATATGTTGATGGAATACATTTTATCTTATCACTTGGATTGGATGCAGAATTTCAACTAGATGAGGTTAAGCACCAACCTTATACCGGTGATTTAACAGGTTTATTTAATCAATTATATCGTGCGATTGATTACTACCGAGATGACCGGACTGAAATTACCTATTTAACTGTATTCGGGCTATTTTTGACGCTAGGAAAAGAACTCGGCTTTACCGATCAAGAGATTCAGTCCGCTTATTTCGAAAAAAATAAAGTCAATTTCAAACGACAAGACGAGCAGTATTAAACTGAGCTCGTCTTTTTTTATTTGATGATAACGTTTTACAAAATACATTACTATAAGGGCATTAATTAGTCTATATTTAAAAATGATTAAGGAGGATAGCCATGAATAAAAAGACGTTTCATCTCCACCCTAGCTTACGCTTGAGGATGGAGTCTTCTCGTCTAAAAATGATAAAGTCAATCGTCCCTCTGTTTATTTTTTGGAAAATTCGTTATAATAGGTTGAGAAACAAGGGAGGCTGTACATAATGAATGAAAAGTTAACAATGTTTAAAGAACTAACTGAAGCAAAAGGGATTTCAGGAAATGAAAAAGAAGCAAGAGATGTGATGAAAAAATATATTTCACCCTATGCAACGGAAGTATATACCGATCACTTAGGAAGTTTAATCGCTAAAAAAGTAGGCCAAGAAGAGGGGCCGAAGGTGATGGTGGCTGGTCACTTAGATGAAATTGGTTTAATGGTGACGAGAATTGATGACAAGGGCTTTTTATATTTTCAAACGATTGGTGGTTGGTGGAATCAGGTCATGCTTGCTCAACGTGTCACTGTTGTTACGGAACAAGGTGATTTAGTCGGTGTGATTGGGTCGAAACCACCACATATTATGCCGGCTGAGGCACGGAAAAAACCATATGATATTAAAAAGATGTTTATTGATATTGGTGCAACAAGTAAAGAAGAAGCTGAGTCATTTGGTGTTAAACCGGGGGATTCAGTTGTACCATATTTTGAATTTCAACCGATGAAAAATGAAAAATTATTGCTTGCAAAAGCTTGGGATAATCGAATTGGCTGTGCGATTGCAATTGAAGTCCTTAAACAGCTCAAAGAGATTGAACATCCTAATATCGTTTATGGAGTGGGAACCGTTCAAGAAGAAGTAGGTTTACGTGGTGCAAAGACATCAACAAACATGATTGAACCAGATATTGGATTTGCTGTTGATACAGGAATCGCGGGTGATACACCTGGTATTTCTGCAAACGAAGCGGATAGTAAGATTGGCAAAGGACCACAAATTATTATTTATGATGCTTCAATGATTTCACATAAAGGTTTACGAGATTTTGTCTTAAAAACAGCTGATGACAATGCTATCCCTTACCAATATGGAACCATTGCAGCTGGTGGAACAGATAGTGGTTCAATTCATTTAACAGCTAATGGAGTACCTGCTTTATCAATCGGAATTGCAACACGCTATATCCATTCACATGCAGGAATCTTACATCAAGATGATTTTGACCATGCTGTTAAGCTCATTGTTGAAGTGATTAAACAATTGGATAAGGATACCGTTCACCAAATTACATTTGATTAATGACAATATTAATAAACTTCGAGAACCTCTTGTACTACGATGCTAGATCCGTACAAGAGGTTTTTTGTATGCCTGGAGTATATGATTTTTGAAAACGAATATGAGTTTTTTTAAAATGAATTCGGGAATAATTATATTAAATTGACTTTAAAGTTTTTACGCAAGTCAATTATTTATTTCATCTTGGATAAAAAATGGACACATATAAGTTTTGATTTGGTGAATTTTAACACAGACAATGCTTCATAAAATGTCGACTGATTGAAGTTTTATTTTATCGAGTATTTTTCTTGACATTTTCGTTTACAAGTGTAAACTATAAGTATAATAATTGATTACAAATGTAAACGTAAGAGGGAGGATTTTTTTTGAAAGACTTGATGAACTGTAACAAAATAAACTTATCACTGATAACCGTCTGTAAAATTTGGGATAACAATCGTTTTCGACGGGGCGAGTAATCGAAAAGATTTTTGTATTGAAAACTGTCCGCTGATAAAACCCCGCTTTATGGGTTGGAAAAATAAAAATTAGAAAGGAAGTTAGAAAAATATGAGTAAACACGATCATCATCATAAAGGCCATGATCACCATGGTCACCACCACATGAAAAATGAGGAAGATAAAGATCATTCACATCACGATCATCACGATCATCATGATCATCATGGTCATGGACATCACCATCATCATGGAAACTTTAAAGAAATATTCTTTAGGTCACTGCCGATAGGCATTATTATCCTAGTGCTATCGCCAATGATGGGGATTACGCTACCTTTTCAGTTCACCTTTCCTTATTCAGATATTGTTGTCTCTGTTTTAGCAACAATATTGCTGATTTATGGGGGAAAACCATTTTTCCAAGGAGCAATGGATGAATTTAAACAAAAAGCCCCAGGAATGATGGCACTTATTTCTTTAGGTATCTCAGTTTCTTATTTATATAGTATTTATGCAGTGGTTGCTCACTATGTAACTGGCGAACATGTCATGGAATTTTACTTTGAATTTGCCTCTTTAATCTTAATCATGTTGCTTGGACATTGGATTGAAATGAAAGCAATCGGAGATGCTGGAGATGCGCAACAGTCATTGGCTGAGTTATTACCCAAAGATGCTCATGTTGTGTTAGAAGATGAATCAGTTGAGAAAAAACCTGTTTCTGACTTACAAGTCGGCGATATTGTTCGGATTCAAGCGGGGGAAAATATTCCCGCAGATGGGGTCATCGTAAAAGGAGAATCCCGAATAAATGAGGCTCTGTTGACAGGAGAATCCAAGCCAGTTGAAAAAAGTAAGGGTGACGAAGCGATTGGTGGATCAACAAATGGGGAAGGCGTCCTGTATTTAGAAGTACAAGAAACAGGAGATCAGTCATTCATCTCTCAAGTTCAAACACTCATCGGTCAAGCGCAAAAACAAGCATCAAAAGCAGAAAATACAGCTCAAAAAGTAGCGGGTTGGTTGTTCTATATTGCTGTAGCCGTTGCAATTATTGCTTTTATTGTTTGGCTATTTGTTATCGATTTAGAGCAAGCTGTTCTCTTCACGGTAACGACCTTGGTTATTGCTTGTCCACATGCACTCGGATTAGCCATTCCCTTGGTTATCGCTCGCAGTACAAGTTTAGGTGCAAGTCGAGGCGTATTAGTTAAAGACCGAGAAGCATTAGAATTAGCTAAAAAGGCTGATACAATGATTTTAGACAAAACAGGTACATTAACAACCGGGGAATTTAAAGTATTAAAAGTTGATGTATTAAATAATGACTACTCGGAAACAGAAATTGCCGCATTGTTGGCGGGTATTGAAGCCGGTTCAAGTCATCCCATTGCTCAATCGATTGTAAATTATGCTGAAGAACAAAATATTGAAGCTGAGAACTTTGACTCAATTGATGTCGTGTCTGGAGCAGGTGTTGAAGGAGAATCAAAGGGACATCAGTATAAATTAATTAGTCAAAAAGCATATGGGAAAAATATTGATATTGATATTCCAAAAGGTGCGACATTAAGTATTTTAGTAAAAGACGGAGAAGCAATTGGGGCGGTTGCATTAGGAGATGAACTAAAAGAAACAAGTAAAGCATTAATAGAAGCACTTAAAGAATATGGAATAGAACCTATCATGGCTACTGGGGACAATGAAAAAGCCGCACAAGGTATTGCAGAAGACTTAGGAATAGATTACAAAGCGAACCAGTCTCCGCAAGATAAATACCAGCTTGTTGAAAAACTAAAAGACCAAGATAGAATTGTTATTATGGTAGGAGATGGTGTTAATGATGCGCCTTCACTTGCATTAGCAGATGTCGGCTTAGCCATTGGGGCAGGGACACAAGTTGCTTTAGATTCAGCAGACGTTGTCTTAACTCAGTCTAATCCAGGAGATGTTGAATCCTTCATCGAGCTAGCTCATAAGACAACCCGAAAGATGAAGGAAAACCTTGTTTGGGGAGCTGGCTATAACTTTTTCGCTATTCCTTTGGCAGCAGGCGTATTAGCTCCAATCGGATTTACTTTATCCCCTGCAGTAGGTGCCATTTTAATGTCGGCTTCCACTGTTGTCGTTGCCATTAATGCCATGTTGTTAAGATTAAAAAGTGAGTAGTAAAGGAAATTTCATGAGAAATAAATCAGTGAAACAGCTGCTCATGGATCATATATGATAAAAGAGTAATGTGAAAGTAAACCTCCTATTACCGTTTAATAAAAATGGTAATAGGAGATTTTTGTTGAGTTAAGCCTATAATATTTTAAAGGTTGAATGAATTTGATAATTTTTGAATCACATGCTTTACAAGATTTCAAAGACCAAAATGGATTTGTTACACCTAGCTATGGTAGATACTCTAGAAAGGATCAATTGCGTGTTTCTTCTGTTCAAGTTTTCGATAATTTGTTGGTGTATAGCCATACAGGTTGTTAAAGTATCTATAAAATGATGATATATTTGTATACCCTACAGTAGTGGCAATTTGCTCTACCGATAGTGTTGTCGTTTTTAGTAAACGGGCACTTTCCATAATTCTTCGTCTATTCTGTATTTGTTTAAATGTTCTATTCGTACTTTTTTTAATTAAAGAGGAAAGATATTTTGGATGGTATGAAAATTTCTCCGCTAATTCATTCAAAGTACAGTCTTTATAATGTGTATCAATGTACTGGAGTATAGCAATACAATCGTTATTTGTTTGGTGTGAAACTTGTATGAGTTGCTTATTTGAATGGCTATCATACAGTCGTAATAATTCAAAAAAAATCAGTAATAGATAAGAAAACATGGCATCTTTTTGATAACTTAAGTCTTGATGATATTCTATCAATAATGCCTTAAATAAATTCTCGATTTTGACTGCGTTATTTGTTCTAAAGATTAAATAATTATCATGATTGCTTGTATCAGCAATTGCATTGATAAGAAAGTCTAAGATGATATTATCTTTGCCAATTTCATTTAATAAGATCTTTTTAAAATAACTATAATCAATACTGATATTGATGATAATGTCATCTTCATCTATTCGCTTTTTTGAACGAATCACGTGCTTATCAAAAATACACACATCTCCTTTAAAGAGTTCAACTTCGTGATCATCAATAATGTATGTGCATTTTCCCGAGTAAATATAATTTATATTTATATTAGAATGAATATAGTCGGGAACAGCAGTAAATCTTGAGTCTTTTCGAATCATAATCTCCTTTTCATGTAGTTGCGGTAATTCAAATAAATAAACGTCTTTATTCTTCTTTTTGACCTTCTTTATATCATGATAACTGGCAGATAACTGTCCAGGATGATTCAAATAAAATAATTCGCTATCTGTCTTTTTTCGAATCAATTGATCTAAATTCATATCATCACCTTACCTTTTGTTATAGTTTAGCATACATTATGCTATTGTTGAAAGCGGTTTTTCCTTATAGAATAAAAGTAAGTTAAGCGCTTATACTAAATAAATTCAATTATAAGAAGGTGAAGAAATGGCCAATAAAGAGTTAGCCATTGAAATTTTAAAAGGTGTTGGTAGCCAGAATAATGTTAGTACATTAATGCATTGTGCTACCCGATTAAGATTTACATTAAAAGATGAATCTTTATATAACGACAAAGCTATTCAAGCAATAGACGGTGTAATGGGAACAAAAAAGGCGGGCAATCAATATCAGATTATAATTGGTCCAGGTGTTGCAAAAGTATATGGAGAATTGACAGATCTAATAGACTATTCTGTTGAAACGAATGAAGATACTAAAGACGAGAGGCAAAATAATGGTTACTTTAAAAATATTCTAGACACTATTTCAGGACTTTTTACACCTATTTTACCTGCTATAACTGGCGGAGCTATGATCAAAGTCTTACTAATTCTATTAGAAATGACCGGACTGCTTTCTGAGGGATCACAAACCTATCAGATATTAACATTTGTAGGGGATACACCTTTTTATTTTTTACCGATTATGATTGCCTATACAGCTTCTGTAAAGTTTAAGTTAAATCCGATTATTGGTATGTTTTTGGGATTAATGCTTATACACCCGGCTTATATGGATATGGTTTCTTTAGGTGAGTCAGTGAATTTTATTGGATTACCAGTAACTTTAGCCAACTATACTTCTACAGTTATTCCAGTTATTTTAATTATTTGGGTTGCCTCATATGTTGAAATGTTTGCCGATAAAGTTTCTCCAAATGCGATAAAATTCTTTTTTAAACCGTTATTAACTATTTTATTTATGGTTCCAATTGCGTTTATCATCATTGGACCACTTGGTACAATTGTTGGGACATGGTTAGGTGCTGGATTAAATATTATTCAAACAGAAGCTCAATGGTTATTACCGATCATTTTCGGCATTTTATCTCCAATTGTTATTATGTTTGGCATGCACTATGTGGTTACCATTCCACTTGTTATTGCAGCTCTAGAGGTAAATGGCTTTGACATGATTGGACCAGGTTTCTTAGTAGCCAATATGGCACAAGGTGGAGCAGCTTTAGCAATTGGATTATTAACTACTAAGACACAATTAAAAGCATTAGCTAATTCTTCGAGTCTAACTGCGATTTTAGGTGTGAGTGAACCCGCTATTTATGGTGTGAATTTGCGTTATAGAAAACCATTTTTCGCAGCGATGATTGGCGGAGGAATAGGTGGAATTATTGCAGGTGTTATAGGAGTAAAACGAATTGTTTTTGGTCCGACGGGCTTATCAACAATTGCTATATTTATTGATCCGGGAAACAGTTTAAATATTATCTTTGCCATTGTTGCAGTCATTGTTAGTTTCGGCTTATCATTTTTGCTGGCTTATTTATTAGTCAAAAATGATTCTCAAATTATGAATGAAATCAAATAGTAAAGGAGTATGAGATAATGAGTAATTTTCCAAAAGGTTTCTTGTGGGGTGGCGCTATCTCTGGATCTCAAGCAGAGGGTGGATTTAATAAAGGAAAGAAAGGATTAAATACACAAGATTTGAGATACTTTGATGCAAGTTGGGATACTGAAAAACGAACGGAAAATAGAAATATTAATATGACATCAGAACGCTTTAAAGTTGCAAAGAATAGTGAGACAACAGATTTTTATCCATTTCGGAGGGGGATTGATTTTTATCATAACTATGATGAAGATCTTGATCATTTAATAGAATTGGGTATTAAAATCTTTCGTACCTCAATCACTTGGTCTAGGATTTTCCCAAAAGGTGATGAGTCTGAGCCAAATAGAGAAGGTCTGGATTTTTATAAGAAGATGTTTAAGAAATGTCAAGATAATAAGATTAAAGTGTTTGCAACCATTCTTCATTATGATACGCCAGTCCATTTAATTGAAGTGTATGGGGGTTGGAAAAATCGTAAAATGATAGATTTCTATCTGAACTATGCTGAAACATTGTATAGAGAATTAGGAGATTTAGTTGATTATTGGTTACCATTTAATGAGATTAATGCTAATCGTTTCAACCCATATAATGGGTGTTCAATCATTAAAGATGATGAGCCGGACTATTTACAGTCTATTTATACGTGCGGGCACCATCAATTTCTTGCAAATGCACGAGCTGTTGAACTAGGGCATAAATTAGTGCCTGGTGTGCCAATTGGTGGTATGATTGCAAGGTTTACCACTTACCCTGCAACTTGCCATCCAAATGATGTGATGAAAGCACTTGAAGATGAAAATGTAAAAAACTATTTTTATTTAGATGTGATGGCTAGGGGAGCGTATCCTAATTACATGAAGCGGTTTTTTGCTGAAAACCAAATTGAAATTCCATGGCAAGAAGGAGATGAAGCTATTTTAAAAACGAATACAGTTGACTTCTTATCTTTTTCCTATTATATGTCAATGGTTGCAAGTACTGATCCTCAATATGAAAAGTCAAGCGGGAATCTCGTATCTGGAAATAAGAATCCGTATTTAACGGCAAGTGAATGGGGCTGGCAAATTGATCCGGTTGGGTTACGGATTACACTTAATGATATGTATGATCGCTATCACCTCCCTTTATTTATAGCAGAGAATGGTATTGGAGCAGTGGATCAGTTGGAAGATGATCAAGTACATGACACATACCGTATTAATTATTTAAGTGAACATTTTAAGCAGATGAAAGAAGCTATTCATGATGGTGTTGACTTAATTGGTTATACAATGTGGGGGATTATCGATATTGTAAGCTGTGGAACAATCGAAATGTCAAAGCGTTATGGTGTGATTTATGTTGACTTAGATGATGCAGGGCATGGAAGTGGTAGACGCATCAAAAAGGATAGTTTTAAATTTTATCAAGACATTATTCAGACAAATGGAAACAAATTATAAGGAAACTGTCCATCCAATCATATTTGATTAAACAATAGAAAACCTCTTGTACAATGTTAGATGCATGCAAGAGGTTTTTTGCGTTTTATCAGAGAGACTGATTGTTCTACCTTTAGAGAATATCTTCGTGGGAGGATATTCTCTTTTTTTGCTTGTAGATTTATTTTTCAAGTATGACTAAAAGGCTTTGATGTATTTAATAAAAATTTAAGAAGTTGGTTAGAAATTGATAATAACTCGGATGTATATTCATTTTATAGAAAAGAAAATAAGAAAAGGAGAAGATTATATTGATACAAATTGATAAAAAATTAATGTTAAATCTAGCCGTTTTGGCGCTAGTAAGCCCATTGATGAAAATAACCGGATGGATTCACGTATTTGGGAATGAAGCGGTAGGAAGTATTGCAATGACTGCTCTTGTTTCAATTGTTTGGATTGTGATTATTGTAAAAAAAGATGTGGCGCATCCAGTTCAAACATCGATTGGACAGGAGCATGTTATGCAGCTTTTGCAATGATAGTGAACGCTATTTTATCAGTGATTTTAGATGGGGCACTGCAAGGTCCACTAACGAACCCAATTGTACTTGTTGGTGTGTTTATGACGAATATGATTTGGGGAGTCGTATTAGGTGGAATGGCATCAATGGTATTTTATCGAAACAAGGAAGTTAAATAAAATTTATCATGTTATCGCATTGCCGTTGCATAAAAAAATAAAGCTCATGTCAAGGAGAATGTCATGCGAATGCATGACAGAGCAAGCTCTAGCTTGCTCTCTCTAGGTTGTTTGGCAAATTTGACATCAATCAATAAAGTCTATGCAATACCAGTGATGTTATCGGACAATTTCAACTCATCTGAAAATTGCCTTGACTTATAATTCTATGATAAGAAAAAAAGAGGAGTGTTTCTATTGTCTATTCAAAAAATCGAAAGTTATTTAGGTATTTCCATTATGTCTTTACTGCTGTTATCTTTACTCGGTATACCTAGGGTGTTATTACATGATTTTTCACTGATAGAAGAGGGGAGTTTTATAAATCATTTATTTGTATTTGTACCAATGGTGATATGGATTGGATTTATTGTATGGAAGGATGTGAAAAGACCCTTTTTATCATTGGTTGTAGTTGGTTTATTTTATGGGATATTCCTAGCTATTGGCCATCAAATTTTATGGAATGTGGCGTTTGATACACCGATTCAGTTAGGTGGAAATTTAAGTGGATTACCGCAAGGGATTTCAACTAGCATTATTCGTATATATGCTATTTTAAGCAGTGTAACAACAGGAATTGTTGTTGGAATGGTACTGGGGATAATGACTTCATTTATCTATTTTTTGAAGCGAATTTCCTTAAAGTGAGAATCGTGATAGACTAAAATAGAATGTCCTTCAGTATAAGTTTTGTGAAGGATTATCTGTGGTAAATGATTGAAGGAAAAAGGGGATGTCTCGCATGTCTATTCGCAAACGGTTAATTCTATCTAATATCGCAATGATACTTATTCCGATAATTTCTTTATTTGTGGTAGAAATAATGATTGGCTATCTTTTATTTGTTGTCTTCCAAGGAGATATGGAAGGAACAAATATGGAGAATTTTATGAAGCTTCGTTTTATAGCAATTGGATGCATCTTAATTCTGACCAATGGATTATTGACCTATTATGTATCCAAAAGTATTATTAAACCAATCTCCAAATTATCTACTGCCACTAAAAGGATTAGTGAAGGGGATTTAGAGTATAGTGTTCAATCTGATAAAAAAGATGAACTAGGCGAACTTACGAATACATTTGAAGAGATGCGGCTGAAATTAAAAGGAGCAGAGGAAACACAAAGAAGATATGAAGCAAATCGACAAGAATTGATCGCGAGAATTTCTCATGACTTGAAGACACCACTAACATCAATAAAAGGTTATGTCAATGGGATTCAAGACGGTGTTGCCAATACCCCAGATAAAATGAAGCGTTATATGGATACGATTTATCGTACTGCAAATGATATGGATGGATTAATTGATGAATTATTTTTGTATTCAAAGCTTGACCTTCAACGAGAAACATTACAAATGGAGAAAGTAGATTTATATGCCTTTTTTGCTGATTTTATTGAGGAAATGGCTTTTTATCTAGAAAAAGAACAAGGTGAAGCAACATTATTTGTGAAAGAAGCGGAACAATACATTGTTGAAGCGGATCGAGAGAAATTAAGAAGAGTAGTAATGAATCTTATCCAAAATAGTATGAAATATATGAACAAAAGCCAGAAACAAATTCAAGTAAGCCTTGAGACTAGCAAAAATGAAGTCATTGTAGAAATGAAAGACAATGGTAGCGGCATTCGTGAAACGGACCTGCCATTTATTTTCGATAGTTTTTATCGGACGGATGTTTCTAGAAATTCAGCAACAGGTGGAAGTGGTCTTGGCTTATCAATTGTGAAGAAAATTATTCAAGCACAGGGTGGAAGGATTTGGGCAAAGAGTGTGTTAGGCGAGGGCACAAGTATTTACTTTACACTGAAGAAGGTGGCATAAATGCAACATATTTTAATCATCGAAGATGAAAAAGCAATTGCAGAACTGGAGCGAGACTATTTAGAAATAAACGGATTTACTAGTGATATTGCAACGACTGGCGAGGAGGGTTTGCACTTAGCTAAAACGCAAACCTATCATTTAATCTTATTGGATTTAATGCTACCAGGAATTGATGGGTTTGCATTATGTGAGCGGCTTCGTGAAGTGATGGATATTCCCATTTTAATGGTGACAGCTAAAAAAGAAGATATTGATAAAATTCGTGGATTCAATCGTGGGGCAGATGATTATATTGTAAAACCTTTTAACCCAAATGAATTAGTTGCGAGAGTAAAAGCACATATCTCAAGATATAATCGCTTGACTAATAAACAGGAAGTAATGACCAATCTGCTTCAAATCAAAAATATGCGGATTGATTCGAGTGCTCGGCGTGTATATATAGATAAAGAAGAAAAGATACTGACAGCGAAAGAATATGATTTGTTATATTTTCTAGCAACGAATCCCAATATTGTATTCACGAAAGAGTATTTATTTGAAAAAATTTGGGGATACGATGCTATTGGAGACAATACGACAGTAACCGTCCATATCCGAAAAATTCGGGAAAAGATTGAGCGTGATCCATCTGTTCCACAGTTTATTGAGACGATTTGGGGCGTAGGCTATCGATTTCAAAAGTAATCGAGATAAGAGGACTTGCTTTAATGGACGGTTATTTGTAAAAAACTAGTCTTTTCCTCATACCTTTGAGTGAAGACTAGTTTTTAAAATCATATGAAATGTAGTTGTTAAAGCTAAGATCGATATTGATTGATAACTTTTCGAACGTAATTTTGTGTTTCCTTAAATGGTGGAATGCCATTATATTTATCGACATTTCCTGGTCCCGCGTTATAGGCCGCTATAGCTAATGTAGTATTTCCATTATAACGATTGAGCATTTGACGTAAATATTTTGTCCCGCCAAAAATATTTTGTCTAGCATCGAAGGAATTGGTTACACCTAATCCTCTTGCAGTTTGAGGCATCAGCTGCATATAACCTTGAGCACCTGCATGACTAACGGCGTGTTGATTGAAATTAGACTCCATTTTAATCACAGAACGGATTAACTTCTCGTCAACTTGATAAGTGTCAGCTGCTTCTTGAATGATTGTCTCTAAATCTGTCGATAGGCTCGTTTCAATCGGCGTTGTAATGGAAGATGTTTGTTCAAGTATCGAAGGTCTGCCATGTAGTATTTCTCGAATCGTCATTGATGTATCAAACGACATTCCTTCCGGTTGGTTCATCTTTTGTAGGTATAGGTCATTAAATAAGTTGGCTGATTGACGCTGATTGGTTGGTCGTAGATTTTGCATTGATTGTGTTTGCATTAAATGTTGTAAGAAACGAATATCCATCACTATGCTCCTTGCCGTACCATATTTCTATATCCTATTTTAAGACAAGACTCAACAATTAGCAACAGGGAAATTGTTAAATAATTCCGTAGAAATGTTTTACTGGGAGAATTACCAATGATTTAAGCTTCGTTTTAGCTATCCTCATCTCCGAAAAAACCTAAGTTGATGGTTAATTCCTGAAAATCAGGATTGTCTTTCCCTACTAGCCAATTTTTTATGCGTTGCTATAATAATTGTTCTGATTTTGACCCATTTTTTTGCGTATGTTAATCATATTCAGTATTTTTCTGATCTTAAGCTACATTCAAATCGTTATCATCAGTTGGACGATTCAAAAGATGGCAACAGCGATTCGATCAGATATAACGAAGCGATTAGAGAAAACAAGTTACTCAACATATCATGAACGAGAGGTGGAGACGTCAAGTCTAGATGAAGCAAGTGCCTTAAAGATTGAAGAAAAGTTAATCACTCACCAAAATTTGACAGTCATTATGATTACCCATCATTTAAGAAAACAAATTCAAGTCAAACTTGATGGGGTTCTTGCTTTAAGTTAATCCATTTTGCATGCAGGTAAATGGACGTGGTTTTTAGCTTCTGATAGTTTGAGTCCACATAAAAAGAGGTATAATAGCAGTATAATGTTAATTTTCAGAAAGGAGATTGCAATGACTCAAATACCAACAACTTATTTAAATGATGGTGTAGAAATTCCGATGATAGGATTTGGAACGGCTCGTTTGAAAGGTTTTCGAGGAAAAGATGCCATCAGAAATGCACTGAATACAGGTTATCGATTGCTTGATACAGCCTATAATTATGAAAATGAAGGGGCTGTTGGTCGAGCGATTAAGCAAAGTGCGGTATCACGAAAAGACATATTCGTTACCTCAAAATTACCTGGACGTTATCATCAATATGATCAAGCCGTTCAGGCGATTCAAGAATCGCTCTATCGCGCTGACTTAGATTACTATGATCTTTATTTAATTCATTGGCCTAATCCAAATCAAGATGTCTATGTAGAAGCTTGGCAAGCTCTACTTGATGCGAAAAAATGGGGCTTGATTCGCTCGGTTGGCGTTTGTAATTTCTTGCCTGAACACTTGATAAGATTAAAAGAAGAGACAGGTGTGCTGCCGAGTGTTAATCAGGTTGAATTACATCCCTATTTTAATCAATATGAGCAGCGTCAATGGCATGAGGAACATGGTGTGATGACAGAGTCATGGAGTCCACTGGCACTTGGCAAAGACCTGTTTGACCATCCAATCATTAAAGATTTAGCAGACAAATATCAACGAACAAGTGCACAAATTATTTTAAGATGGCACTATCAATTAAAGACAATTAGTATTCCTAGATCATCAAATCCCAAACGACAACTTGAAAATATGTCGATTTTTGACTTTGAACTCGAGTCAAATGATATTGAATTAATTAACAGTCTGAGCAAAGCAGATGGCAGATTGAATAATTTAAATCCAGCCGAGTATGAGGAGTTTTAATGGGATGAGTAAAGCACGAGGAACAATTTTATCACCTCGTGCTTTAGCAATGATAAAAACTTATGCACCTGCGTGCTGAACCCCTTGTTCTAATAATTGAAGCATAGCACTTTTCTTTTCTTGATCAGATTGTTGCCAAATTAATTCAAATAAAACACCTAATCCGGGTAACATTTTCTCTTCGCCGTTTTGAATTGCATCGACAATCGTTGCCTCTAATTCATCTTGACTATTATCTGAAACGTTTGCTAAAATAGCTTTTCTTAAATTTAAATCCATCTTTCGTCACCTCGCATAAAATAATATTTTATAGTGCATGTTCAAAAAGGAGGATGAAAAGTGCAAAGAAGAAATTCACAGCGATTTTTACCGAGCTTTTTGAACAACCTTTTATAAAAATTAGTTTGACCAAATTTAAGACAGATATGTATGATAGTGAAAAGAATAACATTAAAGGATGAAGGAAATGATCACCTCAGTAAAAAATCAATCGATTAAAAATTGGGCTAAGTTAACTCAAAGAAAATACCGTCTTGAACAAGGACTTTTTATTATAGAAGGTGAGCACCTTGTAGAAGAAGCTTTAACAAGTGATTGGGAAATTGAAACGGTTATTATTGAAGCCGGATTTGAACCGCCGTTTGATTTATCCAGTCAGAAAATAGAATTTGTTAGTCATAATGTATTGGCTCATCTAGCTCAAACGAAATCACCACAGGGTATTCTAGCGATTGTAAAAATAAAGGAAACAGGCCGTTATTTAACAAATCGTCTATTGTTACTTGATTCAATACAAGACCCTGGCAATGTTGGAACAATGATTAGAACTGCGGATGCAGCGGGATTTGATGCAGTTATTCTTGGTGATGGGACGGTTGATTTATACAATGATAAATTGATTCGATCTTCACAAGGATCGATCTTTCACTTACCCATTGTTCAGTCGGATCTTTCAACAGAGATTACACGGTTGAAAAACGATGGTGTCGTTATCTGTGCATCAACTTTAGAACAGGCAGTCCCAATTAATACCATTGGAAGTTCGGATAAAATGGCGTTAATGGTTGGTAACGAAGGAAGTGGCATTCATTCAGAATTATTAAAGCAAGCAGATGTTTTAGCTCATATCCCAATTTATGGACAAGCGGAATCATTAAATGTAAGTGTAGCCGCTGGAATTATGATGTATCATATACAGCTTTCAAGTTAGGTAAAATTAAAGCGGAACAAAAAATCATTCCTAAATTGACTTTTTTGTTTCATTAATATGATATATTTTTACGAGAAAACATCGTGTTAAAATAATTGTTTCAAATTAAGTTGCAAACTCGCCGTAAATTTTCTATAATAATAGTCATATATTAAAAAGCAAAGAAAGAGCAAGTAAGCTTTTTTACTTAATCAATGAAACAGGAACGTTCTGTCTTGACTGAAAGCAGACGCATTGGAAAAAGCTGAATTTTCACTCTGGAGCTGACGTTTGGGACCTTGATCAATAAACTCAAGTAAGAACGTTCCGGATCAATCAATCCGTTAAAACAATGAAGTGGGCAATTTTATTGCCAACAAGGGTGGTACCGCGACCGTTAAGCCTCGTCCCTTTTTTAGGGATGGAGGCTTTTTCATGTTTTATTTTATTAGGGTTTTGTAAAAAATTTTTAAATTTTAAAAATGAGGGGGTACTTTGAATGAAAGAGAAATTACATGCGTTAGAAACGGAAGCACTTGAACAAGTTGAACAAGCAAACTCTTTGGCTGATCTCCAACAAGTACGTGTTTCATACTTAGGTAAAAAAGGACCTATTACAGAGGTTCTACGTGGTATGGGTAAATTGTCTAAGGAAGAGCGCCCAGTGATTGGTGAACTTGCCAATAAGGTTCGTGAGGCAATTACGATTGCGATTGAAGCGAAAAAGCAAGTTTTAGAGGAAGCGGTTTTAAATCAACAGTTGAAATCTGAAACAATTGATGTCACCTTGCCTGGTCGACCTGTTGAGGTTGGAGGACCGCATCTATTAACCAGTCTTGTTACAGAAATCGAAGACTTATTCATTGGAATGGGTTTTGAGGTAAGGGAAGGACCAGAGGTTGAAACGGATTATTATAATTTCGAAGCATTAAACTTACCGAAAGATCATCCTGCCCGTGATATGCAAGATACCTTTTATATTACTGAAGAGTTGCTGATGCGGACACACACGTCACCTGTCCAAGCTCGGACAATGGGCGAATACCGTGGAAGTAAGCCGCTCAAAATGATTTGTCCGGGTAAAGTTTACCGCAGAGATACGGATGATGCGACTCATTCACACCAATTTACTCAAGTTGAAGGACTATACGTCGATAAAAATGTGCGTATGAGCGATTTAAAAGGGGTACTTAATCAATTTGCTAAACAATTCTTTGGTGCCGAACGTGAAATTCGCTTGCGTCCAAGCTTCTTTCCATTTACAGAGCCGTCTGTTGAAATGGATATCTCATGTAAGGTCTGTCATGGCAAAGGCTGTTCAGTTTGTAAGCAAACAGGTTGGATTGAGATTCTTGGTGCTGGCATGGTTCATCCTAATGTGTTAGAAATGGCTGGCTATGATTCAGATGTTTATAGTGGATTTGCTTTTGGTATGGGGCCAGAACGAATTGCTATGTTGAAATATGGTATCGATGATATTCGTCAATTTTATACAAATGATCGACGCTTTTTAGGGCAATATCACCAAGCATAATTAAGGAGGGTTAAAAACATGCGTGTTTCATTAAATTGGTTAAAACAATATGTTGATTTAGATAATCATACACCTGAAGAGTTAGCAAGTATGATAACAAAGGCTGGAATAGAAGTTGATGGCATCTCATATGTAGCAGATAAAAGTACCAACGTAGTTGTTGGCTATGTAATATCCTGTGAACAGCACCCAAATGCTGATAAATTAAAAGTTTGTCAAGTTGAAGTAGGTGACGAAACATTACAAATTGTTTGTGGCGCACCCAATGTTGCTTCTGGACAAAAGGTAGCTGTCGCAAAGCCAGGAGCTGTTTTGCCAGGTGACTTTAAGATAAAGAAAGCCAAACTTCGCGGTTTGGAATCACAAGGAATGATTTGTTCACTTCAAGAGTTAGGTGTAGCTGAAGAGTATGTCCCTAAAGATATCCAAGAGGGAATTTATGTTTTCCCTGCAGATGTAGAAGTGGGTGTTGATGTAACAGATTATTTAAATTTAGCTGATGCCATTCTTGAATTTGATTTAACACCAAATCGAGCAGATGCATTAAGCATGCTAGGGGTCGCTTACGAGGTTGGAGCTATTTTAAATAAAAAAATAACCTTACCTGAACAAGATTTAAATGTGATCGATGAAAAAGCAAGCGACCATGTCACTGTCAAGGTAGAAGCAGCGGATGACAATCCTTATTACGGTGCTTTCCTTATTAAAAATGTTGAAATTGCTCCTGCCCCACTTTGGATGCGCAATTATTTGATTGCAGCAGGCATACGACCGATTAATAATGTTGTTGACATTACTAATTATGTATTACTAGAATATGGTCAGCCTTTACATGCCTTTGACTTTGAAAAATTTGGTTCAAATGAAATTGTTGTCCGACGAGCGAAAGAGCAAGAAACAATCGTTACTTTGGACGATGAAGTGCGAACTTTATCACCTGAGCATTTAGTAATTACAAATGGTAAAGAACCGACTGCACTAGCCGGTGTTATGGGTGGTCTTAATTCAGAAGTGACTGAAGAAACGACGACTGTACTACTTGAGGCAGCTTACTTTGATGGTAAACGAGTTCGAATTGGATCGAAAGATCATCAATTACATAGCGAATCAAGCATACGTTTTGAAAAGGGTATTGATCCCAATCGAGTTAAGCCTGCTGGACAAAGAGCGGCGGAATTATTAGCTAAATACGCGAATGGAACCGTCTTAAGTGGTGTCAGTGAATTTGATCACCTTGATAAATCTGAGAAACAGTTAACTGTCACAGTGAAGCAGATCAATGATCGTCTTGGAACAGAAATTGAGACAGGGGAAATGGCACTCATTTTTGAAAAATTAGCTTTTCAATACGAACAAGCTGGTGAAACATTTATTGTAACCATACCAACACGTCGTCAAGATCTTCAAATTTTTGAAGATATGCTTGAGGAGGTTGCGCGTATTTACGGTTATGACAACCTACCCTTTACGCTTCCACAAGGTAGTCAACAGGCTGGGCAATTAACGAAAAATCAATTGTTAAAGCGTTATGTGAAGCAGTATTTTGAAGGGGCAGGGTTAATGGAGACGATCACTTATTCATTAACAACAACGAAACGTTCTCAAATGCTTGTCAGCCCTGAAATTGATCAAATAGCTGAAGAACCGGTACAATTATCAAAACCGATGAGTGAGGAACATAGTACGCTCCGGCTTAGTATGTTACCAGAAATGCTAGCGGCATTTTCATACAATGTGGCAAGAAAACAACAAGACCTTAGCTTCTATGAAATAGGGAGTATTTTTGTCTCAAAAGAAAAAACGCTGCAATCACAGCCAGAAGAAAAACTCCGAGCAAGTGGAGCGATTACTGGGAAATGGTTGGCACACCAATGGCAACAAGAGATTAAATCGGTAGACTTTTATTTATTAAAGGGGATAATTGATGGTTTATTTGCTCGTTTGCGCTTGGAGCCGTCATATCGCCAAACTGAAATAAAACAAATGCATCCTGGTCGAACGGCACAAATTTTTATAGGTGAAGTTCCCGTTGGTTTTATCGGTCAACTTCATCCGACTGTTCAAAAAGAGTTTGATTTAAAAGACACTTATGTTTTTGATTTAGATTTAGATTATTTATTTGCGATTCATGATGACGAACCGAATTTTGCTAAAATTCCTCGTTATCCTTCGATAACGCGTGATATCGCACTTGTTGTTGATCAAACTGTGGCAGCAGCTGATTTAGAAGTAACGATTAAAGAAGCTGCTGGGGATTGGCTCCAAAATGTTCATGTCTTTGATCTTTATCAAGGTGAGCACTTAGCAGAAGGTAAGAAATCACTTGCTTTTAATCTCCTTTATTTTGATCCAGAACGAACACTGACAGATGAAGAAGTAGAAGCCTCCTATCAAGCTATTTTGGCAGCAGTTAAACAGGTGCATCATGCAGAATTAAGAGCTTAAATAAATTATGGCTAGCTTGACAGATTTTTGCCGAGCTAGCCGTTTTTTAAAACCAAATTATTTTTGACGAAGGTGTGTTATACTTTAAGTGAACGATTTTATTATCATTTTCTAAACTATATTGTAGTAAACTTGGATTGGAACTGCGATTACGGATACTCATCCAACCGAAAAGATTTGGGACTCAGAATGAGAAAAGCACTTATTCTTACACGATCCAAAAAATAAAAGATTTTATTGACGATCGTCTAAGTCAAACGAAGGTATTCGCCATAAAGACTTGGCGATAAGCCAAATTTTTCTAACTTTGTGAATGCTTTCGTAGTTTTCTTAGTGCGGTTACTGGTCGCGCCAAAACCATTTGTTCCCACTGGAGTCGTCACCCACCGTTCTAATCACTTGATCGGCACTCTTTATAATGAATAATAGATTGATTATTCTGATAAAAAAAGAGTCAACAAAAAGGAAAGCGCTGAACTTGATTGTATTTCCGCTAACTTGATTGCAAATCGGCGAACTTGATTGTATTTTGCGAAACTTGATTGCAAATCGGCGAACTTGATTGTATTTCCGCTAACTTGATTGCAAATCGGCGAACTTGATTGTATTTCGCGAAACTTGACTGCAAATCGCTGAACTTGATTGTATTTCCGCTAACTTGATTGCAAATCGGCGAACTTGATTGTATTTCGCCGAACTTGACTGCAAATCGCTGAACTTGATTTATAGGTTCAGCCAAGATGCCTTAGTTGAGAAACTCCTGCTGATTGACGGTTCATTTTATCAGATGTCCGCCAGAAGACCCTCTACTTCAATCGGCTTAAAAGAGCGGATAAGTGGTGAATTGTTTAAGCAGTGGTACGATAACTATCTAAAGATAAGGGGCTGTGAATATGAGTGAAACACCGGAGACCAAGCGAGAGCGTCAAAGAAAAGAAGAATTGAAAAATGCCTCCAGCAGTATTCACGGTGGCAACTTGGCTGACCTAGTGGGGAGTTTTGGTTGGAAAGCTACTGGATTATTAATCATCATAATTATTCTTGGCTTTATTATTGTTTCTATTTTATCCAACTAGTTTGCTTGTTCTTTAAAAATGTGACAATTTTGGACGTAAACAATAAAAATTCCTTAAAATAGACTATTTTACCAAAAATTAGTGATGATAAGTTAAAAAGCAACCGCTTATATAAGATAGGCGGCTGCTTTCTTTGTATTTGCGAAATGTACCTTTGCAATGTTGTGTAAGAATGCTTCGCTATTTTTGCGGATAAGATAACTAGCTGCTTGGTCAACCTTCGCTGAAGCTCCTTTTGGCAAAGTTAACCCAACTTGTTTACTTAACCGCTTCATTTCTTTAACAAAACTTGCTCGTGCAATAATCGAAGCTGTTGCAACAGCAATCGAGTGACTTTCGGCTTTTGTGATAAAATAAGTCGACTCAGGCAATTGTTTCTTTTCTTTTTTTAAATGATTAATATAAACATGAGGCTCAGAAAACTGATCAATTAAGATACCATCTGGTTTTTCCGGTGAGATTTTGTCTAACAGATTATTGATAGCAGCATCATGTAACATGGTCTTCATTTTTCCCTGAGTCCAACCTTTTTTTTGCAGTTGGTTATACTTGGGGTTATGTAGAATCATCAAAGAATATGGGATATCTAATAATAAAATTTGTTGAGCAATATTTTGAATCGATTGGTCTGATAAATTTTTTGAATCACGGACACCGAGTTCCTTGAGCAGAGCAATCTGGTCACTTTTAACATAAGCGGCGGTTACTGTTATGGGTCCGAAATAATCACCGGTTCCAGCTTCATCAGAACCAATTAATGAACGAGTAAAAAGACTTGATTCAGGATGATATTTATGCTCAGATTTAGCTGTGGTTTGAGCTTGCTTTTTATTGACGGTTGCTCCGTCCCATTTATCAGCTTCAATTTCTGGTGTTTTGCCTTGAAAAAGGACTTTTCCCGATTTATAAGCTGTAATAGTCGTATCATTTGTTTTAGCAGAAAAAAGAGCTCCTGGTGGTGTTGCTCTTAGTATGGGTTGGTAAGTTTCTTTCATTTTTAATAAAGTTTGATCAGATACTTGACGTACAATTTGTCCCATAAGCTCTCCTTTTAAAGATTATTTGGTGTTGACTGACAGTATGGTCTCATGGTAAGAAATCGAAACAAATCAATTGAAATTTGATTCTATTATATCAAATAAACATTGAATAGAATAGTTTCCTAAATAAGTTGTTCGTGTTAAGATAAAGATTAGGATTCAATAGAAGGGGGAATTAGTGTGTCCCATACGAAAAAAACACGGACAACCGTTGATATATATGGAAAGACGTATACAATTATTGGAGATGAAAATGTTCATCATACACGTCTGGTTGCTAGTATAGTCGATGACAAAATGAATGAAATTCATCAAGCAAATAAGAGTTTAGATACGACACGACTAGCTGTTCTAACGGCTGTTAATACAGTGAATGATTATTTGAAATTAAAAGATGACTATGATCTGTTACTTAAAAAAATAGAAGAGAAAGAGGATTTATAGAATCATGTTAGATATTATTATATTAGGATTACTTGTGTTAGGGATCTTCCGCGGGCTAAAACGAGGGTTTATTTTGCAAGTATTTCACTTTATCGGATTTTTTATTGCTTTCTTTGTTGCTGTTTACTTTTATAGCAGTTTAGCAGTTCATTTAGAAATGCTGATTCCTTATCCACGTCTGTTGGCAGAAGATTGGGCATTTTTTAGTGAAACGCTCTTACTTGAAAATGCTTATTATAATATGATTGCCTTCGCCATACTTTTCTTTGGAACAAAAGTGATTACGAGTATTATTAGTTCAATGTTAGATTTCGTTGCGGATCTCCCCATTTTAAATATGGTTAATGGAGTTCTAGGCGCCATATTTGGTTTTATTGAACAATATTTAATCTTATTTATTATCATATTTGTCGCTTCTTTGTTACCAATCAGCCAAGTTCAATCATTATTGGAAGGCTCAAGCATAGCTAGATTTATAATTGAACAAACCCCTGTATTTTCCGAACAGATTAAATCGCTATGGTTTGAACATATTATTAACAGCTAACCCTTGTCATCACGAATGCAAGGGTTTTTCATTCAATTTTAGAAAAACAGGGCATTTCATCTAAGCATTGGGTTTGGCATAGTTGAAATATTCATGGGGAAGATTGATACATTCAAAGGATGGTCGACTAAAATTCCCCATGTTATGTTGAAATGGAAAAAACCGGGCTATTTGTTTGCAAGTAATGAACAAGCGAATATGGGTATTTCTAAAAATGATAGCTAAAGATGGAGGAATGGACATGAATAAGGTTAATAAAAAAGATATTATTCAGTTATTAGAGCAAATCGCTACTTATTTAGAGTTAAAAGGAGAAAATCCATTTCGAATCTCTGCTTATCGAAAAGCAGCTCAAGCACTTGAAATAGATGAGCGGGCTTTAAGTGAAATAGATGATTTTACTAAAATAAAAGGAATTGGTAAAGGAACCGCTGAAATTATTTACCAGTATATTCAAGATGGTGTGTCAAATATATTATTAGAACTTGAAGCTGATGTACCAAAGGGATTAATTCCACTCCTTGATTTGCCTAGTTTAGGTGGAAAAAAACTAGCACGACTCTATCAAGAGCTGGGGGTTGTTGATCAAACGAGTTTAAAAAAAGCATGTGAAATGGGTGAAGTTTCTGCTTTAAAAGGTTTTGGCAAAAAAACTGAAGAAAACATATTGAAGGCGATTAAAGAAGCTGGCGTTCGACCAGAACGGCTACCTATTGATGATATGCTCCCATTAGTAAAGAAAATTGAAGCTTATCTTGAAACTATCGATGAAATTCAACGCTTTTCTATTGCAGGAAGTATGCGGAGAATGCGTGAAACGATTAAAGATCTTGATTTTATCATTGCAACAGAGCAACCAGAAGTGGTTAAAGAAGCTTTATTAGCTATATCTGGAATAAAGGAAGTTATTTCTGCCGGTGGGACTAAAATATCGATTGTAATTACTGATAAATATGATGTTTCAGTTGATTTTCGCATTGTAACAGATCTGCAATTTCCAACAACCTTACATCATTTTACTGGATCTAAGGATCACAACGTAGCGATAAGGAAGCGAGCTAAACAACAAGGCGAAAAGATAAGTGAATATGGGGTTGAACATTTAGAATCAGGAAAAGTAACGACCTTTGAAACGGAAGCAGCCTTTTTCAAGCATTTTGGTTTGAATTATATTCCACCAGTATTACGAGAAGCCCAAGGGGAAATAGAGGCGTTTGAAGATCATGTCTCACTTGTCACGGGAAATCAAATAAAAGGTGATTTACACATGCACACCACTTGGAGTGATGGTGCACAATCGATCGAGGAAATGGTTCAGTTTGCTCTCGAAAAGAAATATGAATATATAGCAATCACAGACCATTCAAAATTTTTGCGAGTGGCAAATGGTCTTAATGAAACACGGCTTCGTAAACAAAGAGTAGAAATTGAACGGCTACGTCAGGTATATCCTGAGATAACGATTTTAACAGGTGTTGAGATGGATATTTTACCTGATGGTCGTTTAGATTTTGACAATGAATTTTTGCAAGAATTGGACTTTGTAATCGGAGCGATTCATTCTAGCTTTAATCAATCAGAAGAAGAAATCATGAATCGTTTAATTCAGGCGATGGAGAATCCATCTGTAAAACTGATTGCTCATCCGACTGGAAGAATCATTGGTAAGCGTAAGGGTTATCGTGTAAATTTAGAACGGTTAATGGATAAAGCGAAAGAAACGAATACGATCTTAGAGTTAAATGCTAATCCCAAAAGATTTGATTTATCAGCTGAATGGGTTAAGAAGGCACAAGAAAAAGGTATCAAAATAGCGATTAATACGGATGCACATAATAAAGAAACCTTAAATTTTATGAGAGAAGGTGTTCAAGTTGCAAGACGCGGCTGGTTAAGACTTGAAACAGTCGTCAACACTTGGTCATTAGATAAACTACAAACCTTCTTTAGCGAAAAAGAAAATAGGTGATCAAAATGAATGAACGGATTTATCAAATTTTAGATTTTGATAAAATTATTGAGCAATTAGTTAATCAAGCTGCCTCTTCACTAGGTAAAGAAAGAGCTAGACAGATTAAACCTGAGACTGAATTAGCAGTTGTTGAACAATTACAAGTTGAAACCGACCAAGCCAGTCAAATTATTCGACTTTATGGTCATGTTCCATTTGGTGGCATAACAGATATCAAACCGAGTTTAAAGCGTGTGGAAATTGGCGGTACCTTGAATGCGCATGAGTCCTTACAAATTGCCGATACGATTTATGGTGGTAAGCAGTTGCGGCATTTTATCGAAAACATTGATGATGAAGAATTAACAATTCCAGTGATTAGAGAACTTGTGGCAGAGATTGAGCCACTGAATCACTTAGAGCGAGAAATTAGAAATTGTATTGATTCACATGGTCATGTAATGGACGGTGCATCAAACAAGCTCCGCTCAATTCGGACAAAAATTCGTACCAGTGAAAGTCGTATTCGTGATCGATTAGAAAGCTATACGAAATCAAAAAGTAAAATGCTTTCGGATGCGATTGTGACGATTCGAAATGATCGTTATGTATTACCTGTTAAACAAGAGTATCGAGGAGCCGTTGGTGGTATTGTCCATGACCAATCCTCTTCGGGGCAGACACTTTTTATGGAGCCACAGGCTGTCGTTGAAATTAATAATGTTTTGTCTGAAGCTAAAGTTGAAGAAAAAACCGAAATTGAACGCATTTTACGACAGTTATCTGAAAAGATTGCAGACAATCATAGCTATCTTTTGATTAATATTAAACAATTGACAAGTTTAGACTTTATCTTTGCCCGTGCCAAACTGGGGCAGTCAATGAAGGCGGCTATGCCTGCAATGAATGATGAAGGAATTATTGAAATGAAACAGGCGCGCCACCCGTTACTACATGAGGATGAGGTTGTTGCCAATGATATTTTGTTGGGTGAAGACTATCACGCCATTGTTATTACAGGTCCGAATACCGGCGGAAAAACCGTCACTTTAAAACTCGTTGGCTTGTGTACCCTAATGGCACAATCCGGGCTACAAGTGCCCGCTTTAGATGGTTGTCGATTAGCCGTATTTGAAGAAGTTTTTGCTGATATTGGTGATGAACAATCGATCGAACAAAGTTTAAGTACATTTTCATCACATATGACCAATATTGTTGAAATTTTGAAGCAAATCAATCATAAATCATTAGTTCTCTTTGATGAGCTAGGTGCTGGGACTGATCCGCAAGAAGGAGCTGCCTTAGCGATGGCAATCTTAGATGATGTGGTCAAAAGACAGGCTAGAATTATTGCAACGACACACTATCCAGAATTAAAGGCATACGGTTATAATCGTGCGGGTGTAGTCAATGCCTCGGTTGAATTTGATGTTCAAACGTTACAGCCAACCTATCGATTGTTGATTGGTGTGCCCGGACGAAGTAATGCATTTGAAATATCCCGAAGACTGGGACTAGAAGATGATTTGATCGGTGCAGCTAAACAATTGATTGGGACAGATACTAAAAGTGTTGAACATATGATTGAATCTCTGGATACAGCACGACGTCAAGCAGAACAAAACTATGATGATGCTGAACAGACATTACTAGAAGCAGAAACCTTACGCGATCAACTTGCAAAAGAATGGGAAAAATTTGACCGAGAACGAGAGCTTTTATATCAAAAGGCAGAAGACAAGGCGCAAAAAGCTCTTGAAAAAGCTCGTCAAGAAGCGGAGGATATTGTTGCCTCGATTCGTGAGATGAAACATGAAACGGCTTTAAAAGAACATGAATGGATTGAAGCTAGAAAACGCTTGGATCAGGCGCAGCCTGACTTAGCACGCAAAGAAGAACAATCGAAGTCAGTTGAACAAAGTCACTCAGATCAATCATTCGAAGTGGGTGATGAAGTTAAGGTGTTGTCACTTAATCAAACAGGAACGATTATTGATCTCGTTGATGACAATGACATTCAGGTTCAGGTAGGCGTTATGAAAATGAAAGTGAAGAAAAAGGATTTGCGCTTGCTTAAGCGAGAAAATCCAATTATTGAACAACCCCTTGCAACGGTGAAAGGTTCTAATTACCATGTAAAAACAGAATTAGATCTTCGGGGCGAACGCTACGAGGATGCCTTACAAGATTTAGAAAAATATATTGATGATGCCATTTTGGCAGGTTATCCGCGTGTGACTATTATACATGGTAAAGGAACAGGTGCCTTACGAAAAGGAGTACAAGAATTCGCCAAACGACATCGACAGATTTTAAATACAAAATCTGGAGGAATGAACGAAGGTGGAAGCGGGGTAACTATTTTTGAATTGAAATAAAAAGTGGGTTGATGACCTAGGATGTAGATGTGAAACTCGAGTCAAAGTCACTTGTATCAATGGTTAAACAGTGGGAATACTACGGATGAGCAGACTACTAGCCATCGAATGCCCTAGGTGGTATACTAGCAACTAAGAAAGTTAAAGCTATATTTTTGAGGAGGAATTTAGAATGGCAATTGTCAATACATCAGATGCAAGCTTTTCAAAAGATACGGGTTCAGGTTTAGTTCTAGCAGACTTTTGGGCGCCTTGGTGTGGTCCATGTAAAATGATTGGACCCATTTTAGAAGAACTTGCAGATGAAATGAATGATAAAGTAAAAATTGTTAAACTAAATGTTGATGATAATCAAGAAACGGCTGGGAAATTTGGTGTGATGAGTATCCCAACACTACTCTTTTTTAAAGATGGAGAAGTTGTTGACCAAGTGGTTGGTTTTCAACCTAAAGAAGCTCTTGAAGCCCGCATTAATCAACATGCATAATTAAACAAGATCACATTGCTTATACGAGCAAATGTGATCTTATTTATTTTGCTGTCCTTGATAAAGTGTCATCTAAAGAATTTGAATAAGGAGAATTATGTAAGGTTGTGTTCGTTAAAATAATTAACTAGATATTTAAAAACATAGTCCTCGATTTTATTATAATAAGATTTCTTTTTTCTACAAATGTTTACGCGCCAGTATAAAGGTTTTTTTATTGGAACCATCTGCAAGTTATCCATGATCGCAACTTGGGAAACGGATGTTGGTAAAATAGTAATCAAATTTGAATACTTAGTTGAACTTAATAATAAATCCCAGGTAGAAGATTGGAAACCAACCTTATATTTTAAGTTTTGCTGATCCAATTTATTTTTAACCTGATGATAAATCATAAATGAATCGGTAAACATTGAGATAGACGTGTTCTCAAAGTCCTTCCACGTTAAAATGGTTTTGGTTGCTAATGGATTATTTTGACTCATAAAAGCTGCCATTTCAGCGTTAGCAATATTCACTTCTTCAATGCTACCATTATGAAAGTCAGTCGGTTCTAATAATATAGCGATAGGAACTTCTTCCACAAGAAATTCCTTTTTTAATTCTTGAGAACCTAATTCTGTTATTTTAAAATAAATATTGGAGTTTGAACGAAATAACTCTGGTAATACTTCGGGAAAAACAACCGAATTTACTAGGGGTGGGATACCTATTTCAATTGAACCTCTCATTACCTCTGATTCCTCACGAATGTCTTTAATTAAATCATCATATAACCCCAAAATTTTTTTAGCATAAGAATAAAGAATCTCTCCTGCATTTGTCAAACCTACTAATCTACCTTTTGCTCTTTCAAAAATTGAAATGTCATTTTCTTGTTCTATTGTTTTAATGCTTTTACTTAAAGCAGGTTGCGAAATATGGATTTTATCTGAAGCTTTTGATAAGTTAAACCCATTTTCTATAATGACAACGATATAATTTAATTCCCTGATCTTCATTTTGCACCTCTGAATATTTTGATTAGCTTGCTAACTATCTTTTTGAATTGTATTAGTACAGCGAATCTAATGTATCATTTAAAGATCTTTTGTCCTTTGAATAAGGGGATCAATACTAAATAATTAGGAGTCAATATGTTGTGACTTCTTAACAAATTCCTCCTTTATAGTAATAAAGCCCCTTTGTCTAGAAAATTAATAATCACTCGTATCTTTATTAATTTGTATGTTCATTTTCACTTTGAGATACAGAGATTTGTAATTTAAAAACTATAGGTATGAAAAATAGTTATACCAATTATAACATAATGGTCTTAGACATTATATTTAGATGGCTTTAAAATATAAAAGTAAGCGCTTACCCTATTTAAATAAAATAAATATTATGAGTGGGAGGAATAGGAATGAGAGAAGTTGTAGTTGTTCAAGCTCTAAGAACTCCAATAGGTTCTTTTTTAGGAGCTTTTAATAATGTTTCAGCTGTTGAATTAGGAACAACCGTAGTTAAAGAGGCGATGAGCAGCATTTCATTAGCCCCTTCTGAGGTAGATGAATTAATTTTTGGGAATGTACTCAGTGCTGGACTTGGTCAAAATGTAGCTAGACAAGTTTTGGTCAATTCAGATATCCCAAAAACAACCCCTGCCTTTACAGTTAATAAAGTGTGTGGTTCAGGATTGAAAACGGTTACTTTGGCGGCTCAGTCAATTCTTGTGGGAGATAATGATGTTGTTATTGCAGGGGGAACTGAAAATATGTCGCAATCGCCACATGTATTAATGGAGAGCCGAAAAGGTAAGAAAATGGGAAATGCTGAACTTGTAGATTCAATGCTTTCTGATGGTTTAATGGATGCCTTTAATAATTATCATATGGGTGTAACAGCTGAAAATATTGCTAAAAAATATAACTTCTCTCGGGAAGAACAAGATAAACTAGCAACTATGAGCCAAAATCGAGCAGAAAAAGCTATTAAAGATGGAAAATTTAAAAACGAAATTGTACCTATAACTGTTCCCCAACGTAAAGGGAATCCAATTATTGTTGATACTGATGAATTTCCAAGAGCCGGAATGACAGTCGAGTTATTAAGCGATTTAAAACCTGTATTTGAGAAGAATGGGACGGTTACAGCAGGGAATTCCTCAGGCATTAATGATGGTGCTGCCGTGCTTATTTTAATGAGTCGAGAAAAGGCTGAAGCATTGGGAATGGAAATATTAGTTACTCTTAAAGGCTATGCTTCTGGAGGGGTTGAACCTGAGGTCATGGGAACAGGACCAATTCCAGCTACCAAAAATGTATTAAGAAAAACAGGGTATGCAGTTAAAGATATTGATTTAATTGAAGCAAATGAAGCGTTTGCTTCACAAGCATTAAGTGTTATTCGAGAGTTGAACTTTAATACTGATATTGTCAATGTCAACGGTGGAGCGATTGCCTTAGGTCACCCTATAGGAGCGAGTGGTACACGAATTTTAGTCACTTTAATTCATGAAATGCAGAAGCAAAAAGCACAAAGAGGATTAGCAACCTTATGTATAGGTGGAGGGCAAGGTGTTGCTGTAGTTGTAGAGAGGGAGAGTTGAGATGAAGAAGGTAGTCACATTAGAAGATGCTCTTAAAGACATTAAGGATGGAGCAACTATTATGATTGGGGGCTTTTTAGTTAATGGAACTCCTCATAAATTAATTAACTATTTAGTAGAAAGGAATCTTAAAGATATTACTTTAATTAGTAACGATACAGCAACCGAAGAGTTAGCTCATGGCCGATTGGTTAAGAATAAACAAATAAAAAAATTATATGCTTCACATATTGGTACGAATAAAGAAACGGGTAAGCAAATGTACGACGGAACTATGGAAGTGACTTTAATCCCGCAAGGTACATTAATAGAACAAATTAGAGCGGGGGGGTTCGGATTAGGAGGAGTATTAACGAAAACAGGGATTGGCACATTAGTTGAGGATGACAAACAGATAGTTGAAGTGGATGGTGAAAAATATTTGCTGGAGAAACCGTTCAAAGCAGATTTCTCATTGATTTTTGCAGATACAGCAGATGAGCATGGAAATTTAAAATATAAAGGTTCTGAGAATAACTTTAATCATCTGATGGCAACAGCCTCTAAGGTAACGATAGTAGAAGCACGTCATATTGTTAAAGAAGGTGATATGGATCCAAATAATGTTGATACGCCGGGGATGTTCATCGATTATGTTGTGAAAGGTGGTGAACATTAATGGATAGAGAACAAATCAGAAACTATATAGCTAAGAGAGTCGCACAGGAATTAACGAATGGCGATATTGTTAATTTGGGAATTGGTTTACCAACTAAGGTTGCTGATTTTGTGCCAAGAGAAATTGAAGTTGCCTTTCAATCTGAAAATGGTTTTATTGGATTAAGTCCAATTGTAGACAGTATGGAGCGCTCAATTGTAAATGCTGGAGGTCAACCTGTTTCAATCATGCCAAATGGAGCTTTCTTTGATAGTTCGCTTTCGTTTGGAATGATTAGAGGTGGCCACGTAGACGTTACAGTATTAGGTGCACTTGAAGTAGATCGTTTTGGGAACATTGCTAATTATATGATCCCTGGAAAAATGGCACCTGGCATGGGTGGAGCAATGGATTTAGTCGTAGGAGCGAAAAAAGTAATTGTCGCGATGCAGCATACGGCAAAAGGAAGTCATAAAATTTTAAATGAATGTCAATTGCCTTTAACCGCTAAGAATGCTGTAGATTTAATTGTTACAGAAATGGGCGTTATTGAAGTAAAAGAGAATCAATTGATTTTGACTGAATTAAATCCAGCATTTGAATTAAAAGATGTCATTAATGCCACAGGAGCAGAGTTAACAATAGAAATTTAATATTTTTGGAGGTAGATATTATGAATGAAAAATTACAAAATAAAGTTGTTTTAACAGTAGCTACCACGGGAGCAGTTACAACTAGAGATTCTACACCTTTTGTCCCTTTACATCCAGAAGAAATCGCAAAAGAAGTTCAGTTGGCATATGAAGCTGGTGCTTCAATTGCACATATTCATGTGAGAGATGACGGTGGCAATGCATCTATGAACATTAATAAATATATGGAAACTGTTGGTTTAATAAGAGAAAAAAATGATGATATTGTTTTAAATTTAACAACATCTGGTTCAGTAGAAAAACTATCTTATGACGAGAGAATTGAACCATTCAAAAAGTTGTTGCCAGAAATGGCGTCATTTGATGCAGGAACAATGAATTGGCTAAATCAAACAATTTTTGAGAACCATCCAAAATTTTTAGAGCAGCTTGGTAGAGCTATGCAGGAAGTGAATGTTAAGCCGGAAATAGAAGTGTTTGATGCTGGAATGTTGTATACTGCACTGTATTTACAAAAGAAAGGTTTTCTTCCAGAAGGATCACTACATTTTCAATTTGTTTTAGGTGCCCCTGGCGGAATCGCAGCAACCGTAGAAAATCTAGTATTCTTAAAAAGTTTACTTCCTGAAAATGCAACATGGAGTGCTTTTGGTATTGGCAAAATGGCTGTACCTATTATGATGACAACTTTAGCATTAGGTGGACATTTAAGAGTTGGTATGGAGGATAACGTTTATCTTAAAAAAGGTCAACTTGCGAGGAGTAATGTTGAATTTGTCGAACAAGCTAAAAGATTAATTCGTGAGTTAGGAAAAGAAATTGCAACCCCAGAAGAGGCACGACAACTTTTGAATTTAACAAAGAAAGCATAGCTATAGAAATTTGAAGAATGACAAAAGAAATCTATCAGTAAATAGAGACAATAGATCATATCAAGAGGTGATGAGAAATGAGTCAAGGAGTCATTATTAGTATCTATGCAGTCATTTTTATCGCTGTACTGATTGGTGTAGGGCAATATGCTAAAAGATGGGTTAGTGAAACGTCTGATTTTATTATAGCGGGGCGTGAGATAAGCACGCCAATCAATATGGTAGGAGTAATTGCGATAGGCTTTGCAGGAACGTCCATTACACTGGCACCTGGATTTTCAGTTTTATATGGATTACGAGGTGGAATAACTTGGGGTGTTCTTTATGCAGGTTTTGGATTAATTTTATATGGATTAATTTTTTCTAGATTTGCTCGTCTGAGTGGGGCACAAACCTTGCCAGAGTATTTTGAAATGAGATATAGCCGAGAAGTACGTACCTTTGTTGCGATTACTTCTGTTATTGGGATGACAGGTATTTTAGCAAATAACATTGTCTCATTAACCAATATTGTTGGTGGCTATACAGGATGGCCGACATGGGCAATTACAGGTGTTGCATTTTTGGTTATTCTGTTTTTTGCAACATCTAGTGGAATGTGGGCAACGACTCTTACTGATTTTATTCAGGTTTCTATTGGAACAATTGGAGTTCCAATCTTCTTACTAATGTTACTTCATAGATTTGGGGGTATCGACTTTATCGCTAATAATTGGACGGGATATGGACATGACTGGATTAATAATGGAATATCCGGTCAGCAGATACCTATGCTTAGTTGGAAGTACCCCAGCGCCCTCACATTTATACTGAATTTTGGGGCAGCGCTTGTTTGGGGTAATAATTATTATTGGATTAAACTATCAAATTGTCGAAATGAGAAAGTAGCAAAAAAATCTTTTACGTACGGTGGAATTTATCTAATCATCTTTTTCATGATTCCTTTATCGTTCATCGGCTTGTTTGCAGGAGCTGATACGCCTGAATTGTTTACCGTTATGGGTGGGGAGTTTGATCAGACATCAGCTTATGGAATGATCGCTAATGTGATTACACCGCTATTAGGCTCACTATTTATAATTTCTGCAGCAGCAGCATCTATTTCGACATCTTCTACAAGTGCATTAGGGGCGACTTCTACTGCAACCAGAGATGTGTATCAACAATTTAATAAAGATAATGATCCGAAAAAGACATTAAAAGTTAGTAAATGGATAATGGGATTCATCATCATTCTAACTTGGTTACTGACTTTTTTTCCAGGCGGACCAGTATATTTATTTGCTTTTGCAAATGCTTGGCTAGTTCCTCCGGCTGTTTTATTATTACTCGGAGCCATTTGGCCACGTTTCAATAGTACAGGGGCTAAATGGGGAGTGATCATCGGTGTTACCACGATGTTATTATTAACAGTGCTAGATTTAACAAATATATTTAATATTAATCAATATACACACATGGCTATCGTAGGGTTTTTTGTCACCTTGATTGTTTCAGTAATGATCTCGTTGTTTTCTAAATCTAAATATTATGGTGAAAAGAATTGGGAACCCAAAGCAACAAATGCTAATCGAATTGAAGTTAAGCTAAATGAATTTGATCGAAAAGTGCTAGATTTAATCCGATTAGGTCATAAATATATGGCTAACTTGACAGATGGACTGGAAGTGGATTCAAAAGTTACAAATGCCTCTATTGAAAAATTAGATCAAGGAGGATATATCGAGAGAAAAGGGTTAACTTGGACAAACTTTTATACTTTTCATTTAACAGAAAAGGGTTATTCTATTTTTAATTATTTAACTGATCAAGAGAAAGAAATGGAGAGGGCTTTTGTTGATCAAAAACATTTGAATTTTTTAAAGCAAATTAATGAGAATCCGAAAGAAATGGGCGTATATGCAAAAGAAAATAATATGGGTTCGTTACAACTGTCTAGCGTTATCTCGCATTTAGTCAGAAAGGGTTATTTGATAGAAAAAGGTCTATTCAAAAGAGAAGTTGAAATTACACAGTTAGGAAAAAAATTAGTGAGCAACTATTTCAATTAACAAAAGGCGGTGCTAGATTATGAAGTTAGTAGATTTGTCAGTTGCGATAGAAGATAGTTTACCCAGTGATCCACCGGGAATGATACCTAAAATAGAGTATAGTAATCATGATGATCAAGTTGATTATATGTTAAGTTTTTTTAAAGATGCTACACAAGAAGATTTACCTGATGGCAAAGCTTGGTCATTAGAAAATGTACAGTTAACGACGCATGCAGGGACTCATATAGATGCTCCATGGCATTACCATCCAACAATGAATAATGGTGAGAAAGCCTGGACGATTGATGAAGTTCCTTTAGATTGGTTTATTGGAAACGGTGTTGTAATTGATATGACTGATAAGCCAGATGGATATTTAGTTACTTCTAAGGATTTAATCGAAAAATTGGAGGAAATAAATTATACATTAAAAGAAAAGGATATTGTTCTCATCCATACAGGAGCATCGAAACATTGGGGTACTAAAAGATACCTAACAGCAGGTTGCGGTCTCGGTCGAGAAGCGACATTATGGCTTTTAGATAGGGGAATAAGAACGGTTGGAACAGATGCTTGGAGTTGGGATAGGCCTTTAGGCTTGATTAGTGAAGAGTTTTCGAAAACAGGTAATAAAGATATTATTTGGGAAGGTCATTTTGCAGGTATTGAAAAAGGCTATTGTCAAATAGAAAAACTAACTAATTTAGATCAAATTCCAGCAACAGGATTTACATTTATGTGTTTTCCAGTAAAAATTAAAGGTGCGAGTGCTGGATGGATTAGAGCAATAGCTATGGTGTCAGAGGCTGGATAAAGTAGTGTGGTCGAAATGAATTATTAAAAATTGCAATGCAAATGTAGGTTATTATAATAAAGTAGAAGCCCTCTGATTATTAGCATAATCCAAGGAGGGTTTCTTTTTTTAATGTAATGAAAATGAATATGTTATAATTGAGCTAATTATTTAATGAGAGATAGCAATGGAGTGTTGTGGATGTCAAATATCATTCAGGAAAAATTAGCCGTTCTCCCAGCGCAACCTGGGTGCTACTTGATGAAAGATAAGCAGGGTACGGTAATTTACGTAGGAAAATCAAAAAAATTAAAAAATAGAGTTCGCTCCTATTTTACCGGTGCGAATGACCAAAAAACCCAACGTCTTGTTCAAGAGATTGTTGATTTCGAATATGTTGTCACTTCTTCAGAAATTGAAGCACTTATTTTAGAAATGAACTTAATTAAGAAATATGACCCTCGCTACAATGTGTTATTAAAAGATGATAAGAGCTATCCATATTTAAAAGTAACGCATGAAAGACATCCCCGTTTAGTTATTACGAGGAGAGTTTTAAAGGATAAGGGAAAATATTTTGGGCCTTATCCAAATGTATTGGCTGCAAGGGAAACAAAGAAGCTTTTAGATCGTATTTATCCTTTGAGAAAATGTAATAACAAACCGGGTGACCATTGTTTATACTATCATTTAGGTCAATGCTTAGCTTGTGCAGATGAGCCACCATCCCCCGAAACCTATCAAAAAATTGTTAATGATGTCGTTTCTTTTTTAGGTGGTGGACACCAGGCAATTAAAAAAGATTTAAAAGAGAAGATGCAGCAAGCAAGTGAAGTTTTGAATTTTGAAAGAGCAAAAGAACTTCGTGATCAAATCCAGCATATTGATGCCTTGATGGAACGACAAACGATGGCCTTGAATGATCGAGTTGATCGGGATGTTTTTAATTACAGTTATAATAAAGGCTGGATGTGTGTGCAAGTTTTCTTCATTCGTCAAGGTAAATTAATTGAACGCGATGTTTCCATTTTTCCATTTTATACTGATGCAGAGGAAACGTTTGTCAGCTTTATTGGCCGATTTTATTTACATCATAATCATATTAAACCCAAGCAAGTTCTTGTACCCGCTCCAATTGATTATCAGTTATTATCAGAATTACTTGAAGTCGACGTTACCATACCTTATCGTGGCAGAAGGAGAGAGCTCATCGAGCTGGCAGGGAAAAACGCTGAAATTGCTTTGGAAGAAAAATTCTCGCTTATTGAACGAGATGAAGAACGAACGATTAAGGCAATTGAGCGACTTGGTCAACAACTCAATATAGAAATACCACATCGAATCGAAGCGTTTGATAACTCAAATATTCAAGGAACGGATCCAGTTT
Organism: Amphibacillus sp. Q70; assembly: GCF_052055485.1. Classification (GTDB taxonomy): domain Bacteria; phylum Bacillota; class Bacilli; order Bacillales; family Amphibacillaceae; genus Amphibacillus. Next base: position 3,553,732 of record NZ_CP197171.1, on the reverse strand, counting down.
CAGCAATGGTTGTTTTTATCGATGGAAAGCCAGATAAAAAGGAATACCGTAAATATAAGGTAAGAGATGTTAAGGGACCTGATGATTATGAAACCATGCGAGAGGTTGTTAGAAGGCGTTATACACGTGTATTGAAAGAAGATTTACCTTTGCCTGATTTAATACTTGTAGATGGTAGTAAAGGACAAATGTCAGCGGCAATTAGCGTTTTAGAAGATGAATTAGGGCTTGATATTCCATTGTGCGGTCTAGCTAAAGATGATCGACACAAAACAAGTGAATTGCTATATGGTGATCCACCAACTGTGATTGATCTTGATCGAAAATCTCAGGAATTTTATCTTATTCAGCGAATTCAAGATGAAGTCCATCGTTTTGCGATTAGCTTTCATCGTCAATTACGAGGAAAAAGTGCCTTTAAATCGATCCTTGATGAGATCCCCGGTATTGGGGAAAAGCGTCGTAAGTTATTATTGACCCATTTTAAATCGATTAATGAAATTAAAAATGCACCGATCGAAACAATTAAACGTCTAGGGATACCCGAGCCAACTGCCAAGCAGATCCAAATACATTTAGAAGATCAAGAAAATCTCAGCCTTTAGAGGCTAACTATATAAAGTCAACAGTTTTTGTCTCTTCTGTTACTTTCATGCCATGTGAAAAAGATAAGATCTATGCTCAATCGCATCTAATTCAAGTCATTTATTGCGGGTCGCTCCTTTTAAAAGATGAAAGTGAGATAAACGCTAGTCAAGATTATCGAGTTTATCTTCATAGCTAGCAATCCCATGCTCAGAATCATAGCAGAAGGGCCATTTTTGAGAAGTGTCTACTTTAGTCATATAATAGCCTTTCTAGTCAGATAAAAAAGCTGTTACACAATCAATTTTATTGTGTAACAGCTTTTTTTAGCTTGGTTTTGTCCTAGCCTCTTATTATTGGATATGAATTTTCAGTCTCAGAATCACTTCTGAGTTCATATTATATAAGTCTAAAATGAAAAGAATAAGACCAATTTTTTAACATTTTAATGATAATGCTGAACTCGTAATTCGATATAATTTTTCTTAGGTTTTTCTTCTTCGATACATTCACAATGAAACGAATTGATTTGTTCCATTGCTGCTGCTAAGAATCCTGATTCTAGACGATAATCTGTTTCAATACCTAAACGATACCGTTCAGAAATCGATCTTGTTTGTAATTTGAAAATATGTTCAGAACGCTTTTCTTTGACAAGCTCCAGCGTTCCCCAGCCTGTTTTATAAAAAAATATAGCAATTTCTTCAATTGACTGAAAAGATAGCTCACGTGCCAGATTTTTTCCCATTACATATAAAATTTTTGGAGCATCTTTTCCGAGTAAATCAGGTAATGCTACATACCTTAACAAATCATAACCTGTACCTGTAGTTTCTAACTGATCAACAATTTTTTCTATTTGTTTTTTGTTTTTATGCATTGAACGTGCCCCCCTCTAAGTTAAAACCTATATCTATATTATCACTTGACTGGTCATTGTTTGCAATCATTTTAATTAATTTAATTACTGATCAATACCCCAAATAATATCATTTTAAAAATAAAAAAGGAAACTCGATTCAATCATCTTCACAGAAACTAAATTAGAACATAAAATACCATGACTACATGTATTAATACCCTTTCAATCCGCAACTTTAACGACAGCAAGGAGGGGTCTAGATTTGAAAGATGACGACTATAAGCCGAAGCAAATATTAACTAAACGTGAAAAAGAGGTATTCGAATTACTCGTGCAAGATAAAACAACAAAGGATATCGCTGATGAATTATTCATTTCTCAAAAAACAGTAAGGAATCATATATCCAACACAATTCAAAAACTGGGTGTAAAGGGGCGAGCACAAGCTGTAGTAGAGCTATTACGAATGGGGGAATTAAAGCTCTAGCAGAAACCGACTTTCTTTTTAGAAAGTCGGTTATTTTTCATCTGGCGAAAATATACATAATGAGTGCATATGAGGTGATAATAATTTTTAAATAACTATTTAAAGGAGAATTTGTATGGGAAAAAGTAGCCAAACTAAAAAGGGTTTAGCTTCTAGTAAGAAATCAAGATCAGCTGGAACTGATCCTAATAAGGTAAAACAGGAAATTCAAAAAGACATAAATGCTGGACAAGGCGCCATGACTTCTCGAGAAGCAGGAGGGATGAGAGATTAAAATTAATCATGATATCACGGTCATAATCACTGAGGATAACACTCTGAACTCTTTATGACTAAACTCATGAATATTCTCGATCTTTTGATAAGTGTAACTTGATGATTAATTTATAGTTTATCCTATGTAGCTGTCCGTAACTCTTGGGGCAACAGGGTGTTGTTCACGCAATTGCTTTCACAGGTCTTTTTGATGGGGCTGGACTGGGGAGTGCAATTAACGCTACCCTCACAGTACACTGTTCCTGTATAATTAGTTTCGTTTTAAATTTGAAGGTTGAAGGGAGATCAAATATTAATAAAAAGTCTAAGTGCTCCTCAGTAGCACTTAGACTTTTTATCTTAAATGGTGATCAGCCTATAAAATGCTTTCTCAAGAGTCAAAGACATTTATAATCTTCTGAGTTCAAGTAGACTAATCATGATATATCTAATGAATTCTTCAGCTTCTCGTAAGACTTTCCCTATCTTCACTTTTGCTTTAAATAGTTTAGCTTCGCTGCAAAATTGCCAAGTCCAGCGAGTAGATTCAGCTTTACTTTGTAAAGTTGGTGTTATTAAAAAGCATTATTTGCTTCAATTACAGTATTGTTATTTATGGCATTGGTTTATGTTAGTGCGATTGTATCGACCATGATTACCAATAAAAAAATTCATTAGGAATATGGCTAACTTCCATTCGAACCTGTTTTTTTAGGAATGAATTCGAAGATTTTCTGTGATTCAAATAGTTCAATAAGACGCTCAATCCAATCATAATAAGCTAAAGACTCTGTTGAATCATTTAAATAAAACTGGGCTTGTTCTTTTATGTCATCTGCTACACTTGTATCATTAATTATATGTTGTAAATCCTGACGGTTACGTGCGATTATTTTACGATTGCGTAAAATAACAGAATGCCAATTAGTGGTGAATAAGGAGATGAATGTTTGATAATAATCTTCCTCGACGATATAGTGATCCTTTCGCGAACCTTTAACAAAAGCCTTTTCTGCGATATTATAATGCACCATCTCACGCAGAACTTGACTCATACGAGTTTTACTCATATCAGTGATTTGAGCAAGCTCATCCAAGTCAAGGGCTCGACCTTCATAATAAATGGCCGCAATCACTCGTCCAATTGTTGCAGGAAATCCATAAGACTTTATATTTTCTGCAATTTGTTCACTGATTCGATGTTTTATCTGTTCAAGCTTTTCTTCATTTTTCATTGAAATCAGTCTTCTCCTAGTTTTTATTTAAGTGTAGCATAGGAAAAAAATAGCTCAACTTGCAAATGAGCGAGCATTCGGGAGTAAATTGGATGAATTGTAAGGAAATAGACTTTATACATTCTATAAAGTTTATATTGTATAAAGTTTATACCAATTAGCGCTTATATCGTACTTTGTTTATTTGGCAACTTTCGTTAAGCTAAATATAGCAAAAAGAACGAATGAAGGAAGGGACAGCTTTTGATTGAATTAAAGAATATTAATAAAGTGTATGAGGATGGTTTTCAGGCCTTAAAAGGAATCGATTTAACTTTTGAAGAAGGAAAAATAAATGTCCTGATTGGACCAAGTGGTTGTGGAAAAACAACAACTATGAAGCTGTTAAATCGTTTGATTGATTATACCGAAGGTGAACTAATCGTTGATGGACAGCGAATTACCGAAATGAATCCGATTGATTTACGCCGACAAATGGGGTATGTGATCCAAAGTATTGGGCTTTTTCCACATATGACGATCTTTGATAATGTTGCTGCTGTACCAAAGCTTTTGAAGTGGGATAAAGCTCGTATTGAACAAAAAGTTGATGAGTTACTTAAAATGGTTGACCTAGATCCAGAGATTTATAAAACGCGTTACCCAAACGAATTGAGTGGTGGCCAACAGCAACGAATTGGTGTTATTCGTGCATTAGCAGCAGAACCAAAGATTATTTTAATGGACGAGCCGTTTAGTGCGCTTGATCCAATTAGTCGTGAACAACTTCAAGATGAGTTAGTTAACTTACAACAAAATATTCAAAAGACCATTGTCTTTGTGACGCATGATATGGATGAGGCGATTAAAATTGCCGATCAAATTATTTTAATGCGTGAGGGGCAAGTTGTACAAAAGGGAACGCCTCAAGAGCTTTTAACTGCACCAGCAAACGAATTTGTGGAAGAATTTATTGGAGTAGAACGTTTAGAACAGGCCAAAGGACTGCCGCCAATGACAGCTTTTGTTGATGAGAACTTTCCTTCCGTGACAATTAACCAGTCCATTGATGATGTAATCTCTCTTATGATCAAGCATAAAAAAGATCAACTCCCTGTCGTGGATATCGATCATAAATATCTTGGCATTGCGTCACTCTATGATGCCATCCGTGCATCAGATCAATCATTATCGGAGCTCGTGAATCCAGATATTATTGCTTATCGACGCTCAGCTGAAGTAGAAAAATTTGTCGCAAGTAAAGATACGATTGCACCGATCATTGAGCCAGATGATACATTTATCGGTGTTCTCGATCAGGAACTACTCTTAGAAAAGATTCATGAAAAATTTGGCGCTAAAAGTGGTGTAGAGGTATGAGTTTTTTTACTGATTATATGGATTTTTGGTCCATTCGTTATGAAAGTATTTTAATTTATTTATTAGAGCATCTAGCGATCGCTTTCATTTCTGTTTCCTTAGCGATTATATTGACTTTACCATTAGCGATTTGGATGACAAGATTGAAAAGTGAACGCATAAAGAATGTGATCTTTAATATTGCTAATTTTTTTCAGACGATTCCGACAATTGCCATGTTTGCTTTGCTCATTCCAATATTAGGGATTGGTTTTCCCCCCGCTGTTGTCGCTTTATTTCTTTATGCTTTATTACCATTACTCCGGAACACGTATGCTGGCATTCAGTCCATTGATCAGGGTATTGTTGAAGCGGCGAAAGGAATGGGCTATAACAAGTTCCAACGTTTAATCAAAGTTGAATTGCCAATTGCTTTGCCATATATCATGTCAGGCATTCGTACGACAACCGTTTATATTATTAGTTGGACGACATTAGCCGCTGTTATTGGTGCTGGTGGTCTAGGAGATTTAGTGATCGCTGGTATAGGGTCGAACAATAACTATATGATTTTTACGGGGACGCTTATGGCGATATTGATTGCTTTAATCACTGATTTACTATTTGGATTAGTAGAGAAAAAACTTTCAAAAGCCTAATTTAGAAAAGGAGAATGATTTAGTGATGAAAAAGCTTATTTTTACGAGTTTACTAGTATTTAGTTTATTAATAATCACCGCATGTGGTGGAGGGTCTTCAGCAGGTGGAGAGGTATTTGAGTTTGGTGCCCAAACCTATACTGACCCTAAGATCGCTGGCCAGCTTGTTAAAATATTAGTTGAAGAAAATACGGATCATGAAGTGAGTATTACTGAGGATATTCAAGCAAGTCCACAAGTCATTGCTTCCTTGGATCGAGGAGAGTTTGATTTTGCCTTATTATACTCAGGTGAAATCTACAATAATTACTTTGATGATATTGAATACACGACGGATCCACAAGAGACAATTGAGATTGCCCAACAATCTTTCGACGAAGCCTATGATATAACATGGTTTGATACCATAGGATTTACCAATGAATATGCATTCGCTATTCATGAAGATTTTGCTGAAGAAAATAATATTACTAACGTATCTGATCTGGAATCATATGCAGATAGTCTAATCTTGGGGACAGATACAACTTGGCTTGAACGTGATAATGATGGTTATCGTGCCTTTATTGAAACTTATGGCTTTGAATTTGGCGATACGAGAGGAATGGAAGTTTCACTGATGTATGAAGCGATCGCTAGAGATGAAGTGGATCTTGTCATGGCTTATACGGTTGACCCGCAGATTCCTGAGTATAATCTACGTACTTTAGAGGATGATGAACAATTTTTCCCACCGTTTGATGCCTCTCTAGTTGGTCGAAATGAAACTTTAGAAGAATACCCAGAAGTCAATCAAATTTTTGAAGACTTAGTTGAAACAGTGGAAACAGAACAAATGTCTGAAATGATTCGTCAAGTTGATTTTGAGGGACGGTCTACTGAAGAGGTTGCACGTGAATTTCTAATTGAAGAAGGTTTACTAGATGAATAAAGAGAAAATGGGGTTCTCAGCATGGATTTTATCTTAGAACTTGGTCGTTATATGGCAGACAACGGATCAGAACTATTTGCTTTAACAATTGAGCATATTTTAATGGTTGTTTATGCCATTGCGTTAGCGCTAATTGTTGGTATTCCACTTGGTATTCTTGCTGCTAAGGTTGAAAAATTAGCTCCCGTTATTCTATCACTTGTGAATATATTGCAATTAGTTCCGAGTATCGCGATGCTTGCTATTTTATTGCTTTACTTTGGACTTGGTTTCCAGACGGTTGTTATTGGCCTGTTCCTGTATTCACTATTGCCAATTGTTCGGAATACGTATGTTGGTATCAGGGAAGTAGAGAGTGGTGTGACTGAAGCGGGCAAAGGTATTGGTATGACGCCGTTACAGCTACTCATGAAAGTCGAGTTCCCTTTATCTATTCCATTTCTTATGGCGGGTCTTCGGGTTGCAGCAGTCATTGCTGTCGCCGTCGCAACAATTGCACCTTACATTGGTGGTGGCGGACTAGGTAAAGAAATCATTAGTGGAATCAGCTTTCAAAATGATATTCGTATCTATGCTGGTGCTGTTCCAGCAGCTGCACTTGCCATAATAGCAGATCTCATTTTGGGTATTGTTGAAAAACGTACGAAAAAGCGATTTGCTAATTGATTATAGTGGAATAAGGTACGAATACAAAAAAATATATACAAACACGTTTTAATGAAAGATGCCGGTTTTGATTAATCGGCATCTTTTTAAGTTATGCAAAAAGAAAAGAGGAATCAACAAAAACGTTATAATCGAATATACTTAACTACGTTGTTTATTTCGTAGAAACATAAACGGTTTTACCTGAACATAGTGGGATATAAAGTTATGGCGAAGCATGTCCTTATAGCTAATTCATTAAAATGTTTGTAGTGCGCACTATTGGACGACTGGTCCGATCGCGGCTTTGCCTCCAAGTCTCACGTCCTAGACTGGTCCGCATTGTAAAGAGGCGTTCTAAGATCACAACAGGAAGACACGGACAATCTGCGCCCACAACAACTACCGACCGCCGCTTGGCGGAGACCCCACGAGTCCTGTAAGAGGGAACAGGGAAACGTTATTTGGGTGACTTGGGACAGTCGATAAGCTGTTGTGGACGGTCAAGGCGGTTAAGGTCTCGACAAAGTCCAATTTTCAAACCTCTACGCCATATTGCTTAGCGGCAACAACAATCTGTTTCATTTCGTCATTTATTCATTTTTTTGTCTGTTTTCTGAGTTAAATTTTTCCGAATAGATTCGGCAACGTTCGGATTTTTAGCCTTAAGGAGTTTAGTTGCGTCTCACACACAGCAATTTCTGCTTTCTTTAGTTCTCGTTTCTTGATCGTTAGTAATCTATTAAACTCTTTAGTAACAACGCCCTTAAACAAGTTCTTATACGTATTACTTGAGTCCAATAGAACAACAGTTATCAACTTAGGACCTTCACAAATAATCTCGAATACTTCTGTAATATACTTCGTAGTAATCCCTTCTGGGATCGTCTTTACGGTACTAGCAATAGATTCCATAATCCAAACCAAACTTGTGCTTTCAGATTCGATATTAAGTCGTTGACGGATTCGTTCTCGTGCATGACTGCTTAGGTAGAATGTTCTGTTTTCTGCGACGATTTCTCCGATCTTCATATCGTTTTACTCCTTGTCTTTTAATTAATTGATTCGCTTTAAGATGAATTACTCTGAATGATTCCTTGGTGAGGCTATCATCTTTATTGACAGCTCCACCCTTAATTGTTATAATGTGTATATAGATAGTTACGTAGAAAAATAGTCCACCAGTTTTCCGAATTTGTCTTCGGAGAATTTTCGTGTTAATTGCTTTAGTTTTCTGCGTACTGAATAGTGATGTATACCTAATTCTCTTCCGGCACTTCTTAGCGTAGGTTCGTCGGACGAGAGCCACGTCTTAACGATTGCCGTCGTTAATTCGTCTTCATCGGAAATGAGCGCCCGCCGTGATCAGTTGCCGCTGAATGTGCTCAGTTTCCGATTTTTCATATTCAGACACTGCTTGAGAATCTACTAAATACATAGTTGTTGTAGTTGATTTATTGTTATCGAGAATATCGTCTATACTTTCGCTTTGGTACGTTTGCCTAATCCTCAGTTCTTTGTTTACACAGTTTTTTGTAAGACAAAATGTGGTTCTCATAGCGAACAATTCGTCGCCGCCATGTGCGAGTCCAAAGCGCCATGTTTCATCGAGTAATTTTTTAGTTTTTCTATCAAATTATCCTCTCCTATATATAATTAAATTCTCAGGTGGTCTTTGGCACACTTTCTTAGAAATTATTTTAAATTAATTTATTTAAGGAGTTTTAGAATGAAAGAATGGAAAAAATTGAACCTTATAGAAAAGATAATTGTTACAGTCGGCATTTTAATCTTTATAATCTTTCTTTTATATAAACTGAACGATAATTCCGTGACAGATCCAGTAGCGAACGATGTTATCCAAGAAGAGCATGATCAAGATTTAGGCAACGATCTTGAACATGCTGACTCAACCGAAGAACCCAATGATAAACCCGAAGAAATTCGAACCCTCGTATCCCAGTATATGGAATTTATTAGAATGAGTGGAGAAGACGTGCAAGAAGCCGGTCAAGTCTTAGTAAACAGTCAAGACTTAGAGAGGGCTTCTGAGTATCTCCAATCTTCGGAGGAACTCGCACGACAAGCAATTGATCTTTACGAACAAAATGTTGAAGTTGACGATCTCTCCGACGAGTGGATTCGCGTTCATTACAGCATAGAGTCTGCAAACAGTAGCCTCACAACGTTCTATGACGGAGCTGTTTCCGCCATGTCCGAAGGAGATGTGGACTCGTTCAATGAACTCCTAGAACATTACGAGTTTGCGGCTGAGACACTAGGTCATGCTGCTGAGGACATACCTCCTGCCGAGTTTCTATTAGAATAGGGTCGCTGACATCTGTTAGCGGCTTACTTTATGCCTTTCAACCGATATGTATCTAGCTTATTGGTGTCCTATCTCCTATCAAAATCCGTATAGTCTAAGTCATGTAGATTAACGTAATTCCCTAGCACATCCACTATTCTTTCGTTAAGTCTTTGCCCAGCTTTCTCATTATCTCCACCTAGAATCACATCTGGTTTTATCTGAACATAATGGGTTCAAAATCCATTCAACAACAATACAATGTTCATAGTGCTAGATGCCTTGCTGTTGTCAAAGTTAAAGAAAATTTTACTTTTATTGATTCTGGCAAAATGTATTTGGACTCTGCTTTCTAAAACATAAATATACCTAATTTCGATAAATATGTTATGATACAAAGAGATATTCTATTAAGGGAGGGGTTTCTGGTGGGAAGCGATGTAGAAGATCGTCCAATTGCTGAGATTGAGAAAAATATCCGTTACATAAATGGTATTATTAAACATAAAGGACGGGAGATTTTAAAAAACTATTCAATTACAGCGCCTCAGTTTATTGCCTTACAATGGTTACTAGAAGATGGAGATTTAACAATTGGAGAATTATCTCATAAAATTAATTTAGCTTTTAGTACAACAACTGATTTAGTTGATCGAATGGTAAAAAACACGTTAGTCGAACGAAAACGTGACAGTAATGATAGACGTGTCGTTAGAATTCATTTGCTACCAGAAGGTCGCGAGATTATTAATGAAGTGATTGAGAAAAGGCAAGCCTATTTACGCACAATTCTAATTGATGTTTCAACTGAAAAAGTAGATATGCTCCACGAAGTGTTAGCACTTTTATTAGAAAAGATGAAGTGGGATCAAGAAAATAATTAAAAATATATAAAAGAGGGATTGAATTGGATCAACCAATAGGCGTTATTGATTCAGGTGTTGGAGGTCTAACAGTTGCACGTGAATTAATGCGCCAATTACCAAAAGAACAATTAATTTATTTAGGTGATACCGTTCGTTGTCCTTACGGGTCACGACCAGAAAATGAAGTCATTCAATACACACTCGAAATGGTTGACTTTTTAATGGAAAAAAAGATTAAGTTACTTGTCATTGCATGTAATACAGCAACAGCCTATACACTAGATTTATTAAGAGAGAAATTGTTGATACCGGTGATTGGAGTTATTCAACCTGGTGCTCGATCGGCTATTAAAGTAACAAAAACAAATACGATTGCCGTGATTGGTACAGAAGGGACAATAAATAATAAAGCTTATCCAACGGCTTTAAAACATATTGCACCAGATTTAACAATCTACGATCAAGCCTGTCCAAAATTCGTTCCTCTCGTTGAAAGCGGTCCTTTCTCTAAAGAAGTAGTTGAAGAAATTGTTCGTGAATCATTACAACCTCTTCAAGGACATCAAGATTTAGATACGTTAATTCTTGGTTGCACACATTATCCGATAATTGCTGATGAAATTCAAAAAGTGATCGGCAGGGATGTACAAATTATTTCTTCAGGAGAAGAAACGGCTCGAGAAGTGAGTGCTATTTTAGCTTATCAACAATTATCCTACGAAGAAGATCGAATACCTGATCATAAATTCTATACAACAGGTTCTCCGATATTATTTGAACAAATTGCGAATCATTGGATGGATCACCCTGTTCAACATGTTGAACAAGTTACAATTGAACAAACACAAAATGACAAGTAGTTAAATCTACTTGTTTTTTTAATACATCTAGGTCTAATTTTTTCAAAGGGCTCGTATATATATTAGTACAAACCATCTGAGGAGGGTACAAGGTGAATAGACGAGTCATAATGAGGAGAATAAGCCCCTGTATATTGATAGTTATTAGTTTTATAATGTTGGTAGGATGTAATTCTTCTGATGAGGAAGTATTAGAAGATATCGATGCACCAATAGATCAAGCTGATGAAACAGAAAAAGAAGAGGATGTTGGTGAGTTAGAAGAAGGTGATCAAACGGCTGAGACTGTTGCTCGTCAACTTTACTTATTGAGTAAGGAAGGCATTGTCGTTCCACAAACTGTTGAATTACCTAGAATAGAATCAGATGAGGTAGCGACACAAGTTTTAGAGTATTTAGTAGAAGATGGTCCGGTAACAAATCTATTACCGAGTGGTTTTGAGGCGGTATTACCTGCAGGAACTGAAGTTTTAGGATTAAATCTAGAGGAAGATGGAACAATGATTGTTGATCTCTCTGAGGAATTTAATGAATATGATGGTGAAAAAGAGCAACAAATCATTCAAGCCATGACGTATACACTAACACAATTTGATAATGTAGAGAAAGTAAAGTTGTGGATTAATGGCTTCGAACAAAACACGATGCCTGTTAATGGTGCACCACTTCAAGATGGCTACTCACGTGCAAACGGTATTAATATAATTGATACTGAAGCCATTGATTTAATTAACAGCCAAGCAGTTACAATCTATTATCCAACACAACTCGAATCAAATATTTATTATGTTCCTGTTACTCAGCATATTGAAGTAGAGGAAGATCTCAATAAGAGTATTGTTGAAGCCCTCCTCAATGGACCAAGTTATGAATCTAAATTGCTTCATGTCTTTAATCCTAACGTTAAATTACTTGAGGTCGACACATCAAGTGAAGGCGTGCTGTCAATGGAGTTTACTGAAGAAATATTAGCTGATGTAAATGAAGCTTATATAGCCGATGAAGTGATTGAAACCTTGGTACTTACACTAACTGATCAACCTGATATTTCTGGAGTGTCTATATCTGTTGAAAATGTGGAACAAATATTTAATGAACACGGTGTACCATATAGCGAACCAGTAACCCGAGATTCTTTCGTTCCAACAGGAAGCCTTTAAGCTGATTTTCAGCTTCTTTTTTTTTATTTTTAAAAAATTGGAATGAAATTAAACGAATGAGCAGAAAATATGTTACGATTATGTTGAAAGAAGGAGGAAGATTAAATGAGACCCAACGATAGAAAGCTAGATGAATTAAGACCTATTACAATCAATACAGAATTCACCAAACATGCAGAGGGTTCCGTTCTAATTACAGTGGGTGACACAAAGGTAATTTGTAACGCAAGTATTGAGGACCGTGTCCCACCATTTTTACGTGGCCAAGGGAAAGGGTGGATTACAGCAGAATATGCTATGCTCCCAAGAGCGACAGAGCAGCGGAATATTAGAGAATCCTCAAAAGGAAAAGTGTCTGGTCGAACGATGGAAATCCAACGTTTAATTGGTCGTGCTTTAAGAGCAATTGTTGATTTGGATAAAATAGGAGAACGAACCATTTGGATTGATTGTGATGTCATTCAGGCAGATGGTGGAACTAGAACAGCAGCCATTACAGGAGCTTTCGTCGCACTGGTTCTTGCTATAGGAAAATTAATCAAAAAAAACCTCATTAAAGAAATGCCGATTACAAATTATTTAGCAGCTATTTCTGTTGGGATCATGCCAGATGGAAATGCATGCCTTGATCTAGAGTATGTTGAAGATTCAGAAGCAAATGTAGATATGAATATTGTCATGACAGGTGAAAAGGAATTTGTTGAAGTACAAGGAACAGGTGAAGAGGCTACCTTCTCACTAGATCAATTGCATAAAATGTTACAATTAGCGGAAAAAGGCATTGAACAGATTTTTAACTTACAAAAAGAAGCATTAAAGGATCTTGCAGAATTATTAGCAAAAAAAGAGGACTAATTGATGAAAAAAATTTTAATCGCAACAAAAAATCAAGGAAAAGTTGAAGATTTTAGAACAATATTTAATAAAGATCAAATTGAAGTTATATCTCTACTGGATTTGGAATCACCCATTGATGATATTGAGGAAACAGGAGAAACCTTTGCTGAAAATGCTATCCTTAAGGCAGAAACCATTGCTAAAAAAATGAATATCCCTGTTTTAGCAGATGATTCTGGTTTATCCATTGATCACTTAAATGGTCGTCCAGGTGTTTATTCTGCTCGTTATGCGGGTATGGAAAAGGAAGATCAAAAAAATTGTCAAAAGGTATTAAGTGAACTCGAAGGGGTTACATATGAAGATCGGACCGCACAATTTGTCTGTGCACTTGCATTTGCTATTCCAGAAAAAGAAACAATTGTAAAGTATGGAACATGTGAGGGGCATATTGCCAATCAACCGATTGGTGAAAATGGTTTTGGTTATGACCCCATATTTATTCCAATTGGTTATGATCGAACGATGGCACAATTATCAAAAGAGGATAAAAGTGCGATCAGTCATCGTGGTCAAGCCATAAAAGAATTGACAACATGGTTAGAATTACAGAAAAAGGTAGGTTTTTAAGATGCCAAAGGTTTTAATTGTTAGTGATAGTCACGGTTGGTCGAAGGAATTGGCGATATTAAAGAATCGCTATCAAGGTAAAGTGGATCAAATGATTCACTGTGGTGATTCAGAGCTTGATTATCATCAAAAGGAAATAAAAAATTTTCAAAGAGTAGCTGGAAATACAGATTATGATCCAGAGTTTCCTGATGAGCTGACTTTTGATGTTAAGGGCACAACATTTTTGGTTGCCCATGGACATATGCATAATATAAAAATGACGCTTACACCAATTACATACCGTGCAGATGAGCTCCATGCCAAGATTATTTGTTATGGTCATTCCCACCTTGCAGGAGTTACTCAGATTGACAATAAACTTGTTATTAATCCTGGAAGTATTCGACTCCCACGAGGAAGACGCGAAGAAACATATGCAATCTTGGAATGGGATGACAGCAAACAATATAATGTCCACTTCTATCAATTAAATGGTAATGAGGTAAAGGATTTAGCTTTTTCAACGCTTTTAGATTAATGGAAAGAGAGAGCCAAATAAGATTTAGCTCTCTTTTTTTAATTCTAATATTACACAGCTATGAAGAGTAAAAATTTTTCGAGATAAATTCAATGATATACCTCCCAAAAATATGCTGATTAAGTAATAACAACATGGTAGAATTACTATAATATCAGCATATACAGGAGGTTTTTAATCGTGATAACGAGAAAAGAAAAACGAGAAGCAGAAAAGGATAAAAAGTATTTTTTCGAGTTCATGAAAATCCAGAATCATTTTTGTAAGGATTTAAATAAGAAATTAAAACAAGTCAAAGATCCAAGGCATCCAAGCTATATTACGTATCACCCAGATGTTATTTTAATGATGGTTATGATGAAAAATGCAGCGAGTCTAGAGTCGATGCGGGAAATGACAGATGCATTTAATGCAGATAACTGTATAGAAAATCTATCAAAACTGCTGGGAATAGAAAGCCTGAAAGAGTTACCACACTATGATACGGTGAACGATTTCCTGTCGCGCTTAGATATGAAGGAACTTGAAAACATTCGGACTTACATGGTGAAAGAACTCCTCCATAAGAAGTGCTTTTATGATTATCGGATAGACGGTAAATATTGGGGAATCGTCATAGATGGAACCGGACTGTTCACCTTTCGAGAAAAGCATTGTGAGCATTGCTTGAAACGGACATATAAGAACGAAGAAACCGGAGAAAATAAGACGATATATATGCATCATGTTTTGGAAGCAAAGCTCGTAGTTGGAGACATGGTTTTCAGTATAGCATCCGAATTTATTGAGAACGAATCAGAAGATGTAGACAAACAAGATTGTGAACGAAATGCTTTTTACCGGATGGCGAAGAAGCTAAAAAACACATTTAAACGGCTGCCAATTTGTATGATCGCAGACAGCCTATATGCATGTGAAAACGTCTTTCAGCTATGCGACATAAATAAATGGAAGTACTTGATCAGGTTCAAAGAAGGAAGCATTCCATCAGTCATGAGAGAATTTCAGAATCTGAAAGTATGGAAAGACAGCCCTACTTATGAAGGGATTTCATGGGTGAATGGCATATCTTACAACGAACGAACGGTGAATGTATTAGAATTTGCGGAAGAAAAGGAGAAGGAGAAAAAAACATTTACGTATATGACCAATATCAACGTAGAAAAGAAAAACGCAAAGGGGCTCATTAACGGAGGCAGAAGCCGTTGGAAAATTGAAAATGAAGGATTCAATACACAAAAGAATATTCGCTACTACATTCAACACGCGAACAGTCATGAGTATCAAGCGATGAAGAATCACTATCTTCTAACACAAATAACCGACATACTGGTTCAACTTTTTGAGAAGGGTTCAAAAATCATGAAGACAGACAAGAAAAGGATAAAGAAAAAGGCCTCTAATCTGTTAAGAGCATTCCAGACTCAAACAATAACAGAAGAGGACCTCATAGACCTAGAGAAACCTATTCAAGTAAGGTTTACCTAGTAATTAAATTATAGCAAAGGTTGTGATAAGAAAAAAGTTAAAAATGAGTTATCCACAAAAAATAGCTAAATAACAGGAATTCTGTTCGTTTAGCTTCAAAAAACATGAATACCAATTGGAAAAATATAACAAATGTGGATAAGTTGATTTTCCAATTTACCTCAGGTTATTGATAGATTTACTCTTCATAGCTGAATATTACAAAAAATAATTGACAAGCCTGTTAAAAATGACTATAATAAATCTTGTCCGTTAAAAGAAAGCAATTCGAATGTATCATAAAAAAGAAAATGTGAATGTAGTTTAATGGTAAAATATCAGTCATGAGCGTTAACATCATTGAAATGATGACGAGTTGTCCGAAACACTAATATTTGTGAATAATCCCAATTCTGAAGGTCATGACAGAGTGATATACATAATAAGAGAAAATTCAATATTAATAATGCGGGTGTAGTTTAGTGGTAAAACCTCAGCCTTCCAAGCTGATGACGAGGGTTCGATTCCCTTCACCCGCTCCAAATATGTCCCAGTAGCTCAGCTGGATAGAGCAACGGCCTTCTAAGCCGTCGGTCGGGAGTTCGAATCTCTCCTGGGACGTTAGTAAAGCCTTACAACTACACTAGTTGTGAGGTTTTTGTTTTCATATCTGGAAGTTACTTTTGACTTTAGTAATTAACAGATGACTATGTTAAGTTTTTTGATTCAATTATATTATTTTATACGTTTATTTAGAATGCAAACCATACTTTAACCAAACCATCGTCCTCTATGATTTAACTGTCTGTAGAGGATCGATGGTTAATTTTAACTATCAAGATTAATCATAAGCTTAGATCATTCTTACAGTTTAGCTCTATTTAATTAATGCTCCACTAGCTTGTTGACGGGTACGCTTATTTTCTTTTCTGGATTATCTAATGGGTGAATCGTTGCCAATTTTTGATCTTGATCGACGTGTTCAATATATACTTTTTCATTTTCAAAAGTGACGTTAATCATATCAGGAATCATCACGATTTCCTGAGCACGTTCTGGATTCATTTTTTCAACTCCTTTCGCTTGTTTCTATGTTAATATTTACAATGATTTCTGGTTCATACATCGATTAGGATTTAAGCAATTTGTGAAGACTTGACATTTTAGCTTATAATTATATTTCACCTTAAAAAAGTGATTAAGTCATAAAGTAGACTGATAAAGAATAAAAATTTTTTATGATGACTTATTGAATATTGTCTGCCTCTTTGTTTGATGTTAGCTTTACAGTCAGTAAACCTACCGTCAAGTTATTTATTGGGAAATTAGTCTAATTACTCAAGATGCAGAATGGTTTGAATTCTTAATTTTGGGGAAATAATGAACAAAGACTAAATTATTTTATAGAGATAGAAAGGAGGGGGTAGAATGAACGAGCAACATAATAATATTGTTTTGTTTCCTAAGCAGAGGCAAGAACTCGAACAAACTGCTTTTTACGCTATGCAAGAAAAAAAGTATGAAAAAGCCTTAACCTTTTTTGATCAGTTGATTGATTATGGCGTAAATGATCAAGAGGTTGTCTTAGGGAAACTAACGAGTTTGATTGAATTAGGCAGACAACGTGAAGCAGAAGAAATGTGCGAGGAATTAATTGCACAGAAAGATGAAAATTATTTTTCATACATAAATGTATATGCAACATTCTTATTTCAATTTCACAAACATAAAGATGTAGCGCAATTATTAGAAGAAGCCCTGAGCTCTAAAAAAATACCAACAGCACTGAGAAGTCAATTGGAAAAGTTATATGATGTTAATCAACCCCTAGTTGATGAGCAAATTGAACAAGAAACCAAAATTACTAAACGTGAGCTAGTTGAGGCTTTTGAAATTAATGATACTTTAGCGCAATGGCACTTAGTCAATCATTTACAAAATACTGATATCGTACCATACATAAAATTGTTTGAGCAGATGCTCAAGAGTGAAAACGTCCATCCAGTGATAAAAACAGTGATTGTAGGACTTTTGCAGGCTAAATCAATTGATCAAGACTTTAAAGTGATCAAATTTGGCGCGGAAATTATGA
Source organism: Amphibacillus sp. Q70 (assembly GCF_052055485.1). Taxonomy (GTDB): domain Bacteria; phylum Bacillota; class Bacilli; order Bacillales; family Amphibacillaceae; genus Amphibacillus. The sequence goes on along the minus strand of NZ_CP197171.1, from coordinate 3,535,995 downwards.
TTAATCCAAGCACATTTCCTTTTATGAGTGATCATCCTTTTAGAGAGGCCCTTAGAAAAGAGTTGGCTAATTATGAACAAGAAAATCCAACCTTTTATCAGCTTGCTGAGCAATTGATTGATCGTTATTTCTATGTACTTTATCCACTGTCACCAGAAATGTCAGAATTAAATGTGATTAAAGAAGCTATTATAGCGATTGTTCAGACCTCTTTTGAACAAAGAAATATAATCCCTGAAGACGATGGTTCGAAAAAAATTACCACCATGATGAATCAGATGATCGAAATTGAAAAGATCTATTTTTCGATCATGGAAGAGTAGCATCAGTATTTAAATAATTATTGACTTAGTTGATTTAAGAAATTCATGATTATGAATACTAAATGTTGAAACGGTGCATGTTTGTGTTATAATGAAATGGTTGTAATTTGCGTTCGGTCTTGTGCCAATATCAATGAATCATGAATGAACGGCAAATAGAAGTTATATATGTACTTAAATGGAGGGAAAACGAATGACGGCTAAATGGGAAAAAAAAGAAGGTAATCAAGGAACTCTAACCGTTGAAGTAGATGCAGAACAATTTAATGCTGCATTAGATGAAGCGTTTAAAAAAGTAGTAAAAGATGTGCAATTACCAGGTTTCCGTAAAGGAAGGGTACCAAGAGGATTATTCGAGCAACGCTTTGGTGTTGAGTCTTTATACCAAGATGCAGTGGATATAATTCTACCAGAAGCTTATTCAACTGCGGTTGATGAAACAGAGATTTCACCGGTAGACCAACCTGAAGTTGATATTACGCAAATTGAAAAAAATAAAACATTTATCTTTACAGCAGACGTTACGGTCAAGCCTGAAGTGACCTTAGGTGAATATAAAGGTCTTGAAGTAGAGGAAGAAGATGTAACGGTAACTGATGAAGATGTTGATCAAGACATTGAAAGCCAACGGCAAAGATTAGCTGAATTAGTTGTGAAAGAAGAAGGAGCTGTTGAAGAAGGTGACACTGTTGTCATCGATTTTGAAGGTTTTATTGATGGAGAAGCCTTTGAAGGTGGAGCAGGTGAAAATCATTCACTAGAAATTGGTTCTGGTTCATTCATTCCTGGCTTTGAAGAGCAATTGATTGGTAAAGAAAATGCTGCAGAAACAGAAGTAGAAGTGACTTTCCCTGAAGATTATCATGCAGAAGATCTTGCTGGAAAAGTTGCAACTTTTAAAGTGAAAATTCATGAAATTAAAGCAAAGGAATTACCTGAATTAGATGATGAATTTGCTAAGGATGTTGATGATGGAGTTGAATCATTAGCAGAACTTAAAGAAAAAACCAGAGAACGTTTAGAAGAGCAAAAGAAAACAGATGCTGAAAATCAAAAACGTGAATCATTGATTAATCAAGCTTCTGAAAATACTGAAATTGATATTCCAGAAGTGATGATTGAGACAGAATTAGATCGTATGCTTCGTGAATTTGAGCAACGTTTACAGCAACAAGGGATGACACTTGAAATGTATTCTCAATTCTCAGGTCAAGATGAGGAAGCTCTAAAAGAACAGATGAAAGAGGATGCAGCTAAACGTGTCAAAACAAATCTGGTCTTAGAAGCTATTGCTACTGAAGAAAATCTTGAAATAACTGAAGAAGATATTAATGAAGAGTTGGAATCTATGGCTAAGATGTATCAAATGGAAGTTGAGCAGTTGACTCAAATGCTTGGTGGAAACACAGATATGTTAAAAGAGGATTTGAAGTTTAAGAAAGCAATTGATTTCTTAGCAGACAATAGTAAAGTTAAATAAACAGATAGTTATTAGGAAACAAGGTGGTACATTATTCGCCTTGTTTTCTCTCATCATTATGTTTTACATAAGTGAAGGGGGACTAAAGTAACTCTTTCACCACCATTTTTTTAAATACATATGATAATATATATACTCCATTAAATTGTTTAATGTTTAGCCAAATTGGCAACACTAAAAAAGTATGCCTAAGAGCTATTGTTTTGCATCTGATTTTTTATTTGTTATGATGAATCCATAGGGAGAAACAAAGTGTAAGTTGTTTTTTTCTTAATAAGGGATTATTTTAAAACACAACATTATCAAAGTTTTGTTTAATATAGAGGGGTGAAGAAATTTGTATAAATTTAACGAAGAGAAAGGTCAGCTTAAATGTTCCTTTTGCGGTAAAAGCCAGGAACAAGTCCGTAAATTAGTGGCTGGACCTGGTGTTTATATATGTGATGAATGTATTGAGCTTTGTGCTGAGATCGTTGAAGAAGAATTAGGCATTGAAGAAGAAATTGAATTCACAGATGTACCTAAACCACAGGAAATTGCAGAGATTCTAAATGATTATGTTATTGGACAAAATAAAGCTAAGAAAAACCTTTCTGTTGCGGTTTACAATCATTATAAACGGATAAATGCGATGGACCATGCAGATGATGTTGAATTAGCGAAAAGTAATATCGCTATGATTGGACCGACAGGTAGTGGTAAGACATTACTCGCACAAACATTAGCGCGCATTTTAAATGTTCCTTTTGCGATAGCAGACGCAACGTCATTAACAGAAGCAGGTTATGTTGGGGAAGATGTTGAGAATATTCTTCTTAAACTGATTCAAGCAGCTGACTATGATGTTGAGAAGGCTGAGAAAGGGATTATTTATATTGATGAAATCGATAAAGTTGCCCGTAAATCTGAAAATCCATCCATTACGAGAGATGTTTCTGGTGAAGGGGTTCAACAAGCTTTATTGAAGATTCTTGAAGGGACAACAGCAAGTGTTCCACCACAAGGTGGTCGTAAGCATCCACATCAAGAGTTTATTCAAATTGATACAACAAATATTTTGTTTATCGTGGGTGGGGCATTTGATGGAATTGATCAAATTGTCAAAGGCCGTTTAGGTAAGAAAGTGATCGGTTTTGACGCTGAATCTGAAACGAGTCAGTTAGATAAAGGTCAATTGTTGCAAAAAGTATTGCCTGAAGATTTATTGAAATTTGGTTTAATTCCTGAATTTATTGGACGTCTACCTATAATCGGTAGCTTAGAACCACTTGATCAAGACGCCTTAATCGACATTTTAACGAAACCAAAAAATGCTTTGGTCAAACAATATAAGCGTTTATTCCAAATGGATGATGTTGAGTTAGAATTTGAAGATAATGCATTAAAAGCAATTGCTAAAAAGGCAATGGAGCGCAAGACAGGTGCCCGTGGCTTACGTTCAATTATTGAAACGATTATGTTGGATGTGATGTTTGAATTGCCTTCACGTGCGGATATTAAAAGATGTATTATTACAAAAGAAACCGTTGAACTTGATAACGGCCGTCCAAAACTACTGTTAGAAGACGGATCACTAATCGTGGAAGAAGAACCAAAAGAAAGTGCTTAATTTACATGATTAACAATCCCTTGTTGTAATAGCAAGGGATTTTCTTCTTCTAACATACCTTTATTTTTTAAAAAATGGATTATTACTATCGGCTGTGGCATGATACATATACGGAGGTCATTTTTATGAATGAAGATAATCAAATATCCTTACCCCTTCTTCCCCTAAGAGGCTTGGTTGTTTACCCAGCAGTTGTAATGCACTTAGACATTGGAAGAAAAGCTTCAGTCGAAGCTCTGGATATGGCTATGATGCAAGATCGTAAAATATTGCTTGTTTCTCAAAAGGAAAGTGCGGTTAAAGAGCCGAAGCAAGATGATTTATATGAAATAGGAACGATGGCTTATGTTAAACAAATGTTAAAATTACCGAATGGAACAATTCGGGTTTTAATTGAGGGGATTAATCGTGCAGAAGTTATTCGTTATGCTCAACAAACCCCTTATATGTTTGTTGAGGTTGAAGTTTTAACTGAACAACTGATTTCAGATGAAACTAAATATGCTGCCTTAATGCGAATGCTACTTGAACAATTTAAAAAATATGTGGGCTTATCAGCTAAATTGTCGAAAGAAACATATGAAAGTGTTATGGATATTGATGATTTGTCTAGATTAACAGATGTGATCAGTTCGCATCTGCCACTCAAATTATCCATTAAACAGCTTTTATTAGAAACGGCGAATTTAGAAGAGCGCGCCCAACAATTGATTGAGTTGATTTCAAATGAGCAGGAAGTCCTCAAACTTGAACAAAAAATTGGTCGTCGAGTGAAAAAATCAATCGAACAAACACAAAAAGAATATTACTTACGTGAACAAATGAAAGCCATTCAAAAGGAACTCGGCGATAAAGATGGCAAGACAGGTGAAATCGCTGATCTACAAGAAAAAATTGAGCAAAGTGATATGCCTGAGCGAATTTTACATGTTGCCTATAAAGAATTAAATCGCTACGAGCGTATCCCTCAGACATCAGCAGAAAGTTCAGTCATTCGAAACTATTTAGATTGGCTGATTTCACTGCCTTGGACAAAAGAGACAGAAGACCATTTGGATGTTAATCAAGCAGAATTCATTTTAGACGAAGACCATTATGGTTTAGAAAAGGTGAAAGAACGTGTGCTCGAACACTTAGCTGTTCAGCAGTTGACAAAAAGTCTGCGGGGTCCCATTCTATGCTTAGTTGGACCACCAGGTGTTGGAAAAACATCATTGGCAAAGTCTATTGCCCGGGCAATAAACCGACGTTTTGTTCGGATGTCCTTGGGCGGTGTACGAGATGAAGCGGAAATTAGAGGGCATCGTCGAACGTATGTAGGTGCAATGCCTGGTCGAATTATTCAAGGAATGAAAAAAGCAGGGACAATCAATCCTGTTATTCTATTAGATGAAATGGATAAGATGGCAAATGATTTTAGAGGGGATCCGGCGTCTGCAATGTTAGAGGTTTTAGATCCAGAACAAAATAATCAATTTAGCGATCATTTTATCGAAGAAACGTATGATTTGAGTCATGTTATGTTTATCGGAACAGCAAATAATCTACAATCGATTCCACGGCCGTTACTTGATCGAATGGAGATTATTTCAATTCCGGGTTACACGGAGTTGGAAAAACAGCATATTGCAAAAGAACACTTAATTCCGAAACAGTTAAAAGCACATGGATTAGGAAAAAGTCAATTACAAATTCGTGATGAAGCCTTGACCCATTTGATTCGTCGTTATTCCCGTGAAGCTGGCGTTCGACAATTAGAGCGTCAAATTGCTGCTATTTGTCGTAAAGCAACGAAAATATACGTTTCAGAGCAAAAAAAACGAGTGGTTGTAACAAAGAAGCAATTAGAAAAAATATTGGGCAAACCAATTTATCGTTATGGTATGATGGAAACAGAAGATCAAATTGGCACAGCGACGGGTTTAGCTTATACGGCAGCTGGGGGCGATACGCTATCGATTGAAGTGAGTATTGTCCCAGGCAAAGGAAAGCTATCCTTAACTGGTAAGTTAGGTGATGTCATGAAGGAATCGGCTTATGCTGCTTTAAGCTATATTCGTTCGAGGGCGGAGGAATTATCGATTGATCCAACTTTTCATCAAAAGCATGATATTCATATTCATGTTCCTGAAGGAGCAACGCCAAAAGATGGACCTTCAGCTGGAATTACCATTGCAACAGCACTCGTATCAAGTTTAACGAATCGACCAGTTAAAAAGGAAGTCGGTATGACAGGAGAAATTACATTACGGGGCCGTGTTTTACCGATTGGTGGCTTAAAAGAAAAAACTTTAAGTGCTCATCGTGCTGGACTAACAACGATTATTTTACCTAAAGATAATGAAAAGGATTTAGTAGACATTCCAAAAAGCGTCCAAGAATCACTCACATTTATTGCTGTCAGTCATTTAGATCAAGTTTTAGAGTACGCACTCGTGGAGGTGTAGAATGAAGGTAACACAATCAGATATTACGATTAGTGCTGTTTCACCCAAGCAATATCCAGCAGAGGGCTTGCCGGAAATTGCTCTTGCAGGGCGTTCAAATGTCGGTAAATCATCTTTTATTAATAAAATGATTAATCGAAAAGCATTAGCTCGAACGTCTTCAAAACCAGGAAAAACGCAAACATTAAACTTTTATCTTATCAATGAGTTTTTTCATTTTGTTGATGTTCCTGGCTATGGCTATGCCAAAGTATCGAAGAAGGAACGAGAAGCTTGGGGCAAAATGATGGAAACGTATTTTTCAGATCGTAAGAACTTAAAAGCTGCGGTATTAATTGTCGATATTAGACACCAACCCACTGAGGATGATGTGACAATGTATGACTTTTTAAAGCATTATCAAATCCCGGTGCTAATTATTGCAACAAAATTAGATAAGATAAAAAAAGGACAAGTTAATAAACAGTTAAAAATGATTGGGGAAAAATTACGAATAGAAGCTGATGATCAAATTATTCCTTTTTCAGCAGAAACTGCCCAAGGTAAGGATATAGCTTGGAAAGTAATTGAATCATATTTAAAATAATTAGAAAAACTCGTTTGCGTTCATTCTTTGAGCAAAACGAGTTTTTTATTTGTAACTTAAAGTTTTTCATTTCGTTGAATGTTTTTCTTGAGGGTTCAGAGTAAGAAAGACGTTTATCACAGCTAACTGTCCGAAAAACTCGGGCCAACACGAGGTTGGTCACACAAGCGTTTTCGCAGGACGCGAAGATGTTAGCTTGTGTTCCTTAACAATTAGTGGGAGCTAGGGGAATGCAGATTAAAACCGTCACCTCCTGGGACTTAGAATAAGAAAACCACTTATTCTTGCGGTGTAAAGCTTCGTAGTTTTCCTTAGTGCGGTTACTCGCCCCACCGGAACCATATGCATGACCTCCATCCTGAGGCCCAACTCCCACTGGTTGAAATTTCGTTTTATGCTTGCACTGTCTAAAAACCTAAGATGTTACTGGTGATAGTATAAGAAAATCCCAGGCTTTCGCTATAAAGCCTGGGTAATAAGCCAGGTTTTTCTTACGATGTAAATGCTCTGTGGCTATTTTTAGTACGGTTATTTGTTTTACATAAATTGGATCTACTTTTACTCGTCCCATCGAAAAAATTGTGAAATTTCATATCTCTCTATGGGAGCAAAAGGTTGGTAGATGTTGCTTAACATGCCACTTATTTTCTTTTGAATAATAGATAGACCCCAAACACAATTAAGCCAATTGGCCAATAATTTTCTAATAAACTTATGAATTGATGGACGGATTGTGAGAATTGACTATTTGTAATTGATAACAACATAAATAAGCCAATAAAAAGTATGATTAAGCCTGGATAAAGACCAACTTTTGTTTTCTGATATCGAATTAAAAAGGCTAGCCCAATAATAATCGCATAAATACTCCAATGCTCAACCCAATTGGGATAAATAGCTACAGCATGGAAGTGAACGCCTAACCCAAGTAAAATAACGCCTGGGAAAAGCTTATCATAATCACGGCTTAAATAACTATGTATTAACAAGCTAACACCAAGTAAGATCAAAAGGGTGGGCCAAGTGGAGAAGTTTGATAGAAATGGAATATGCCATTGCTGTAACAAGAAATATAAACCGGCACCAATTAGAATATAGGCAGTTAAATAATTTTGCTTACGCATCAAGGTCACCTAACTTTAATTAATATAGTTCAGAGCATTTATTAAATCTTCATTGGTAATCTCTTTATATTTTATCAGATTGATTTAAATTTGCCTAATTAAATATGCTTCACTTAAGGACAGAATTATACCATTCAATCAAGCGGTCATGATCATTTAAATAGGAGATTTCCTTCGCTTCCTCAAGCATAATATAGGCTAAGAATCATATATTTGTTATAGAGGACGTGTATCGTTGTAGTTTAGGAACATGAAATTTAATTCAGTAGCGGAGTAGAAGTTACTAAAATTTTTACGTCCAAAGGATAAGAAAAACTAGTGCAAGTATACTCGTCATGTTGCAGGTCATTCCAGCGGCGTGGGACTTCTTAAAACTACACAGCATTTATTTAAGATGTTGGTCATCCATGGAACTGTTTTTAAAAGACGAGAGAATACGAGTTTTTCTAAAAGGAGGAAAGTTAATGACAGACAAAGAGGTAAAGCCATTTCAATTTGATTTAACTGAAACGTTATTTTTTCATAGAAATGAAGGCGTCTCAGAAATGCTAGGTATTGGACTTGATCCTGAAATTTCAATTGAATCACGCCCAGATCATGTAGTCGTTCGAGGTATTATTGCTTTGACGGGTGAGTATCTACCTGTTTTTGTTGATGATCAAAGTGAAGTGGAGGATTACGAAGATGTACAATCTCGTTATTTTAAACGAGTGGAGCGTGATGAAGAGGGGATTTGTGAATTTCTTCATCATTTTCCGATTGATATTTCGATTCCTCATGAACGAGTGAAAAATTTGGAAGATTTAACGGTCAGCATTGATCACTTTGATTATTATATACCTGATGCACGTAAATTAGAATTAGAAGCAACTGTGCAAATTGATGGACTTGAATATAATAATGAAAGTGAAACAGAAACTGATATAGTAGACACACCAATAGAACCAGAAGTTGAAACAGATTCTGAACTTGAGTTAGTTGAAGATCAACGGATCCACTTTGATGTGAAAGTGAAGGAAGAAGAGACTGAATTAATAAATGAAAAAGAAGACATTGAAACAAAGCCTGACATCGTAGAAGAAAAAGTGATACCTTTTAAGCAAAGAGAAGAACCGGAATTAATTGAAGAGGCTCTAGATCAAGTAGAAATTAGAGAAGAAGTTGAAGAGTTTGAAGAGGTTGAAAAAGAAAACATAACGATAAATGAAGCCAAAGCAAGTCAGGAAGAAGAGCGAGTTCAGCAGCCTACTTATTTACTTGGTTTATTTGATCAAGATACGGATGAAGATGAGAGATATTCACAATTGAAGATGTATATTGTTCAAGAGGAAGATTCTTTGGAACAAATCGCAGAAAAGTATCAAATTAGTTTAGCAAAATTACAAAGGGCAAATCAATTAGAAGTTACATCTGTTCATCAAGGTCAAATTATTTATCTCCCGCAATAGACAATCTATCATAGATAACTACCCATAAACACGGGGCAACAATGGGTTTCGATGGGGCGAGTAGTCGCACTAAAGAAAGTTATGAAGTATTTGCAAGGTTAGAAAAACTTGGCTTATCGCCAAGTTTTTTTCTGACGAATGCCATCGTTTGACTTAGACGATCGCCAATCAAATCTTTTATTTCTTTGATCGTGCAGGAATAAGTGCCTTAATTGTATTCTAAAATCCATCCTGCTTGATGATTTATGTGATCTGTTTTTACGTGATCGAATGCAAAGCTTATCTTCTTTACATTGTCCAAACGTAGCGCAAAAGATTAGTGAGTATTAAAAGAGCTGTCACAAGATGTACATTTTGCAACAGCACTATCTTTGCTAATGATATTGTTATGTGAGTTCCTTCACCTTAAAATGGGATTATTAAGTCAAAAAACAGTACCTTTTTATCTACGCTTATTTATTTTTATAAGTTTCTTGAATGGAAAACCTCGCTTATTTTAGTGAGGTTACTAAAATCTTTAGTGGCATTCGAAAACAATGTAAATTGACATTCGATTGCTCTAGTCTACTGTTGCTTCTGTTAGGAAGACAATTTGCTAATCGCTCAAAATAGAAATGGACTGCGAATGGTAAAGCACATAAGAATCCCACTCGTCAAACCGTTAGACATAGAGCTAGCGGCTTTTGGTGTGGGAGTCTTAAAGTAGATCAAGATATAAAAGTATATAAACACCTATAAAAACAGCAAGTAAAAACATATCTAGTGTTGAGGGGAAAAGAACGGTTCGCACAATTTGTACGACACAGATAGGTATGAGGCTGCGCTCAATAATGACTAAGTATTCTCGAAACTCTGGAGGAATTCGGAATCGATTGTTACGGAACATTTTGTCACCCTTTCATTAGCCTACGTCATTTGCTCAGCGGAAGTCCGCCACTAATATATGTAGTGGGTGGGGTGAATATTATGATCAGTCAGAGGTCAGCTTCCTGCTAAATGAGAAGTTTCAGCTATCGTCTGAACGTCCTGGACTTGGCATAAGCAATATACTTAATTTTTTCACTATCTAAAAAGATAAGAATTATTAATGATATAGTATAAGTAATCTTTAGTTTTACTTCTACAAAGACTTGGGAGTACTGAAATTACTCGTCTCTCGAGCTTACCCAAAAAAATTATGCTGAGGCTGATTGATTATATTATATGCAGGCATTCATCTGTTGTACCACACTTTTTATCAATTAACCGAGAATAATCCAGACCGTAATTGTATAAGATTCGAAAAAGAATATTGACTTTAATAGTGTTTATTGGATAAAATAATTGATAAGCAACTGAATAACATAAATGACGATGAAGAGGAAGAGTATGATGACGATACTTCTAGAGAGGAAATCATTGGCTGAAAGATTTCTAAGTCCCTAGTCTCAGAAGGTAGCCTTGGATGTTGTTTAACTGAACATTTGATCAATCAGTAGGTTAAGCCGGTTAGACGCCGTTAAACGAAATGAAGTGTATAGCATTTGTGCTATAAACAAAGGTGGTACCACGGAATGATCAACCCAATTCGTCCTTTAATTAAGGATGAATTGGGTTTTTTGATGATAAAAAATGAGGAGGCTATTTTTATGGCAGAGGATAAACACAATTTACCACCCAAATATGATTCGAACGCTGTTGAAGAAGGGCGTTATCAATATTGGGTAGAGGGTAAATTTTTTGAAGCAACGGGTGACTCCAAGAAAAAACCCTATACGGTTGTGATTCCGCCACCGAATGTGACAGGGAAATTACACATTGGTCATGCATGGGATACAACACTTCAAGATATTATTACACGGATGAAGCGAATGCAAGGCTATGATGTACTCTATTTACCGGGGATGGACCACGCGGGTATTGCAACTCAAGCGAAAGTCGAAGGAAAACTTCGGGAAGAAGGAATCAGCCGTTATGATTTAGGGCGCGAAAAATTTCTTGAAAAAGCTTGGGAGTGGAAAGAATCCTATGCTGATTTTATCCGCCAGCAATGGGAAAAGCTCGGTTTAGGGTTGGATTACTCAAGAGAACGTTTTACGCTTGATCAAGGCTTATCAGAAGCTGTTCAGGAAGTATTTATTAAACTCTATCAAGAAGGGTTAATTTATCGTGGTGAATACATTATTAACTGGGATCCTTCAACTAAAACAGCTCTATCAGATATTGAAGTGATTCATGAAGAAGTAACAGGTCATTTCTATCATATGAAATATCCATTGAAGGATGGTTCAGGCCATATTGAAATTGCAACCACTCGACCAGAAACGATGTTAGGTGATACAGCGATTGCTGTTCATCCAAAAGATGAAAGATACCAACACCTGATTGGTAAGAAAGCCATTCTCCCGATTATCGGTCGAGAACTCGAAATCGTTGCTGATGACTATGTTGACAGGGAATTTGGTTCAGGTGCAGTAAAAATCACTCCTGCCCATGACCCGAATGACTTTGAAATTGGTAACCGTCATCAGTTAGAGCGTGTTCTCGTCATGAACGAAGACGGAACAATGAATGAAAATGCGAGTAAATATGAAGGACTCGATCGTTTTGAATGCAGGAAACAAATTGTTGAAGATTTGCAAGCAGAGGGTACATTGTTCAAAATAGAGGAACATATCCATTCTGTTGGACATTCAGAGCGTAGTGGTGTTGTCGTGGAACCTTATTTGTCCACACAATGGTTTGTCCATATGCAGCCATTAGCCGATCAAGCTTTAGCTCTGCAAAATAATCAAGCTGAAAAAGTAAACTTTGTACCAGAGCGCTTTGAAGGCACTTATTTACGTTGGATGGAAAATATTCGTGATTGGTGTATTTCAAGACAGTTGTGGTGGGGACATCGGATTCCAGCCTGGTACCATAAACAAACTGGAGAAATTTATGTCGGTAAAGAAGCGCCAAGTGACCTTGAAAATTGGGAGCAGGATACGGATGTATTAGATACATGGTTTTCATCCGCCCTTTGGCCGTTTTCGACCTTAAATTGGCCAGATACAGAGGACAAAGAATTTAAACGCTATTTCCCAACAAATGCACTTGTGACGGGTTATGATATTATTGCCTTCTGGGTTGCACGAATGATTTTTCAATCGAAGCATTTTACTGGAGAGCGTCCATTTAAAGATGTTCTAATCCATGGCTTGGTACGTGATGCAGACGGTAGAAAGATGAGTAAATCATTAAACAATGGTGTGGATCCAATGGATGTGATTGAGAAATATGGGGCTGATTCACTACGCTATTTTCTAGCCACAGGCTCAACTCCAGGACAAGATTTGCGTTTTCAGTGGGAAAAGGTAGAGTCCACCTGGAACTTTATTAATAAAATTTGGAATGCTGCACGATTTGTGTTAATGAACGTTGAAGACATGGTTTATGAGGACATTGATCTTTCCACAGAAAAAAACGTTGCCGATCAATGGATTTTAACGCGTTTAAATGAAACGATTGATCAAGTGAATCGCCATAGTGAACGCTATGATTTCGGTGAAGTAGGTCGTTATCTATACAGCTTTATTTGGGATGACTTCTGTGATTGGTATATTGAAATGGCTAAAATTCCCCTTTACGGAGACGATGAAGTAGCCAAGCAATTAACCTGTTCGATCCTTATTTATGTGCTTGATCAAATCTTACGGATGCTCCATCCCTTTATGCCATTTGTAACTGAGGAAATCTGGCAGCACATGCCACATCAAGGTGAATCGATTACACAAGCTGCTTGGCCACAAATCAATGAGGAACTCTCAAATGAACAAGCATCAACAGAAATGAAGCGTTTGGTTGCGATTATTCGAGCGGTACGCCATATCCGGGCAGAAGTTGATACACCAATGTCGAAACCTGTTGAATTGGTGATTAAAGCCAATGATCAAGCGATTGCGGAGCAATTAAAACAAAATCAACACTATGTTGAGCGCCTCTGTCATACAGAAAGTTTGCTTATTGACACTGATCTAACGGCACCAGATAAATCCATGTCAGCAGTTGTGACAGGTGCAGAGCTTTACTTGCCATTAGCAGGATTAATTGATTATGAAAAAGAAATTGCTCGACTCGAAAATGAATTAGAAAAGCTAAATAAAGAAGTTGAACGTGTGCAAAATAAATTAAGCAATGACAATTTTGTCAAAAAAGCACCTGAAAAAGTAGTTGCACTAGAGAAGCAAAAAGAACAAGAATACCTTGAACAGCGTGAAAAAGTTGCTACCCGTATCCAAGAATTAAAGCAATAACAGAACTTGAGCTATCCAAACAATTGGATGGCTCTTTTTCAAATAAACAGTAACAGTGAAATGATTTTTTCCTCAGCGATAAAAGTTTCTTCAAGTTATAAAGAAGCATTAATAGATTTTAATTACAACTTATCGCTGGTTCAGCTATTAAATGTTAAATTAACTTCCCAACCTAACATATTTTCGGTACAATTTAAGCAACATCCTAACAAAAAGGAGCTAATGTTTATGTTTCCAAATATACAAGCACTAGAGAATTTCTTTGAAAATAGAGAGAAAATTGGTATTAAACCTGGCTTAGCAAGAATGGATCGTTTATTAAAAAGTGTAGGACATCCTGAAACAGATCTCTCAGCTGTTCACGTTGCCGGGACAAATGGGAAAGGTTCGACAGTTACTTATTTAGCTTCGATCTTAGTAGAAGCAGGTTATCAAGTCGGTACATTTACATCCCCTAGTTTAACAAATCGTCAAGCCATGATTCAGTTGAATGGACAACCGATTTCAGATGAACTTTATTTGGCTTATGCTAATCAATTAGTACCTGAATTAGATTTGTTAAACAAAGCTAATAATCCAGCAAGTAATTTTGAAATAATCGTGGCGATTGCTTTTAAATTCTTTGCTGAACATACGGATATTTCAGTTGTTGAAACAGGAATGGGAGGGCTGGAAGATGCCACGAATTTATTGGAGCCAATCGTAGCAATCATTACATCGATTGATTATGATCATATCGCCTATTTAGGTAATACAATTGAAGAAATAGCTTTACATAAAGCAGGAATCATTAAACCGCATAAACCAGCGATTGTTGGACAGATGATAGACCAAGCGACTGCAATAATTAAACAAGTAGCTTTAGAAAAAAAGGCAAAACTTGATCAGCTTGGGGATACATTTCAAGTCATCTGGATTGAAAATCGCCCTTATTATAAAGATGATTTTCAAATGCTTTCTTTACGATTACGGTTATTGGGTGAGCATCAATTTCTTAACACGGCTTTAGCGATTAAAGCGAGTTCTATTTTAAAAGAGCTAAATTTTCAAATAACAGATGAGCAAATCAAAGCAGGTATTCGTCAAGCCCATCTTCCTGCTCGTTTTGAACAAATTCGTGATCATCCTGTGATCATTATTGATGGCGCGCACAATCAGGAAAGTATCGCTGCTTTTGTAAACACCGTTGAAAAATATTATCAAGAAGTTGAGAAAACTTTAGTTTTTGCCGCTTTCAAAGATAAACCAATTGCAGAGATGTTGACATTACTTGAGCCACATTTTGACCAAATTATTTTTACTACATTCGGACATGAACGCGCAGAACAAGCGGAACGCTTATTTGAATTATCAAATCATTCAAGCAAGAAACAAAATGATCATTGGCAAGAAGTACTAGATCAATTAGTTGAAGAAAAAACAGAGAAAAAAGTGACTTTTGTCGCTGGCTCACTTGATTTTGTTGGGAAAGTTAGGAAATATATTAAGTAAATTGTCTTGCTCTTTAGAAGAAAAAGAATTATACTAAAGATTAAGAAAATGAATCAGGTAATAATTCCTATTTAAAAAATTATTTCATCATGGTTACCACACTTCTATTACATCAAGAAAAATAAAGATGATTAATAGTGTTCGTTTGGTAACTTTTTATTTTGTTTAGAAAAGTGTGTGCTCAAAAAAGTCTGTTTAAAATGGCGTATCGAGAACAGAGGGCTTTTTGAACACCCTCTAAAAGGACGTGAGTAAATGACAAAGTTTAGATATCTTTATAATCAGGAGGGTTTAACACTTGTAGAGGTATTAGGCTCCATTGTCATTTTATCGATAATCGTTACCACATTTCTAGCCTTTTTTATTCATTCTGCTCGAACCACTAGTGTTTCTGAAGAGATGATCGATGGTTTGTACATAGCTCAACAACAGGTTGAAGAGATTTATAACCAATCGAATCATTATGATTATGATCAGTTAATCTCACAATTGAGTAGTCAATCAGATAATCATCTATCCACTGGTTTGATAGATGAATTTACCCTGTCTAAAGAGGGCTACCAGATGACGATACACATTTCACCTGTGGAAAATGATACGAATGAAACGATTGATGATTTATATACATTGTTAGTTAAAATATTTGATCAAGATAATAAGCAACAAGCGCAGTTAGAGACCAAATTCTTTTTTGACCGATTAGGAGATAACGATGATTAAAAATCAACGAGGTATAACATTAGTTGAATTGTTAGGTATATTAGCTATTTTATCCATTTTGATCATATTAATGGGGTCTGCTCATCTATTTGGACAAAGGCAATTTAATTATCAAATTGATGAAGTTGATAAACAGGGAGAAATTAGACTAGTCATAAGTCAACTCACAACGGATCTTCGGTCTGTTACAGCAGATTATATTTTATTGGAAGAGACAAAATTAACGGTTGGTTCAAATGTTTATTTACATAACGGAACGACACTGTTACGAAATAACCAAGCTATCAGTACTGTCATTGAAGCCTTAACATTTAATTTAACAGAAGATGGGATCGAAATTTCGATTGAAAGTACACCCAATAAAAGGGGCACTCAGTCTTCAATCGAGACTGCTGTTTATTTTAGAAGGTAGGTGAGCTCGAGATGTTTAGATTAAAGTCAATTTTTCATAATGAATCAGGAGTCAGCTTAATCCTTGCTTTAATGACCCTTTTGGTTTTGTCTATTTTAGGTGTTGCTATTGCAACAATGACCTTTGCTAATATTCAGCTAACAGCAACAGATCGCGATTACCAATCAACTTACTATATTGCAGAAGCGGGTGTAAATCAGGCATATGCAGAAATTAAGGACATTATTGTCACGACATATGAAAATGAAGTGAATCAAGATAATTTTTATTTAGGGATAGAAACTGCATTTGACGAGGTCGATGGGTCGCACTATAAAAATTTTGAAGCAAACTTTGATGAACAACCTGAAGCAGTCATCACTATTGAGCGATTGGATGGTGAAAACCCGAGGAATTATCAGATAACTTCAGAAGGTAAAATTGGACAACAGGATCGAGTGGTTACTAAAGAGTTCACTGTAAATTGGACACCAAAGGATAATGGTGGAGGGGTTATGCCGCCGTTACCAGAAGGTGTTGGGGCCATTGTTAAAGATAAGGTTAGTTTATATGGCAGTGGAAGTATTGAGGGAGATCTTTATTTAGACACTGATGAGGAAAATCGTTTGAAATATGCTAATGACGCTAATCGAATAACGGGAAGTATTTATTTACCCCCAACAGCAACTGAAGCTATTTTTGATGTGCCACCATATATGACGTCTCCCCAAACTTCAGATATAGCCTTTGAATATGATTGGGAAAAGTTATATCAGTATTTTGATCATTTTCCGACTGCACCAAGCTTTGAAGAGCATGACGATGTCACTATTAAACATGCAGATGGAAACAAAATGGAAGTCATAAAAAATGGTAATATTTACATAGATGAGTATATATCAGATAATTACGAACTAATTTTAGATCAAAATTATCACTTTAATGAAGGTAAATTTGGACAAAATAATACGTTAAAAATTAATATAGGACATCAAGATCGTGTCTTAGTATTTGATCACTTATACTTATCGAATGGACATATAGAAATTATCGGCTCTGGAAATTTAACGATATTTGTGAAAGATGACCTTATATTTGGCTCTTATTCTAGTTTTAATCGTGATAGAGATATCGATCAATTAACCTTATATTATGAAGGTACAAATGATATTAATTTTACAAATGTTGATATCAATGCAAATATTTTTGTGAAAAATGCTGATGTGACTTTCGGTGGCGGTGGTGGCAGATCGGGGTTATTAGTCAGTGGCGGGGAAAAAGTATCTGTGGCAAATGGAGCGGCGATGGATTCAGTTATTGTTGCACCTTACGCTGATATTCATCTATCTGGTAATGAAACACGAGGTGTCATTATTGGAGAAACGCTAGAAATAACCGGAGGCACAATTTTAAAATACAAAGAAGTTGATACGTCTAAATTTCCGTTTGACTTAATAACTGTACCGAATGAACCGACAGAGCCTGGTAATGGGGCTGGTGATGGTTTACTCACACCACACCCTAATACTGGGTGACATGTAAAATAGGAGGCAAACGATGGCTATTCGAAATAAGCGAAAACTGGGTGATATATTAAAAGAAGCGGGGATTATTACTGAAGAAGAGATTCTTCATGTGCTTGAACAGAAAAAGGATCGCCAAAAATTGGGTGATGCATTAGTCGAGCAAGGTTATATAACTGAGAAACAACTAATCGAAGTGTTAGAGATTCAGTTAAATATCACAAGTGTCTCGCTCTATCGGTTTCCAATTGATCAACAGTTAATCGAGTTGATTCCAAAGGAAGTGGCAAGAGAAAATATCTTATTACCGATTGAAAGACAGGAGCATGTTTTAACGGTTGCGATGAATGATCCACTTGATTATTTTGCACTTGATGACCTAGAGCTGATGACTGGTTTTGAAGTTAAGCCGGTGATGGCAACGAAAGAAGATATTTTACAAGCGATCAATAAATATTACGATATGGAAGCATTCGATGAATTGGGTGAACATGATGATGCACCAGCGATTCGAATTTTAGATCAAATTCTTCAAACAGGGGTCACTTTGAGAGCGAGTGATGTTCATTTGGATCCGAGTGAAGGCAAGGTATCTGTCCGCTATCGAGTCGATGGCATGCTGCGAAATGATCGAACTTTACCGAAACGGATTCAGAATGCGCTAATTGCTCGGGTAAAAATATTAGCTAATTTAAACATAACGGAAACACGAATGCCTCAAGATGGTCGAATCCGAATGATGATTGACGCTAAGCCGATCGATTTACGTGTATCAACACTACCGACTGTTTTTGGTGAAAAAGTCGTGATTCGAATTCTTGATTTGACTAATATTTTCAAAAAACTAACCGAGTTAGATTTGAATAAGCAAACATTAGAACGATATTTAGAGGTGATTAAGCGTCCATCAGGTCTTGTTCTTTTAACAGGTCCGACAGGTTCAGGGAAAACAACAACGTTATATGGATCGATTAATGAATTAAATCAAGAGGATGTCAATATAGTTACAGTTGAAGATCCAGTAGAGTATCAGCTTGAAGGGGTTAATCAGGTGCAAGTGAATGCAAGAGTTGGTTTAACTTTTGCAACGGGTTTACGTTCAATTCTACGGCAAGACCCAAATATCATTATGGTTGGTGAGATTCGTGATAAGGAAACGGCAGAGATTGCGATTCGTTCCTCATTAACAGGTCACTTAGTCTTTAGTACATTGCATACCAACAGTGCCGTTGATGCCATTCCACGTCTATTTGATATGGGTATTGAGCCTTATCTTGTTGTTTCTTCTTTAACAGGTGTGATGGCTCAGCGTCTAATTAAAAAGATTTGTAAGGATTGTCGAACAACACGTCCAGTGACCCCATTAGAACAGGAGATTTTTCAAAAACGAGGAATAGAAATTGAAGAAGTATCTGAGGGTACAGGGTGTGATAGTTGCCGTGGCACGGGTTACCGTGAACGAATGGCGATTCATGAACTTTTAATTATTGATGACGACATTAAAAAGATGATGCTCCAGCAAGCAAGTATGAATGAAATTAAGCATTATGTTGAAGAGCATGGTATGCGCTTTTTACTTGATGATGGTTTAGAAAAAGTTAAACAGGGTTTAACGACATTAGAAGAAGTTATGCGTGTGGCCATTGAAAAATAGGAGGTAAATCTGATGGATCGATTGACAAATATACTGACAGCAGCCTTTGATAAAAATGCATCAGATATCCATCTTACTGTCGGTTCGGTTCCGATTTTTAGAATGGACGGGAGATTGGTCCCATATAAAGAAGAGGTTATTAGACCTGAGGATACGCAAGAACTTGCACGTTCGATTTTAACAGATGGTTTGTGGGAACGTTTAGAGAAAGAACGGGAAATTGATTTATCCCATGGAATTGCCGGTGTTTCTCGTTTCAGGGTAAATATTTTTTATCAACGAAATAATATTTCACTAGCTTTTCGTGTTATCCCGAGAACGATTCCTCAGTTGGATGAGTTAGATTTACCAGAGGTTCTTAAAAATATTACGAAAAAACCACACGGCTTAGTACTCGTGACAGGACCAACGGGTAGTGGTAAAAGTACAACACTTGCAGCGATGATTGACTATATGAATCGGCATATGAATCGACATATCATTACGCTAGAAGACCCGATTGAATATTTACATAAACATAATCAATCGATTATTGACCAAAGAGAGGTTGGCTTTGATACAACTTCCTTTCAAATGGGATTGCGTGCTTGTTTAAGACAAGATCCCGACGTTATTTTGGTCGGTGAAATGCGTGATTTAGATACGATTTCAACAGCGATAACGGCTGCTGAAACAGGGCATTTAGTTTTAGGGACTCTCCATACTCAGGATACATCATCGACAATGGATCGGATTATCGATGTTTTCCCTGCCCATCAAAAGGATCAAATTCGAATTTTACTGGCGAATGTACTTGAAGCGATCATTTCACAGCGATTATTCCCAAGAGCAGATCAAAGGGGGCGGATAGCAAGTACTGAAATTTTAATTAATAATTCTGCAATAAAAAACTTAATTCGAAATGAGAAGATGCATCAAATCCTTAATGCCCTCCAAACATCAAGAGAGCAGGGAATGCATACGATGGAAATGGATATTCGTCAAAAGGTAAAAGAGGGATTAATTAGTCAAAAACATGCTGAACCTTATTTAACGAACACAATCTAGCTGAGAAGAGGTGATAAATTTATGCCTTTATATGCTTATCAAGCCAGAACTTCTGATGGGAAATCAACAAAAGGGAAACTGCAAAGTCATAGTGAAAAAGATGCCTTGTCCGAGTTGGACCAATTGGACTTATTTGTTTATCAAATTAAAAAACTCAATCCTGTATTGTATGGAGAAATAGACATCGGAAGTCCAATCAAAAATAAAGATTTCGTCATTTTTTTACGACAATTCTCAACCTTAATTGATGCCGGAATTTCCTTAGTTGATTCAATGGATATTTTAGCTGAACAATCCAATAGTAAGCGGCTTAGTCATGCATTAATGGAAATTAAGGAAGATTTACAAGAAGGAATTGCATTATCAGAAGCTTTAGCACATCATCCGAAGTTTTTTCCGGAATTATTAGTCAGTATGATTAATGCCGGAGAGGTAAGTGGGCGACTTGATGAAATCATGGAAAGAATGGCTAATTATTACGAAAAACAATATCAATTAAAGAAAAAAATCGAGACAGCATTGACCTATCCAAGTGTGATTGGTGTGTTAGCTTTACTGATCACCATGTTTTTACTGACTTTTATTGTTCCTATTTTTACAGATATGTTTTTATCATTTGATCAAGAGATTCCAGCCTATACTCAACTTATTTTAAATATTAGTGGTTTTTTCCAAAAATTTTGGTGGGGCATTCTTGGCGGATTAATTTTAATTGTTTTGCTAGTCAGAACATTAAACAAAAAAGAGCATTTTGCTTACTTGTTTGATCGATTGAAGTTGAAAATACCTATTTTCGGTACTTTTATTCAAAAGGCTGTGCTAGCAAGAATGACACAAACCTTAAGCTCGTTATTAAATAGCTCTGTTCCGATTATTCAAGCAACTGACATAACAAAGCGTGTGATCAGTAACCGTGTGGTCAAAAAGGTACTTAACGATAGTAAAACGGCATTGGAAGAAGGGGAGTCATTAGCTACCCCAATGAAAACACACTGGGTTTTCCCAAAATTAATTACCCAGATGATTGCAGTTGGTGAAGCAACAGGTTCGTTAGATGAAATGCTGATGAAAGTAGCTACCTTTTATGAACAGGAGTTAGAAGAAGCCTCAGATAAATTAAAAGCATTAATCGAGCCAGTGATGATTGTTTTTCTATCATTTGTTGTAGGAGCAATTGTCTTAGCAATTGTTATTCCAATGTTTTCTTTGTTTGAAAGTATATAATGAAAATTAAAGGAAAAATTAGATTATTTTCAAAAATGATAGACAATTTTTGTATTTATAGTATAATAGTATTAGAAAATTCAGAAACGATGAAAACTCATCTGACGTGGGCACTTTGATGGGTTCGAGTTAGTAGTGCAACCGGCTGGCATCATAATGGTTTATTTATGTTGTGAGTCTTTTTTTATTAATATTTAATGAACCAAAAGTGATGGAACTTTAATACTAATAAATATATTAAGGAGGAAGAGGAAATGATGAATAGAATCAAGAAAATGCTTAAAGGGGAAAAAGGTTTTACTTTAGTCGAGCTCCTTGCAGTGATTGTTATCTTAGGTATTATTGTTGCGATTGCCATTCCGGCGATTGGAAGTATTATTAACAAGGCTGAAGATGATGCTGATGAGGCAGAAATTACAATGATTATTGATGCAGCAAGGCTTTATGAGGTACAACATGAAGATAGTTTACCTGTTGATGTGGATACACTTCTTGAACAAGGCTATTTAGACGAACGCCAAGGTGGCGATCTACCATCAGGAAGTGTGAGTAGAGATGATGATGGTAATTTAGCGTTTAATCCAGGTTCATAAGATTATTATTTAAAGTTAAGTCTATACTGAGGCTCCTCCCCGTGAGGGGTCTCTCACTATATGAGGAGTTTGTTATGGAAATCATTTTCTATAGTTTATTCTTTGTCCTTGGAACTATTTTTGGATCTTTTTATAATGTGGTCGGTTTACGCATACCCAAACAACAATTTTTCAAATCCGATCGTTCATATTGCCCAAGCTGTCAAAAGCAGCTCAATTGGTATGAATTGATTCCGATTTTTTCTTATCTTTTTCAGAGGGGAAAATGTCGAGGATGTGGACAGTCCATTCGAAAGATATATCCGTTAATGGAAGCGCTGACGGGTTTATCATTTGCTCTCAGTTATTGGCGCTTTGGTCTGACAATTGAGCTTATTCTTGCTTTACTTGTTGCTTCTTTAGCTGTCATTATTATTGTCACTGATCAAACATATTATCTTATACCAAATAAAATTTTATTGTTTTTCTTACCCCTATTCAGTATTGGGCGAATAGTTGTGCCACTCACTCCATGGTGGTCCTCTCTTTTAGGAGCAACCATTGGCTTTGGCTTACTTTTTTTAATTATTATTGCTAGCAAGGGTGGAATGGGTGCTGGCGATATGAAATACTTTGCTTTATTAGGCATTGTTTTTGGCTATCCTTACATATTTCTGGTCTTTTTCCTATCAACTTTATATGGGGCATTCGTTAATTTACTTTTATTAATGCTAAAGAAAGTTTCACGAAAATCAAAAGTCCCCTTTGGCCCCTATATTAGTCTAGCGGCACTAACGGTATTATTTTTCGGTGAACAGATCGTGAATGGGTACTTGACGTTATTTTTTTAGAGAGAAATCTAACTGAGCTAAAGGATGAATGTTATGCAATTGTTTAAAAAGGATCGTGTGTTTATTTTATTTACAGATCGAACGATTCGCTACCTCACTTGGTCTAATAGTAAAGTGAATCAAGTATCAGATTATGGCGAATTAATCCTAGATTCATTAATTATTGAAGATGGTCGGTTAGTTAATTTAGAATTATTGACTTCAATACTTACAAATTTAATTAAACAGAAGAATTGGAAAAGACGAAAACTATCCTTTATCGTGCCAGCTAATTTTGTAACGATAAGACAAGAATCGATTCCAAAGCAATTGAGTAGAGAAGAAGCAATTTCTTATATCAAACTTCATTTGGAAGGAAGCATTCGGTTACCCATTAAGGATCCAATTATCGATTTTTATTTACTTGAAGAGGGAGAAGAACAAAATAACATTTTATTGTTTGCTTATCCTTCTGAACGATTAAAGCCATTTCATCAGTTATTTGAACAATTAGCTTTACAGCCGGATATTGCTGATATTTCGTATTTAACGGTCTATCGCGCTTACTTAAAAGCGGATTTGCCTAATCAGGATGAGCATCTTTTAATGGTTCAGTGGAATAAGTATGAGTTGGTATTAACTGTTTTTCATCAGCATATTCCAAAATTTAATCGACAAATTGATTTTTCTTCTGCCCCACAAGATTGGAAAAAAAGTGAAGATGGAAAAGAATTGATTTGGCATTCGTCAACACCAACGTTAGCAGAGTTTATCGAGGAACAGCTGCTCCCCATTGAGCGGTTGATGGATTTTTATCAATATTCAATTATGAATGATAAAGGACAAATTGATCAGATTTTATTGACTGGTGATTTTCCAAAGCAAGCAGTTCTTGAGCAACAATTAAAGGACAGATTTGATTTACCAGTTAAAAAAATTGACTTACCAAACGATTTACCACCTGA
This sequence comes from Amphibacillus sp. Q70, assembly GCF_052055485.1. GTDB lineage: Bacteria > Bacillota > Bacilli > Bacillales > Amphibacillaceae > Amphibacillus. Next base: position 3,512,287 of record NZ_CP197171.1, on the reverse strand, counting down.
ATATACATCGCTTTATGGTTTGGGATTAAGGGGTGAGCATTTTGATCTATAACCAGCAGTGCTCTGAGATTGAGAGGTTATTATCATGATAGAAATTAATTTCTTTGAGAAACGGAAGAAGAATTATAGTCTGCTAATTTTAGCTTGTACTTTCTTAATGGGTATGGTTCTGATCGGTGCTTATTTGTTATTCATGTCCCAACATTTAACAAATCAATATCAGGAAAACCTCAGACAAATCGATGAACAACAACCGCTAGTTTCTGAACTTGAGCAAATTCAATATTTTTCTAAACAAGTAAACCAATTATCTAATGAACTTGAAATGCTAAAAGACCAGCAATATCCTACGGTGTTTTTATACGAAACCATTCGAGATTTATTACCTGAATCAGAAGCATTATATATTCACAACTACGACTTTTCGCTTGATGAGGGACTTCAATTAAGTGTTCAACTCGATGACTTGGAGGGTGTCGCTAAATTAGATCGAGCCATTCTTAACCTACCGTTTATTACCTCGGTTGAATTAATAGAGGTTGAGTTGATTGATCAGGTTGAGCAGCACTATGTCATTAATCTTCAAGCAGATATTGATCGTGAACAAATTAGCGAGGTGACGAGTGATGATTAAATGGAATCGAACTTACACACTATTATCCATTATTGTGGTTCTGTTTTTAATCGCTATTTGGTATTATGGTCAGCTTTATTTGCTTGAGCCTGAAAGACAGTTAATTGAAAAATCAGAAGAGACATTGGCACAGCAACAAACGTTATTGACTTCACCACACCTAGAAGGTTTATCCAAGGATGCTTTAGAAACAGAAGCAGAGAATATTCATTCGCAGTTACCGACGGATAAAAATGTTGACCAAATCATGTTACTCCTTAATGATTTAGAAGAACAATCGGATGTTACAATTCATCATGTTGAATTGATAAACGGTTCATTAGCAACCGACCAACCTTATTATCCAAATGATATAGCGAATATTCGTTATCAAATTCATTTTAGCACTGAAATCTTTGCCGACTTTGAACTATTTATTTCAGAATTAAATGATCTCATACGGGTGGTTGAAATTGATCAATTAACTTTTCAGGAAACAGCGACAGCTGGCATATCAGCTTCTGTCACTTTTCGAGCCTTTTATAGTGAGAACAATCGATTAAATTGATTGGTTAAATATATTTGAGAGATTGTCATTCATTGAAGTTTCGTTTTATCAAGTTGCAAGTCCTTTATTTTTGATTAACGCAATTAAATTGAACAGTAATAATAATTAAAAAACGACCTGATCAGGTTGTTTTTTTGATTCCAAGGGAATAGGTTATCAAACTTTCTAAACTTGTAGCAATAACAGCTGATTTTCATGCTTTGATAATATATAGAAAATTCATATAAAAAAATTAATAATTTGAAATTCGAAAATCGAGCTTTGAGTGAGCAAATTAAAGATTTTATCAAATAGTCGAGAATATTCGTGACTTCAGTCGTGAGAGATTCAAAGAAAGCTTAAATCCTTTAAAAATAAGACTTAGGAAAAATGGAGAAATTGGATCTACGTCAATCTTTTGGACACGAATAAGTTAAGTTTTTAATTGTTCTTTGAACATGATTTATATTAAACTGTCAGGGCTTGACACGGAGCCTCTGCGGGCACGATTTCTAAGCCATGGAGCCAGCTCGTTTAAAACATTCCTGGCTTGCCACGAAAGGCTATCATGCCCGCCTCTCCACGTAAAGCCGGTACAGTGAATTTAGTTAGCGTTAGTTATCCAGCACAAGTATATAAATCTTCCATCTCTTGTGGTGTTTTATAATCAATACTACCGTGAATTCTTTTGCGGTTGTACCAACCTTCAATGTATTGGAATAAAGCTAATTCGGCAGATTTATGATCAAAGTATTGAACATGATTTACTTCTTCTTTTTTTAAAATAGCGTGAAAAGACTCAATACAAGCATTATCATGAGGACTTCCCTTATAGCTAAAAGAATGTGTCATTTTGAAATTTTTTATCACTTTAGCGAATTCATCGCTTGTATATTGTGTACCTAAATCTGAATGGAATATGAGTCCTTCATCAGGTTTTTGTGCGTGATAAGCATTTTCTAGTGCTTTTATAATTAAATCAGTCGTCATCGTACGAGAAAAGGAATAACCTACAATCTTTTTAGTGTGAAGATCCATAACTGATGCAAGGTAACACCAACCATCACGAAGTGTATGGATATAAGTGATATCACCAACCCATTTTTCATTAATCGTTTCTGCCCTGAAGTCTCTTTCAAGAATGTTTTCTCGCTCAACAATAGTTTCCTTACTTGGAGTAGGACGAAACTTTTTAACAACGATTGACCTAATATCAGCTTTTTTCATCAAACGTTGAACTCGCTTTAGGCTGGCTTTGTAACCTACCTTTATTAATTGTTGATGGATTTTAGGTGCACCATAACGGTGTTTGCTCTCTTTATGGATTTCAATAATCTTTTTAGTTAATTCTTTATTTTCTCTATCACGATTAGAAATCGTTTTATCTAATGACTGATAGTACGTACTCCTTGGAATTTCAAGTACTTCACACATTGTTTGCACAGGATAGTTTTCTTTTTGGTCATGAATAAAATCAGTTATTTCAGCATCATTTACTTTTTTGCGAATATGGCCATAGCCTTTTTTAAGATATCATTTTCTTGTTGTAATTTAAGTATTTGTTTCTGTAATTTTGCATAATCATCTGGCGTTACAGAGGTTCCATCTTCTAACTCAATTGGATTGAACTTTTTAATCCATGCATAAATAGTTACTTCAGAAACGCCATATTCGCTGCTTAAACTTTTAACTGATTGACCCGAATTATATAACTCAACAACCATTTTACGAAAGTCGTCACTGTATCGTTTTCCGTTATTTTTATGTTTCATTGGACACATCCTCCTAAAATTAATTGTAATAACTTAACTAAGATGTGTCCATGAAACTATACTAGCATCAAATGCTAAATAAAGCTAATTTTAATCCGCCAAATAAATTTGTAGAAGATGCTTAAAGGAGTCCTTCACATGAATATAGAATTTTACGTGTTCAATTAAGTGATGGAGGCTAGATAGGTATTTGCTATATAAAGCAAGAAATAATATCATTATTTATAAATAATTCCAAAAAAACTAATAAGATTGGTGGTTTATTCAATGAAAATATTTGAAAGGGGCAAGAGGACTAAAATAATAATTTTTTCAATAATTATAATCCTAATTATTATCGTTTATTATAATATTTCCTTCTCTTTGCCAAAGGATTTTTCTGAATTTATTATAGAACGAACAGGGACAGAGAGTTATGAAGAAATTAAACAAATAACCATTCAAAAAACTGAATGGATTGAAAATGGACAAATAGTAAACGTGGAAGATGATAGAGAATTTATTATTGATGATGAAGATGACATATACTCTCTGTTAAATAGCAATGTTCGTGTTTATGAGGGTGGAAGATTCTCTAGAGATGAAGAAAATGAATATGAAATGTATCTGTATTTTAAAAGCGGAAATTTTCACAGATACCATATAGGCGAAGATTATATAATTGCTAGACAAACAAGTGATACTGAAGAACATGTGTTTTTAACTGTATTAAGTGATCCTAATGACATCTACCATTATCTAATCGATCTTTACAACTAAAAGTGTGCTAGTTAATTTATATTTAAGACAAAAGTAGATTCACTATGAAAAATAGATTAATGATTGAGTTAGGCTTCATTAGTCTATTGGTATGCATAATAAAAATCAAAGGAGTCATTTATATTTTGAAAAAAATTATGATTTATATGATACCAATTGTATTATTTATTATTTTAACTGTTTTAAAAGAAATATTTGATTTAAATGTTACGTTGTATGGTGTATTTGTATTAATTATTATAATGTCAATACCTTTTATTAAAACAATGGCAAAAAATCAAGAATAGTCTGTGAAAACAGGGGGTATATGTTACACTCCTGATAAAAAAGTGAGTGGTAGGAATATTGTAATTTGTAGCATCTCATTTTTTAGTTTTAGAAAGGTCTTGTTTCAGCTGGTGCTGAAATAGTTTTAGTCTTGCAGTGTAAACACCTTTGTAACAAAAAGTATAGTTTTTCATGGAGTATTACCGGAATTTGAAGGGAATGTTAAATAATATATCCATGGAAAGGGGCGCACTCACACATTATACCAAGTGCGTGTTGAAATCTTAAATATCGATAAATATTAAATGTTCAAAAATTGTCGAATTATTTAACTGTAAATACCAACTATTCTATGCTAGCCTTATATTTAGATGTAAAAGAGATTTATCAAAAAATGTTGTCATAATTACCTCAGATGGTGATGGCTATCAACGGTTTTATCCTGAGCTGGAATTTGTGGGTATTGGATATACTGTTAGTGGAAGTGAAGTGGTATTGGCTATTTATCGCAGTGTAACTGGCTGACTGACAAAAACACCAGATCCAATCAGTGGGGGAAAAGGGAACGCAGATTAAAATCGGCACATCCTGGGACCGCGATTACTCGTCCCACCGAAAACATTTGTGGCAACATCTGGGGTTGCAGTTACTCGTCCCATCGGAAATATCTGCATGACCTACATCCTGTAGGTCTAACTCTCACTGATTGAAGTTTCGTTTTATTATAAAGCTTATATCATTAGATTACTTTGAAAATGAAGCTGTTGGATAGTAAGCCTTTTTACAAGAGATATTCATAGACCAATCAATGTAACACTTTCAGTAACTCGAAATCTTAATCTCGACTGGAAGACAAACTATGAAAACCCAAAAATCGCTCTTACTTATTTAACATATCAGTAATAATTTGGAGGGAATTGATATAAATGATTAAAAATTTTAGTTCAGATCAGCTAAGCTCTTTTCAAGCATATACTAGATTAACCGTTGTTGCCAATGTAAAAGAGCGAATGGGGAATAATACAGGTTATAGTAACAATAAGGTTAGCTTTAAAGATTTCCAAGAAGTTCTTGAACGAGAGGAAACTGTTAACGAATCTTTGTCAAGAGAGGTAGACCAATGGGTAAAGGACCATAGTAAACATCAAATAAAAAACCATAATAATCATGACATGGAGTCAAAAACAATGAGTTATATAGAAAAAGCATATAGATTAGGATTCGTTGATCTAAACGGTCATTTATATCAACGATAAGTATAAAGCTACTTATTGCCTATAAAAAAATTAAGATATAAGAGGTGCAGAGATTCTGTACCTCTTTTTTTTATTTAAGTTACTTACAAAAAGGTTCCATCAAGTGTGTGAGTTCAAGTTTAGTAAACAATGGGAGTACTGCAATGGGTAGGAATACTTCAATAAGCAGGAAAGAATAAGATAACAATCGATTTTATTAAGAATAACTTAGGACTGATAGCATTTTTGCTTTAAAGACTTAATGTAAAGCTGTTTTTTTCCAAAAAATAAGTTTTTCAGACTATGATGCTTAAGAACATATGAGAAATCTGTTAAACCCTGTAGACAATACTCAAAATAGCAAGAATGGTTTTATAAACGATCTGACAAGGGTCGTCTTTTTTTTTATCTTTTTCATGATAGGGTTAAATGAACAGAACAGATAGGAGTGAAGAAATTGGAATCAAAATACCAAGTAACTTATAAACTGTCAGATGATAAGGGGCCATCTGTTCAGAGTGATACGTTTCAGGAAAGTGCGGCAAGTTTGACAGAATTGGAACCTTACAAATATGGTGAAAACTCTTCTAAACATGATCGAGATAAAAAGCGAAGCTGGATCCGGATTGTTTTAACAGCTTTGTCTGCCGTTCTAATTGGGACAAGTTTTGGCTTGCTACTATTATTTATTTTCTCTCATGATGAGGATGTACCTGTCACAGAACAACCCAACAAAAATACGACTGCGGAAGATTCATCATCAGACGCAGCAGCAACAGAAGATAATCAAAAGATTGAATTAAACGCTTTATCTGGCTATGTGATTCAAGCTGGAGTTTTTGAGTCACTGGAACAAGCTGAATTAACTCGTGAAACGCTTGTTACACAAGGTCATCCTTCAATCGTTTGGGAAACCGAGACAGACTATCGGGTCTTTTTGGCAGCTTATCAATCGGAGGGAGAAGCGAAACAAGCGGGTGAACAGTTAGCTGAAAGTGGTTTAGAGGTTTATGCACGTGAATGGCAATCAAATGAGGGGGCGGCAAATTTAGCTGGTGAAGAAGAATGGTTAAATGAATTTCAAGACTTATGGCAACAATCATTTTCTGGTTACACAGATGAAGTTGAACAAGCCTGGAACAATTGGTTGAATATTGATCAAACCGATTTATCAGATCACACCCAACAATTTTATCAAGACGTTGAATCTACATTACGACAATTGAACGACGAACAACTTCCTTTTTATTTACTTGATCTGTGGAACCATTATCACCACCTAACAAATTAAACCTTTAATTAATAAGATGATTTTCTCAGTGACAGTTAGTAGATCAAACTCGAGCTAAATTAGGATAAATTAATAAACAGTTAGTTGCTAATCGATACATTTAGCAATTTAACTGTTTTATTAATTTATTCAACTAATATTAAGTATCTTTTTTGAAAAATGACGAACTTGTTGATTTGAAATATGTGTTTACAATAGGAATTAATCAAGTAAGAAAGGAGGTTCATCATGCCTAAACTTCATGTAAAAATGAAGGATATCCCGAAGCAGGATCGTCCCAGAGAACGACTAGTTGAATTTGGTGCTTCGCATTTATCAAATCAAGAATTAATCGCTATTTTAATAGGGAGTGGAACGAGAAAGGAGAGTGTACAAGAGCTAGCTAGTAGAATCTATTCCCATTTTGAAGGTGTTGAATTGTTACGTGAAGCAACTTTAGAAGAGCTGGTTACAATCAAAGGGATTGGGATGGTAAAGGCAGTGGGTATATTAGCAGCTATTGAGCTAGGTAATCGGATCAATCGTTTTAAGATGCCAGAGCGATATGTGATTCGTTCTCCACAGGACGGCGCAGATTTCGTGATGGAAGACTTGCGTTTACAGAAACAAGAGAATTTCATTTGCCTCTTCCTGAACACAAAGAATCAGATCATTCATCGGCAAACGCTTTTTATTGGTAGCCTAAATTCTAGCATCGTTCACCCTCGCGAGGTGTTTCGCGAGGCTGTCAAACGCTCAGCTGCTTCAATTATTTGTGTGCACAATCACCGTGCGACACGTTCATAACTGAAAAAGTTATGCATGTTGTCCGAACGTCAATTTGACAAGTAAGAGAGTGATGAACTCTTAACCTGATAGGTAAAATGATAGAGTAACGCCTTGAAATGCCTACTCTGATACTCCGACATGCGTTATTCGAATGTGTATAAGAATAGTGTGTGAAGCTCGGTGAAGTCGGCTGAATGTTGCCGTAGTGTCAATATAATTGATAACCGAAAGTTAACTAGAGGTAGTTGGTGCAACTGATAGGCCGGGAGTCGTTAAAGCTTAATAGGGTGAGAATGTGGTGAAACACTGACGAACTAGCGAACGAACTGTCTGTAAGTGTGACTATATAGAAATAATAGACTTGATAGAAATTCAAGTGCGTTCCGTGGGCGAGTACTTGTGGTGATTTTGAAAACCCCATGTATCGTTACAGGCGATAGAGAGGACGTCAGGCAAGAGCTAGCACCTAAGTTAAGTATTGATAAGGTTAAGGGAACGTGGAAAGCTATCAACATAGAGAGTACACACTTGATGAAATGTTAGGGAGGAAAAGAATGCATATATAACTTCCTTTTATGATAGTGAGAGTAGAGGCAGGAGTAATGAAGTTTCTGTAATGGAAATGGAACAATAGCCTCAAGTCGTTTCGTCTAAACTATTTCAGTTTACTTATCTCAAGGAGTCTAGTATGACTAAAAAGGTCATGAGTCAAGATTGAAGTGTGATAGACCTTGAATGAAAATCTTAAGAAAATCCCTAGAATGGAAAATATAAGATTACACAATTACACAATGCCAAGTACTATGGGTATGACTGAAAGTTTCGATAACCTTCATGCTAAAAGTAAAGATCACAAATAATGAATTAAAATAGGGATTTGAATGAGATGTGTAAGATTCAAGTAAATGAAATAAGAGGCAAACGATGGAATGCCGTGTGCGATGAAAGTTGCATGCACGGTATGGAGCAGGGGAAAAGATGGCGATAACTTCAAAGTCTTACCTATTGCTATCTTCTGGCGTGCGCCTATACTGTGGTTAATAGAAGTGATCGATAATTGATCTAGAACTCCTTATCTTGTTCTATGACCAGCATCTGACTTCTAGCGGAAACGCAATCGAAGGACAATCGCATGATGTGAAAAGGTCAAGTAATGTATGGTAAAAGCTAAACTGCTTGAACTCTAGACTAATGTTTTGGGGTGAGTCACATACTACAAAATGTGCTGAGTAAGATAAAGGTTACACGTCAGGTAGCTTTTATAATAAGGCTTATTCAACAATCCTTAAAAAAAGGAAACAGTCAAACGGGGTGCCTAACCATTGCGAATCTTCTATTAGCTGTAAGATAGGGATTACCTAAGTCGTATAGTGTACGATAAGGTAACGGAGTCCCCATATGACTCAACGTTTGCAGTAATTTGTTTAGCATGGGAAAGGGGGACAGGTTGACGAATAGAAAATAGATTGAGGTGTCATGAATGTGACAAATAAACCTTTTAATCAATTAGTAGTTATGCGTGATCGGATCAAGGCAAATCGTCAGATTAAGGACTGCGATAAGCTTTTTTATCAAGGAGAATTTTGGGCTAAGGTTTTTGATCAACAAATGGGTATTGGTAGACAGGATGAAAGTGATTATCAGCAATTTAAGCAAATATTCAGGCAATCAATGGATTTATCCCAATTAACAGGGCTACAATCAAAAAAATTAATCGAGGCATGTTTGCTTTTTGTAAAAAAACTTTTTATCGATGAAAATATGGATAATTATAAGAAACAAACCCTCTCTGCTTCTGTTTCTTTTTTAAAAAGAAAGTGGTCTGATGTGAATTGGATAATAACGATTAAAAAAAGCTCAACGGCTCAGTATCAATTATTTAACCAATTAAAAAAGTATATTGATGGTGAATGTTTTAAGCAGGTTTTGTCTCGGGTGCTAGATCAGCTTGAACAACAAGATAGTACTCGTTATCAAGAAATAGCAAGAGATGTTTATTTTACATGTCATGTTTTACATGTTATCAAATGTATAGAGAAAAATGATGATTTAAAGATTTTTATTCATCAAGATATGCTTTATTTAGGATTAGCTTCAACTAAACAGCAAGTCATTGCGCTTTACCAGACATTGTCTTCCTCGGTTGGCAAAGAATATGAATGTTACTTCGCCCATTTCTCCCGCCCTCTGTGCTTACAAGGCTATACAATCAAACGTGATTGGCAGCTGAAGAAAATCTGTATTGAAGTACCTCAACATATGTTGATTAAATGTGCTCATATGTTTCAATATGGTGATTTTCACAATCAAATACCAAAGATAAGAGGGGCGTTAATACACCAACCTATTGAACAGATCCATTCCATATATCAGCGAGAGCTTTTTCAAATCGCTAATTATTTTGTCGATGCTGATAACTATAGATCTTTAAAAAAATTATTTTATTTTGCTCATTTAAGTCTATTAAAAACAATTGCTCGTAAATTTGATTGTACAATGGGGCAGGCCGCTAAACAATTAAAGAAGTATCAACTCAATCGGTACCCTTTACCTAAAAAAGACATGATCCGATCTGGTCACGCAAAACAAGTCAACTGGCGAGCCGTATACATTGAAAAAGTGTACGTACGGTTCTGAGGGAGGCTAGTTGAATATCTGCATCATGATAGCCCACCCTACGATCCAACACCATCTCAAGAAGATATTCATGTAACAAAAAGATTGGCTGACTGTGGTAAATTGATAGGAATAGAGCTCCTTGATCACTTAGTTATCGGTGATCATAAATTTGTCTCACTTAAGGAAAAAGGATATGTATAAATACTATCTATTTTACGCTAATTCTCGTATAATTATATAAGCAAGTAATTTAAAGTAGCGCCTTACGCTAAGATTATTTCTTGCGTGGGGTGCTTCTCATTGTGTTAAACTAATATGGATAGTGAAAATTAGCTTGTCATATATTTTTAATATAATGTATGAGAGATACTTTTGAATATATGTTGAGAATGGTTTACAATCAAAGGATAGAAAGACTAACAAGTTTAATTTGCTTGATGTTAGAGAGGGCGATCAACATGGCAAAATTTAGTTTTGGACAAGATTTAGGAATTGATTTGGGGACCGCAAATACCCTGGTCTATTTAAATGGTAAAGGAATTATTGTTAGAGAACCCACAGTTGTGGCAAAGAACAATTCTACTGGAGAGATTGAAGCAGTGGGGAGTAATGCCCGTAATATGATTGGACGAACACCTGGAAATATTTCAGTTATTCGTCCGATGCAGGGTGGTGTGATTGCTGATTATGATACCACAGCAGTCATGATGAAATATTATATTCGATTGGCTCAAAGGAGCCGTTCGTCATTTGCTCGTAAACCAAATATAATGGTTTGTGTGCCATCAGGAATTACAATGGTAGAAGAACGTGCTGTTATAGATGCAACCAAACAAGCAGGGGCTAAGGAGGCTTTTCCGATTGCAGAACCTTTTGCAACAGCTATTGGTGCCGGATTACCTGTCTGGGAGCCGACTGGCAGTTTAATTGTTGATATTGGCGGTGGAACAACGGAGGTTGCAGTTATTTCTTTAGGCGGTATAGTGACCAGTGTGTCGATTCGAACGGCCGGTGACGATATGGATGAAGCTATCATTCAATATATTCGAAAAAATTATAGTTTAATGATTGGAGAAAGAACAGCCGAGTCAATTAAGATCGATATTGGCTCAGCTAATGCTCAAGTTGATCATTCAGAAATAGATGTTAGAGGTCGTGATTTATTAACGGGCTTACCAAAAACAATCACAATAACATCAGAAGAGATTACCCATGCATTAACTGATACGGTATCTTCAATTGTTGAATCCATAAAAGATACGTTGGAAAAAACACCACCAGAGCTTGCGGCTGATGTGATGGAGCGTGGGATTGTTTTATCTGGTGGTGGTGCTTTACTTCATGGCTTAGATGAGGTTATTTCGGATGAGACGCACATGCCTGTTTTTATTGCTGATCAACCACTTGATAATGTAGCAATTGGAACAGGAAAAGCACTTGATTATCTTGATCACTTTAAGTCATACCCTAATATTTCGTCACGTTCTAGTTTGGATTAATTGGAGGATTAGCGATGTCTTTTTTTCGAAGAAAACGGCTGTTTACGATTCTTTTAGCGCTAATCGTTTTAGTCGGTTTAATTGGATTTTCATTAACAGATCGTGATCAACGATCTACAATTGAAGAGTTTTTTCAAGATGCTGTTGGTTGGGTACAACAGATTGTTTTAACCCCTGTTAATTACGTGACAGATATCGTGTCGAATATAGATAGCATGAAAAATATGTATGATGAGAACCAGGTTTTAAAAGAAAATTTAGCACAATATCAACAAACATTGTATGAAGTACAAGAGCTTCGTAAAGAAAATGAAGAATTGATGAACATGCTTGATAAAACAGAAAGTATTAGTGATTATACGCCGATTCAAGCAACTGTGATTGCCAGAAGTCCTGAGCAATGGTTCAAGCAAGTTACCATTGATAAAGGAAAGCAAGATGGTGTCGAGAAGGATATGGCAGTTATTACTGCTGAAGGAATGATTGGAAAAATCCAATCAGCCTCTCAATTTACTTCTACCGTTCTTTTATTAAATGGTTTTGATCGATCTAATCGAATTGCAGTTAATGTAGATTTAACTGAGAGTGATGAAGATGCACGAGGTTTTATCCTAGGATATAGTGAGGAACGGGATCAATTGCTATTAGAGTTTACTGAATATTACGAGGAAGTACTTGAAGGTGAACATGTTTTCTCATCTGGACTGGGTGGTGTTTTTCCACGCGGTTTAGAGATCGGCACCATTGAAGAAGTGACAACTGATCAATATGGTTTAACGCAAGTTGCTTATGTTCAACCTTCAGCTAATATGAATGATTTGCGACACGTTATTGTTGTTGATCGGGACATGACAACAAGTACTGATATCGATGAAAGTGAGGAAGAAGACTGATGTCACGAGTATATCTTCCTCTTATTCTAACATTATTGATTGTTTTACAGGGCGTGGCAGTACAGCTTGTTCCAACTAGCATATCAGAGGCAGGTTGGATTGTTGTCATTCATTCTGTTTTTCTATTTTTAGTATTGCTAAAGTTATTTTATGATTTAGAAAATACCTACTATGTTTTGATATTTGCGATTTTATCAGGGTTAATCATTGATATTGTTTATACAGACATTATCGGAGTCTATATGTTTAGTTATGCGATCATGATTTATTTTGTCCACGGTATGAGAAGATTGTTGCATGCAAACTTCTACGTTGCCACTGTGTTAACATTTGTCAGTGTTGGATTTGTTGATTTTCTACTTTACTTCATTTATCAATTCGTTGGTGTAACCCGAATGGAGTTAACATCGTATTTATATTATCGACTTATTCCAACACTATCTGTCAATATGATTCTTTTCTTCATTCTTTATTTGCTTTTTAAAAAGAAGCTAATTAAATGGTCTAATGAGCGCTTTGATCAAAAGCAATCGACAAGTTAACGATTTTTTGATGCGGATTTTGAAAATAGGAGGTGCGCTCTTGATTGGAAAAAACCAATACATCACAATTAAAGGAACACGTGATGGACTAACGCTTTATCTAGATGATTCATGTTCTTTTGACAATTTAATTAATGAACTGGATAAGGCACTTTCATACGATGAACTCGATGTTGAGCAAACATTAGTCAGAATAAATGTTCAGTTGGGTAATCGCCTTTTACATAGTGAACAAGAAGAACAGTTACGTCAATTGATCAGACAAAAAAATAAATTGGTCATTCAGGATATTGAATCCAATGTTATCTTAAAAAAAGATGCAATCAAGTGGAAAGAAGAAAGTGATGTTCAAGTTTTGACTAAAACCATTCGGTCTGGTCAAGTCATTGAAGTGACTGGTGATCTTTTGTTGATTGGAGATGTGAATCCGGGAGGAACAGTAAAGGCTACGGGGAATATTTTTATTATGGGGAACTTACGAGGGATTGCACATGCTGGCTATCAAGGTAATACGGCTGCAGTGATTATGGCTTCTTATATGAATCCCGTTCAGTTACGAATTGCCAGTCTTTATAGTCGATCCCCTGATTATGAAACTGAAGGTGTCTATATGGAATGTGGCTATATTGATGAATCAAATAAAATTGTCATCGATCGACTGCAAGTTGTTGCTAAAAAAAGACCAGAATTAAATGGGTTTGAAAGGAGCGTTATAAATGGCTGAAGCTATTGTTATCACTTCAGGAAAAGGTGGTGTTGGAAAAACAACAACCACTGCAAATTTAGGAACAGCACTAGCATTAATGGATAAAAAGGTATGCTTGATGGATACTGATATCGGGCTTCGTAACCTTGATGTTGTCATGGGATTAGAAAATCGGATTATTTTTGACATTATTGATGTTTCTTTAGGCAAATGTAAGCTTAAACAAGCATTAATAAAGGACAAGCGTTTTGATTATTTATATCTATTACCAGCAGCGCAGACAAGTGATAAAAATGATTTAACACCAGAAGCTATGACAGAAATGATTGCTGAACTAAAGAAAGAATTTGACTATATTATTATCGATTGCCCAGCAGGCATTGAGCAAGGTTATAGAAATGCTGTTGCTGGAGCTGATCATGCTATCATCATCACTACACCTGAAAAATCAAGTGTCCGTGATGCTGATCGCATTATTGGTTTATTGGAACAAGAAGAGATCGAAGCGCCTAAGCTAATCGTTAATCGGATTCGAAATCATATGATGAAAACAGGTGATATGCTGACGGTTGATGAAATCATTCAAGTTTTGGCGATTGATTTATTAGGTATTGTTGCTGATGATGATGAGGTGATTAAAGCCTCAAATCATGGGGAGCCTGTTGCCTTCCAGCCAAATACTAAAGCATCAATTTCTTATCGTAATATTGCACGCCGAATTTTAGGTGAATCTGTTCCGCTACAGTCTTTTGAAGAGGAAAAAGGTATGTTCACTAAGATGAAAAAATTCTTTGGTATGCGCAATTAATTTTCTAAAAAATAGTTACACCGCAGAAATTAACTGAATAAGTTACATTCTGCGGTTTTTGTTCTATATCAAGTAACATTGGTGAAATAATTTATCAATAAATGGACGCTATTTCTCTCATCAGAATCACAAATGTCTGCAAACACTACTTTTTAATCGCAAAGCAGTTTAATAGTCCATCTATTTCAAGTTCGTTTTAAATACAGAACTTACTTTATCATAATCCATTCTACTTCCATAAAACGAAACTACAGTTAGCTATAAAGATTCGTGCGAAGAAATTAAGAATAAATTGTGAAAGACGTATAGAAAGCATTGAACTTGATTGCATTTCAAGAAAGTTGATTGTATTTTCGATAACTTGACTGTATTTTGCCAAACTTAACCGCAAATCGTTGAACTTACTCTTATTTCTAATCGACCGCTAATAACAGATGATCATGAAACTGACTAGCTGTTGCACTAACCTGACAACATTGCTGCGATTACTCGTCCTACCGAAAAGATTTGGGACTGGGGCTCAGAATAAGTAAGACACTTATTCTTGCGATGCAAATGCTTCGTAGCTTTCCTTTGTGTGATTACTCGCCCCACCGAAGACATTTGCAATTACTCGTCCCACCGAAAAGATTTGTGCGTCGAAAAATTCTCACTGATTGAAGTTTCGCTTTATTGTGGTACTGTTTCAACGACTTATTGATTTCACATTCCAAAGAGGACTAATGAAACGACGTTGAATAGTCCATGTGAGGGGATTAACTGTGTAAAAAAATTAACGATTATCACTAAAGCAACTCATAAATCCTGTACGAATGAATAAACTTGTACAAATGCGTACTGAAGGTTGTGAGTGATGATGAAACGAGATCTAAATGAAGTTCGAAAATCATTGGCGAAGCGAAAAGCAATTAAGTTAAATGCGATTAAGTATCCGGCTAAGACTAGACCAATCAAACAAACAACATCTAAACTAGCTAATCCCAAACAAAGTATACCGAAACAAAAAACACCTTATTTTATTAAGCAAGTGATTATTGCAGGATTTTTATTTTTAATGACAATTATGATTCTTCAATTCACGCCAACATCAAGTCAAACACGCCAGTGGCTATTGAGTCAATTGAGTGAGGATTTTCCGTTTGCTACAGTCAACGTCTGGTACCAAGAACAATTTGGATTGCCATTCGGCTTTTTTATTGATCAGTCAACAACTCCAGTCACCAATCAGCAAGTATTACCTGTTAACGGGGTTATTAATGAATCATTTGAAATGAATGGACAAGGTGTAATCATTGAAGCTGTTGATCAACCAGATGTTTATGCAATTGAACAAGGGACAGTTTTATTTGCTGGCAATGATCCGGTAACAGAAAAGACTATTATTATCCAGCATCCTGATCGAACAAAATCAACATATGGCTTTTTAGCTGAAATTAACGTGAGACCGTATCAATTTGTACAAGCCAGCCAACAAATTGGGACGACATCTCAATCATTAGATGAGGGATCAAATTTATATTTCTCTTTGCAAAAGGGAAATCAATTCCTTGATCCAGTTGAGGTCATTACTGTTAATGATTTGGAGTAAGAGTCACTTCATCTATTTGCATCCATCCATTTGGTTTGTGTTTATTCTTTCGATCATGACCGGGATGTTTTATGAGATCGCTATTATTTTTTTCATTGTTAGCTGGCACGAATTTGGACACTTCTTGGTGGCAAAATATTTTAACTGGGATATTCGTCGAGTGACCTTGTGGATTTTTGGCGGTGTGATGGAAACTGAAGAACATCTCAATAAACCGATGAAAGAGCAATTTTTAGTCACGATAGCTGGTCCTTTGCAACATTTATTTATCTTTATTCTACTTTTTTTTATTCAGAAAACACAAATCTTGACACCAGAATTAATCAGCTTTGCTCTTCGCTATAATGGATTAATTTTAAGTTTTAATTTAATTCCGATTTGGCCGCTTGATGGCGGGAAATTATTAAATATAGGGTTAAATTATTTTTCTCCTTTTAAAAAAGCTTATCAACAAACAATAATCATTTCTTGTTCTTGTTTAATTACCCTCTTTTTTATTATGATTCAATTTGATCAGGCATTACTTAACTTCTTAGTTTTGTTTACTTTTCTTATTTGGGAAAATCAATTAGAATGGAAGCGGCGGTTATATGTTTACCAACGCTTTTTACTAACTCGAATGAATCCAAAGAAGCGTGTTGATAAAATGATGCCTTTGACATTTAAGAGTCAAACAACATTAAAAGATGTTTTCTCCCAATTTTATCTGAATCGTTTTCACCCAATTTTGATTCGTGATCAGCAGATGGTTACGAGTGAAACAGATTGTCTCGTCTTTTATTTTAAGAAAGGTCAATATCATGCGAACCTAGATGACCTAATTAAGCATGAAATGAAATGAGGTTTATAATGTTGGATTTAATGATATCGACAAAAGCAACAGAGAAGTTAGGCATGGCTATAGAAGATGGTCAGTTTATTGAACTTGCGGTTGATCGACCGGATGCACCACAGCTTGTTGATTCAATTTTCCTTGGTAAAGTTATCACTGTTGACCAAAGTTTGCAAGCTGCCTTTGTAGACATTGGTCAACCCCAACTTGCCTATTTGGAGAAGAACCAAATACCTGAAGCACGAAAAGACCGTGAGAAATCAATCGAATCTTTTATCTATGAAGGGCAAGCCATTATCGTACAAGTCATCAAAGATGCTTATCAAAATAAAGGGGCTCGATTAACAATGAATATAGCCCTTGCCAATCAGGTGTTTGTTTACTTGCCTTTTGGGAATTATATAGCTGTCTCGAAAAAATTATCAAATGAAGAGGGAACAGCTTTAAAAGCAAAATTAAAGGATATTTGTCAAGGCGAAGAAGGTTTAATTATTAGAACCCAAGCGAAACAATATTCGATTGATGAACTTATTAATCAAATTCAACAGTTACGAACAAGTTGGCAAGAGGTTCTGGCGATTGAAAAAGATTCGACAGTGCCGGAGACGTTGCGAGCAGAATGTGCAGTGTCTGATCGTTTTATTCGACGTTTCCCATTTCAACAAATTAATCAAATCATTTGTGATCAAGCAATAACGGCTAATCAAATAAAAAAACGCTATCCTGAGCTTAAAGCGAAAGTAAAATGGCGTCAGCAACTTGTTGATTACTTACCATTACCTATTGATGAATCCATTCAACAAATATTAAATCCTGTTGTGCAGTGCGACCAGGGTGTAACAATTGAAATTAATCAAACAGAGGCTTTAACGGTAATTGATGTGAATTCAGCTGGTTTTTTGGGTAAAATCAATCGCCATCATTTCGCTTATAAAGTTAATCGAATTGCAGCTGATACGATTGCAAGGCAAATTAGATTACGAAATATCTCTGGTATCATTATCATTGATTTTTTAAGAATGAAAGAAAAAAAACATCGAACAAAGATTATCGAACAATTAATTGAAGCCTTTAAAGTTGATCCCACTCGTACTGAAGTGTATGGCTTTACGGCTGTGGGTTTGCTTGAGTTAACTCGAAAGCGAGAAACGCCAATACACCATATGACATTTACTAGCTCTCGCTCCAAGGAAGTAGCTCTGTCACAGGTAAGTATCGTCTATACTCTTGAACGTGAGTTATTAGCCAATCAAGATCAGGCGGTTATTGTGGAAGTAACGAAAGGTTTTCGTCAGGTTTGGGACCAGTGGATTAATTTGGATGACTTCCTGGAAAATGTGAGTTCGGACGTGTATTTTATTGAAACAAAAGGTGTTAAAGACTATCATATTAAACGATCAGGCACAGAACAGTTAATTACTGAATATATCAAAGAAAATGAACAACTAAACATTGACAAGATTAAATAGTTCATGGTATTATTTTAACGTTATGCAAGTTAAGTAGCACCCGTTGCTACAACCGCACTGATCAGGTTTAATCGATAAAAGTGAGGTTGACTCACACCTGTAAAGGCGAGTCTGAGTTATTTTAAGGAGGTGCAAATAGGATGTACGCAATTATTGAAACTGGTGGTAAACAAGTTAAAGTTGAAGAAGGTCAATCCATTTATATTGAGAAATTGGCTGCTGACGCTGGAGATTCTGTTACTTTTGACAAGGTTCTTTTTGTGAGTGGTGACGACGTAAAAGTCGGTGCTCCATTTGTAGAAGGTGCTTCTGTTTCAGCAAAAGTTGACAAACAAGGTCGTCAGAAAAAAATTACTGTTTACAAATTCAAACGTAGAAAAAATTATCACCGTAAACAAGGTCATCGCCAGCCATATACAAAAGTGACGATCGAAAAGATCAACGCATAAGGTTGTATAAATATGATCAAGGTGAATATTCATCGTAATAAATCTGAAGATATAATAGCTTTTGAATTGAGTGGACATGCCGATAGTGGACCACATGGACATGACTTAGTCTGTGCGGCTGTTTCAGCAGTTGCTTTTGGGATGACCAATGCAGTAATGGAGCTAAGTGAGATCGAGCCTATAATTGATCAGGGCGGTCAAGGCGGTTATTTAAAAGTTACTCTTCCTGATGAAGCAGAAGGTGAGGCATTTGAAAAAGCCACACTATTACTTGAAGGAATGTTAACGAGTTTAGTAACGATTGAACGTGATTATGGTCAATATATATCCATCTCTGAAAAATAAGGAGGTGCAAGTCAATGTTACGTTTAGATTTACAATTTTTCGCATCTAAAAAAGGTGTGGGTAGTTCACGAAATGGTCGTGATTCTAACGCAAAACGTCTTGGTGCAAAACGCGCTGATGGTCAGACTGTAACAGGTGGATCCATTCTTTATCGTCAACGTGGAACTAAGATTTATCCAGGTGTAAATGTTGGCCGTGGTGGAGATGACACATTGTATGCAAAAACTGACGGTATCGTACGTTTTGAACGTGTAGGGCGTAATCGTAAGCGTGTAAGTGTATACCCTGTCCCTGTAGCCCAAGAGGCTTAATGATATAAAAAACAAAGCTTATCTTGAAAGATGACTCTTTTGAGATAAGCTTTTTTTATCTTATTTTAGAAACTGTTAAGTCAACCATGTATAGATAGATGATAAGAAAACAGTTTAATAATGGAATAGCTTTGTTTGAACATCTTTTTACCCACAGAACAGCTTAGATTGATTAATTAGGTAGGATTAACGGTGGCGATTATCAAACACCATTTTATCTTGTTTTTACGAAAGACAAAATATTTGCTATAATTTTCTTATTATTAAATAGGCGGTGCAAAAATGAACGAACGAGAAGCCATTGATTTATTGAGACATTATCGTCATACGCTTTCGAATCATATCCAGTTAATGATTAGTTATGCGCAAATGGGGAAACTAGACCGTGTTCAGGAAAAATCAGCTGAATTAATTGAATTAATTGCCGCAGATCAACAATTTCAAAATATGCCATTACCAAAAACAATCGTAGCTCTTTTGCAATTAAATCATTCAAAGTCTGGTTTAGAATGGACACCCATTGTTCAGCTAGATGATAAACCCAAAGTAGCTGATCAAGAACTTGCCAGCTTGATTCAAGAGATTCATCAACTCATTATTGAACAATCAATGAATTTATTACTTTATCATGGTACAATAAAATTTCATCAACCAAAAGATCAGCCATTTCAACTTAATATCACGTGTCATGGCACATTTAATCAAATCGATCAATTAAAAGCAGCTTTATTAAAATTGGATAAAGCGATTCAAATAGAAAGTGCAACAACAGAAGAGGCATTGGTTTTCAACTGGACTGCACAATAATAAAGGGGTGGCAATATGTTTGTCGATCAGGTGAAAGTATATGTAAAAGCAGGAGATGGCGGGAATGGATTAGTATCCTTCCGCCGGGAAAAATATGTCCCTTTTGGTGGTCCATCAGGTGGTGATGGTGGCAATGGAGCAGATATTGTTTTTGAAGTCAATGAAGGTTTAAATACTTTGATGGATTTCCGTTATCAACGTCATTTTAAAGCCAAGCGTGGAGAAAATGGAATGAGTAAGGGGCAACATGGAAAAAATGCTCAACCGATGGTCTTAGCTGTGCCGCCTGGGACCATTGTTAAAGATGATTTGACAGGTGAAGTTTTAGCGGATTTAACGGAACATGGTCAACGAGCATTAATTGCAAAAGGCGGTCGTGGTGGTCGTGGTAATATTCGATTTGCAAGTGCAAAAAATCCTGCGCCTGAGATTTCTGAAAATGGAGAGCCTGGTGTGGAACGTGATATTGTCATCGAACTAAAGTTAATTGCTGATGTTGGTCTCGTTGGTTTTCCAAGTGTAGGAAAGTCAACATTGTTATCAGTTGTAAGTGCCGCCCGTCCGAAAATAGATGACTATCATTTTACGACACTTGCTCCAAACTTAGGCGTTGTAGAGACGGGAGATAACCGAAGCTTTGTTATTGCTGATTTACCTGGTTTAATTGAAGGTGCCCATACAGGAATAGGGTTAGGTCATCAATTTTTACGACACGTGGAACGAACTCGGGTTGTTATGCATGTCATAGATATGGCTGCTACTGAGGGACGTGATCCGTATCAAGATTATCTGACGATCAATGAAGAGCTCCAAGCTTATGATCCATCTATTTTGGAACGCCCTCAAGTCATTGTTGCTAATAAAATGGATATGCCTGATGCAGAAACACAACTTGAATTATTTCAAGAACAACTTGAAGAACCGCATCTAATCTTTCCTATCTCAGCTTTAACGAAAGAAGGTTTGCGTGAATTATTATTTGCCGTTGCCGATCAATTAGATCAAATTCCTAAAAACACTCAACCCATTGAAGAAAAAGCAGAGCATATTGTTTACAGACATCAAGAAGAACAAGCTCCGTTTCAAATTACACGTGATCCAGATGGTGCCTTTGTTTTATATGGCGACAGAATAGAAAAGCTGTTAAAGATGACTGATTTAACACGTGATGAGTCGGTTCAGCGATTTTCACGCCAGATGCGGACAATGGGTGTAGATCAGGCTCTTCGAGAAAAAGGGGCAAAGGATGGCACAACTGTACGTTTATTAGATTATGAATTTGAATTTATTGAATAGAAATAGACACGATAATTCTCACGGTAATGGGGAGGGAAATGTAACAGTGAAAAAAGAAGATAAAACATTTTATTTAGTTCGTGGTGATTTCCTTCCTGAGGCGATGAGGAAAACACTTGATGTAAAAGAGCAATTGGAGCGTGGTCAAGCCAACTCTGTTTATGAAGCAGTTAAAAATGTTGAACTTTCACGGAGTGCTTTTTATAAATATCGTGATGCTGTTTTCCCATTACAATCGATTCAACACACCCAAATTATCACGCTATTTTTTCATTTGGAAGATCAATCAGGTACCTTATCACATTTATTAGATACAGTAGCGATAGCAGGCGGGAATATTTTGACCATTCATCAAACGATACCGATTCACGGTAAAGCAAATGTCACCTTATCATTAGATGTAGAACACTTGAAAATCGATCTTGATGAATTAATTAATAAATTAAAGGCACAAAAACATATTGAACGAGTCGATATTCTAAGTTCAGGGATGTAGAAAGAAAAGAGGGGGGAGCAGAATGTCATTTTCAGTAGGTTACCTAGGTCCAAAAGGTACATTCACACAAAAAGCAGTCGATACACTTTTTCCAAAGCATTTATCGGTTAGCTATCAGACTATTCCAGCATGTATTGATGCAGTTAAATATGGTCATGTAAAATACAGTGTTGTTCCTCTTGAAAATACATTAGAAGGAACAGTAAATTTAACAGTTGATTATTTAATCAATGAAAAAACATTAAAAATCGTCAGTGAGATAGTTGTTCCAGTTCAGCAGCACTTTATGGTGCATCCAAATCATAAAGAGAATTGGAAAGAGATAAAGAAAGTTTATTCACACCCACATGCTTTAGCTCAGTGTCATCAATTTTTAAATAGCGAAATGAAGGATGCCAAGGTTGAGACCTATGCTTCAACTGGTGCAGCGGCAAAGCTTGTTAGTGAGAATCCCGATCAATTGTTTGGAGCCATCGCCAATGATCAAGCGGCAAAAGAATATGGTTTGGAAATCGTTAAAGCTGACATTCACGACTTTGCCAATAATGAAACACGGTTTGTTGTGTTACATAAAAATGATTCTGCTTTACGGATCAACCAACTATCGATGAAAGGCTTTAAAACCAAAGTTATGATTTCTCTCCCAACTGATCATGCTGGTGCTCTTCACCAAGTCCTATCGGCATTTGCCTGGCGTCGAATCAATTTATCAAAAATTGAATCACGTCCGATGAAAATAGGGCTAGGCCATTATTATTTTCTGATTGATATCGATCAGAAGATGGATGATATTTTAATTCCCAATACGATTGCAGAGATAGAGGCGATCGGTTGTCATGTCGAACTGCTCGGAAGTTATCCGTATTATTCAACCGAATAGCTTGAAACATAAAGTGCCTGAGCCAGAACAGGTAGAATAGCTTTGAAAAACATAATATGATTGGCATAGGTATGAATAGATTGAAATAGATTTGCCCCATGATATCTTTTCGATGGACGAGCCCTTGTACTTAAAAAGGTTACTTTAACAGACATCACATCATTTATCACAGATAATTGACCGTAAAACTCGTCCTATCGGAAACAATCGGAAACAATTGGAACCGAGACTCAGAATAAGAAAACACTTATTCTTGCGGTGTGAATGCTCTGTAGCTATCCTTAGTGCGGTTACTCGTCCCATCGAAAACATTTGCATTAGCACTGCCTATGTGTCGAAAAACACCCACTGTTTGAAGTGTCGTTTATAGAAAGGATCGATCCTTAAAATAAAAGGCGATTTTCTTCGTGTGGTGTCTGATTGATAAAAGCTATCTGCTTCTACTGAACAAGTTAAACGACTATGCAAAAAACAAGGGTCTAGTCGTTCACAATAAAGCCTTTTTCCTTTAGGCTATCATAAGCAGCCTTTAGCTTTGCTTCGCTCTCTGCTTCTAACGTATGAAGATGCACACCATCTGTTAATTCTAATAGATAGGGTGCATTCTTTTTTGTAATATTTTCAATAAATTGCTTCACGTCATGACGATCACTGACCATAACCATTGCATTTAGTTCTCCATAAATGGGATGCTCAACAATAACATCTTTAACCGTTACTCCTTGATCGACAATGCAATCTAATTCTTCTTTTGTTTGATCTGGTCTATGTTTGACAACAACAATTCGCTGATATTGCTTTACATCACTCGATTCTTTCATTAATAAATAGCCTTGGCTGGTTGAGATAATGGGTTCATTTTTAGCTTTTAATAAAGAAATATCTTGAACAATGACTTGTCGGCTGACACCAGCTCGTTTAGCAAGTTCTCCTCCTGTTAGTGGGAGATCATTTTTTCTCAGCCAATTCATGATTGCATCACGGCGTTCTTCCCCTATCAATTTATCATTTCGACGCATGCTATTTTTCACTCCACTCATATTGACATTTAAGTTGTAGCTCAGAATAATTGACTCTTTAGAGGCTTAACTCCTGTAAGAAAATCCTGATTGATCAGTACTCACTATATTTTCTCATATTTTGTATCGTATAGCTAGAATGATATTCATTCGAGACGATCAATTTCTAATTCATTTTAAAAAAACAATCAACATTTCTGGGTGATTGCATATGTTGTTAAGGAATAAGCCTGTTGATTGCCTATAATATTGTCAGTTCATGTATTGAATTTCGTTTTTCAAAATAACAGATAATGAGTTTAAAATGACAAATGGGAAATTAATGGCTGGTAAAAGACTGATTCGTTAAGAGGCCTTTTGGTCTCTCCATGTGTTACTAACAATCCTAAAGGTTAACACACTTAATGGATTGAAGGTTCACTTTATTATAGAAAGGAGTTAAGCAAGTGAAAATTCATGTTGTTCAAAAAGGGGATACTCTTTGGAATTTATCTAAGAAATACAATGTTGATTTTCAAGAGCTAAAGGCTGTTAATTCGCAATTAGCAAACCCTGAACTAGTGATGCCAGGGATGAAAATAAAAATCCCTATTGAGAAGAAGCAAGTTACGAAACAGAAAATGGATAGCGCACCTAAGGAAAAAGTGATCACACCTTATAAACAAATGCCACAAAAGGCTCAACCTGTTATTAAGGAGGATGATCAGAAGCCGAAACAACATATTCAGAAAAAGATGCCGTTTCCAAAGCTTCCACCGGTTTCGATTCAAATGCCTAAATTACCAAATATCCATGCTAATCAGTATAATATCGATGTTGATGTTGATATTGATGATCACGATACAACTTTAGAAAATAAGATTAATTATCATCAACATCATCACCCAGTACAGGAAAAAGAAACGACTAAAAAAGAGAAAAAACCTAAACCTGTAGAAGTACCTGACAGTGCTCAAACCTTACCATGTAATGTTCCACCATATGGTTATATGTGGATGCCTTGTATGCCATGCTCAATGATGTTCTATCCACAACAACAATATTATCCGGCACCAACAGCAAATATGTGTTATACATTTCAAGATCCATCAATGTTTCATAAAAAGCAATCTTGTGAACCGTTTCAATGGGCAACGCCGATGCAGCCAGCATACCGACAGGGTTCGAAGTGGGGAGAACTAGATCTAAATGAGGCTACAGAGGAAGGCTCGGGCGGTATGCATAATGAGAATTTCACTCGAATGAATACCAATCAACAGGTGATGCAAGCTGGTCAATATCAACAATATCCATATATTTACCCGGTCTACGGATCAATAAACTATCCATCTTATCCAACAGCTTCCCCATCTGAGTCACAACGAGAAGTGACGGATGAAAGTAACCCAGACGAATAGAAAAATCACCATCAGCCGAGTTAACTTAATCAGCGATTGATTAGTTAACTCGATTTTTTATTATCAAAGTAGATGACTTTATTGGTAATCCTATAAGTAAAACTAAGACTTCCTTGATAGAGATTTACTGATCCCCAAGGTTTCTAATAGATAAGTTGTGCCTTTTATCATTTTCAGATAGTCGTAAGTGAATAATCATATTTTGATAATAGATCATTTGTTTTGATAACCCATATAGCATTGCAACTTATCCATATTTAAGTAATAATAATGATATCAGAATAATCGTAGTCTAATGACAAAAGGAGCTTATAAAAATGCAGAAGAAAGTGAACTATTTAGTGAATTGGTTACGAGATCAAGTCGAAACAGCAAATGCCAAAGGTCTAGTAGTTGGACTGAGTGGTGGAATTGATTCTGCTGTTGTCGCTTATTTAATAAAAAAAGCTATCCCCAATGATTCTTTAGCAGTCATTATGCCTTGTCAAAGTTCGAAAGAAGATATAGAGCATGCGCAAGCTGTTGTAAAAGGATCCCAGATAGTGTCAATGACCATTGATTTAACACAAACTCATCAACAATTACTTGGAACCATTAGACAGGAATTAAAGCAGGAATCGGTTCACCAACCAGATCATGACCAACTAGCCAGTGCAAATTTAAAAGCGCGATTAAGAATGTCAACACTTTACACAATCGCAACCAATCATCAATATTTAGTAGTCGGTACAGATAATGCGGCTGAGTGGTTTACGGGTTATTTCACAAAATATGGTGATGGTGGTGTTGATATCAATCCTTTGGTTCATCTGACAAAAGGGGAAGTTAAAGAAATGGCACAATATTTGGCTGTACCGGAAGAAATTATTGTGAAGAAACCAAGTGCTGGTCTATGGGAAGGGCAGACAGATGAAAACGAGATGGGCACGACCTACGATTATATCGACCGTTATTTAAAGGGTGAAAAAATCCCCGTAAAAGACCAGGAAATTATTGAAACGATGCATAATCGCTCAAAACATAAAAGAATGATTGTATCCACACCAGCCCCATTTGAAACGGATTAAGCTAGTCTATCATATCTTTTACACAAGTTGACGACCTATGATAAAATAAAGTGTAGTGTTATTTGATTTTCTAAGATGAAAGGAGCAAGTTAAATGGCTGGACATTCAAAATGGAAAAACATTCAAAGACGGAAAAATGCCCAGGATGCTAAACGCGGTAAAGCATTTATGAAAGCTGCCAAAGATATTTATATAGCTGCGAAAGAAGGCGGACCAGATCCTGATATGAATCCTGCCTTACGTGGTGCAATAGATAAAGCAAAGGCTAGTAATATGCCAAATGAAAATATTGAACGAAATATAAAAAAAGCAACCGGGACACTTGATGGTGTCAGTTATGAAGAAGTTACTTACGAAGGCTATGGGCCCGGTGGTTCTGCTGTTATGGTTGAGATTTTAACAGATAATAAAAATCGTGCAGCTTCAGAGGTTCGCCACGCCTTTTCTAAAAGTGGGGGTAACTTAGGCGAAAATGGTTGTGTAGCTTTTCTATTTAATCGAAAAGGCTGTTTAATTATTGATCGCTCAACAACAGAGGCTGATGAAGATACAGTTATGTTGGCTGCAATTGAAGCTGGTGCTGAAGAGATGGAAACAACAGATGAAGTTTATGAAATTTATACTGAACCTGAACAGTTTAATGAAGTAAAGACGGCCTTAGCTGAAGAGGGCTTTGAATTTGACACAGCAGAAGTAACCTTAATCCCAACGACATACTCTAGTCTAGAAGAAAAGGATCAAGACAAAATGGAAAGATTAATTGATCGGTTGGAAGAGTTAGAGGATGTCCAAGAAGTTTATCATAATGCTAATTAAGCATGTGAAAGCCACCGTGTGATTAAATGGTGGCGGTGATTAATCAACTGCTGTTCTGAATAAAACTGGATCAAAAGTAAAGCCTAGTTTTCAATTTACTTTTAATCCAGTTTTATTTCTTTGTTAGAAAAAGTGTAAAAAATATTTTTTTGTCTATCCTATATAGTAAATACACACTTTATATGAGGTGGACAAATTGAAATATTTAATAGCATTGAATGTTGTATTGATGTTGGCGATTTTTATTTACAATGGTCACACTGAACAGGAAAATAGTGATATCAGTGAAGAGGATGCGATAGAAGTCACTAATTCTGATGAGTATCCCGATGATTTGGCAACAATCGAAATCATTTTGCAGAAGCAATATCTAGATGGGCGAATGGATACAGAATCATTTGAAGAGACAATTACAGCAATGGAAGATTTTTGGTATACGTATGAAAACTATCAATTAATCGATCAAAAAGTAGGCCAAATGGTTTTCCGAGAATATATTGATGATATTTCACCCTATTTAAAAGAAGTTGGTTATTTTGGCTTAGCCGATCAGCAACTTGTGATTTTTGAGGGTGAGCCACAATACGAGCAAAATATTCAAATAGTCTTTGATTTAGATCTTGATCATCTGACTGAAGACGAGCAAGATCAATTAAATAAAGGAATTAAAATTGATTCGAAAAAAACTTATCAAGAGGTGATTGATGTTTTCAGACATCAGATTCCTAGTGAAGAAGTGCATCGAGAGTCGGATTAACTCGACTCTCTTTTTTTGCGTGCTCAGAAAGTGATCAGCTTGTCAGCATTAGAGTAGACAGCTTTTCAGAGTAGGCATGGTTAACATCAACATTCTGAGTTTTCATTCAAAGAAACAATAAAATCTCAATAATTATTTATGGTGGGAGGAGAACCACGCTAAGGCAAGCTGATGGGTATATGCATGGGAATAATAAATAATTTTTTTAGTCTGAGTTTTAAGGAAGTCATCCAATAAGTCCGAAGCTCGGTAGATGTTAGGATTCTCTATCTGGCTTTTATTCATTAATAATTGACTGAAAAGTAGGGTAGGATGTTTTTATCTCGGACCGTGTACGTATAAGAAAAGAGGATTTTTGACTAAGATCCCTGCTTCCTTTCGATTTAAGTTGATTTAATGTTATTATAATTTATTTTGAATGATATGATATAATGGTTTTTTTCATCTGATTGAGAATGAATATAATAATATAGCTCTAGGCGAACATACGATTGTGTGGTAAAATAGCTTCAGAACAGGTATAGTGAAAAGTTAGGAGCGGATTGAAAGTGATAGCATATATTGAAGGGGAACTAGTAGAGATAACAGATTCATTAGCCATTATAGATGTCAATGGAGTAGGTTACCAAATTGTTTGTGCAAACCCATTTCATTTTCAAAATAATTTAAATCAAACCATTAAAATTCATACATACCATCATGTCCGGGAAGATGCCCAAATCTTATATGGTTTTAGAGATTACGATGAAAAATTATTATTTTCACATATCATCACTGTTTCTGGCATTGGGCCTAAGAGCGGTTTATCTATTGTGGGCAGTACTTCAGTTGATCAATTTGTTATAGCAATAGAAGATGAAGATGATAAATTTTTAAGCCAATTTCCTGGTGTCGGAAAAAAAACGGCTCGGCAAATGATTTTAGATCTGAAAGGAAAACTGCCGTTTGAGGTCAAACAATCAGCGGATCAATTTGACAGTAAGTCAGGAAAACCAGTTAAAGCAGCTAATAATCAAGCGTTGGATGAGGCTATAGAGGCATTGAAAGTATTAGGGTATAATGATCGAGAAGTAAAGACGATTATGCCACAATTAAAACAAAATGATACATTAAATACAGATGAACTAGTTAAACATGGTTTAGCCTTATTAATGAAAGCGTAAGCGGGGTGAGAACAATGGATGAGCGTATGGTGACAGGAGAACAGTTTGATGCCGAGGAAGAGATCGAACTTAGTTTAAGACCACAGATGTTAGGACAATATATTGGCCAGACCATTGCAAAAGAGAATTTGGCTATTTTTATTGAAGCAGCTAAACTGAGAAATGAACCACTCGATCATGTCTTGTTATATGGACCGCCTGGACTTGGGAAAACAACAATGGCTTCGATCATTGCGAACGAAATGAATGTTGAATTTCGAACAACATCAGGTCCCGCTATTGAAAAGGCAGGAGATCTAGCAGCTATTCTGTCTTCACTTGAGACTGGAGATGTTTTGTTTATTGATGAAATCCACCGTTTACCAAGAGCCGTTGAGGAAATTCTTTATCCAGCGATGGAAGACTTTTGCTTAGATATTGTGATTGGAACAGGGTCAACAGCACGTTCTGTTCGACTTGATTTACCACCATTTACTTTGATAGGCGCAACGACACGGGCTGGTCTTCTAACAGCACCGCTTAGAGATCGTTTTGGTGTGTTGAGCCGTTTAGAATATTATGAGATAGATGATTTAAGAGAGATTGTTGAACGGACAGCAACCATTTTTGATGTTTCTATTGGTCAGGAAGCGGCTTTAGAAATTGCTCGTCGTTCTAGAGGGACACCCCGAATTGCCAATCGATTGTTAAAAAGAGTTCGAGATATTTCTCAAGTAAAAGGTGAAGCCGAAATATCAATAGCTACGACTCAGCATGCTTTAGAAATGTTGCAGGTGGATAAAACCGGTTTAGACCACATTGACCATAAGCTTCTCTTATCAATTTTAGATGCTTTCCAAGGGGGTCCTGTAGGTTTAGATACATTAGCAGCTACGATTGGTGAAGAGTCTCAAACGATCGAGGATGTGTATGAACCTTTTTTATTACAAAAGGGCTTTATTCAACGGACACCAAGAGGCAGAATGGCTACCGAAAAAACATATCAGCACTTTAATCGTCCTTTACCAAAAGCAAAAGAATAGTTAGCTGAACTTAAATAATTAAGTAAAGATTTTAGATAATGTTAGGAGTCTAATATGAAGATAGAAGATTTTGATTTTGATTTACCTGAGCACCTTATTGCTCAAACACCTTTAAAAAATCGAGCGGCTTCAAAATTACTAGTGATGAACCGTGAAGAAAACAGTATGACTCATCGTCATTTTAACAATGTTTTAGACTATTTAAATCCTGGTGACTGTTTAGTACTTAATAACACAAAGGTTTTACCAGCAAGATTATATGGCGTCAAAGAAGGTACAGGAGCTAAGATTGAACTGCTGTTATTACATCAACGTGAACTAAATGAATGGGAAGTCCTTGTTAAGCCAGCAAAGAAAGTAAAAATCGGGACCCGAATATTTTTTGGTGAAGGGAAATTAGTAGCGACTTGTACCGAAATTCAGGAGCATGGTGGACGAGTTGTCCAGTTTGAATATCAGGGGATTTTTCTTGAGGTATTAACTGAATTAGGGGAAATGCCCTTACCGCCTTATATTAAAGAGCAATTAACCGATCAAAATCGTTACCAAACGGTTTATGCTGAAGCAGAAGGATCGGCAGCTGCTCCCACAGCTGGTTTGCACTTTACTGAAGACTTATTAGCAGCAGCAAGGGATAAAGGAATTGAGATTGCTTTCGTTACTCTCCATGTTGGATTGGGAACTTTTAGACCGGTTAGTGTTGACCAAATTGAAGATCACGATATGCACAGCGAATTTTATCATCTTTCTCCTGCTGAAGCAGAAAAAATGCAACGAACGAAAGAAAATGGAGGCCGTTTGATCGCGGTGGGAACAACATCAACTCGGACGATAGAAACAATTGCGGCTGAACATAAAGGTGAGATTGTAGCCGCTAAAGGTTGGACGTCAATCTTTATTTATCCTCCTTATCAGTTTAAGGCGATCGATGGCATGATTACTAATTTTCATTTGCCCAAATCAACTCTTGTCATGCTTGTCAGTGCTTTGGCTGGTCGTGAATTTGTCATGGAAGCCTACCAATCAGCTATTGAAAATAATTATCGTTTCTTTAGCTTTGGTGATGCGATGCTAATTATATAATTTTTAAATATGAAAGAAGTGAAGAAATGGTTGCAATAACTTATGAATTGATTAAAACATGTAAACAAACAGGAGCCCGTTTAGGACGTGTTCATACACCACATGGTTCCTTTGATACACCAGTCTTTATGCCTGTTGGAACATTAGCGACTGTAAAGACGATGAGTCCAGAGGAATTAAAAGAAATCGGTGCTAATATTATTTTATCAAATACATATCACTTGTGGTTAAGACCGGGTGAAGATATAATTAAAGATGCTGGTGGTCTTCATAAATTTATGAATTGGGATCGTTCCATTTTAACAGATTCTGGTGGTTTCCAAGTCTTTAGTTTAAGCGATCTACGCGAGATTGAAGAAAAAGGAGTTCACTTTAGAAATCACATCAGCGGTGAAAAGATGTTTCTCTCCCCAGAGAAAGCTATTCAGATTCAAAATGCGCTTGGCTCAGATATTATGATGGCACTTGATGAGTGTCCGCCATATCCAGCTGAGCACAAATATATGAAAGCTTCTGTTGAGCGAACGAGCCGCTGGGCAGAACGCTGTATAGCTGCTCATGAGCGCCCGGAAGATCAAGGATTATTTGGTATTGTTCAAGGCGGAGAATATAAAGATCTTCGTAAACAAAGTGCGCAAGACTTGGCATCATTAGATTTTCCAGGCTATGCTATTGGCGGGCTTTCTGTGGGAGAGCCGAAGGAAATTATGAATCAGGTATTAGAGTATACAACCCCCTTACTACCTGATCAAAAACCGCGTTATTTAATGGGTGTCGGATCACCAGATTCATTAATTGATGGGGCCATTCGTGGGGTGGACATGTTTGATTGCGTTTTACCGACTCGAATTGCTCGAAATGGGACTTGTATGACATCAAATGGCAGATTAGTTGTTCGTAATGCAAAGTATGCACGTGATTTCACACCCTTAGATCCAAATTGTGACTGTCATACCTGCCGAAATTATTCTCGAGCTTACATTCGACATTTAATTAAAGCAGAAGAAACTTTCGGTTTAAGGCTTACCTCTTATCATAATCTTTATTTTCTGTTAAAATTGATGGAGCAAGTACGAGAAGCAATAAAAGCAGACCGGCTTGGTGACTTCAGAGAAGAATTCTTTGAAAACTATGGTTTTAATAAACCGAATGCAAAAAATTTCTAGTTGAAAGGAAGGTGAAAAAGATGCAAGAAATACTTGGTTTACTATTTCCATTTATTCTAATGGCATTAGTATTTTATTTCTTACTTATTCGACCACAACAAAAACGGCAAAAAGCTGTTAACCAAATGCAGGCTGATTTAAAAAAAGGTGATAAAATCGTAACAATCGGTGGTTTACACGGTATCGTTCATTCACTTGATGAAAATGCGATTCATATTGATGTAGGTGGCGGTCAGAAGCTTACATATGAGCGTTCAGCTGTAAAGCATGTTGTTGAGGAAGCACAAGTAGAATCAACAGAAACTACAGAGACTATAGAAACAACAGACCAGGACTAAACCAAAGAAGGATAGATAGCAAATGCTGTCTGTCTTTTTTTTATGGTTCTATAATTTATCACAGATAACGTCCGTAAAACTTGGGTCAACAACGGGTTTCGATGGGGCGAGTAACCGCAGCAATGTTGTCAGGTTAGTACGACCGCTCCGGAAATATACTTCGCTTTCCGTGGGCTTGTCCTCAGCCTCCTCGAAAAAGAAGTACCCTTTTTCTGCGGGGTCTTCACACTAAGCTTTCCCACAGGACAAGGAAAGCGACGTCAGCGAGACATCGCACGAAGAAAATGGCCTTTTATTTTCGAGGAGTCTACGTCTATTTCCTACGCTTTGGTTACGTAGGATTCAATTTCTGAATGACCTACTCGTTTTTTGTCTCAACTTTTTTATCATCTACTTTCTCATGCAAAATGGAGCGTGTTCAATCATTCAAAAAACAATGGATCACACACTTTCTAGTGAATGTTCATCTCAGCTCAGCTGTTGCTGATATTTACTTAGAGTAATAACCCCTATTAATTATGGAAAAAGTGAGATGAAAAGACCCATTAAAAAATGATCAAGTCACAACTATCGAGAGGAAAGCATCTCATCTGCGGAGG
Source organism: Amphibacillus sp. Q70 (assembly GCF_052055485.1). Classification (GTDB taxonomy): domain Bacteria; phylum Bacillota; class Bacilli; order Bacillales; family Amphibacillaceae; genus Amphibacillus. The sequence continues at coordinate 3,479,068 of NZ_CP197171.1, read as the reverse complement.
GGGGCTCTATATCCATATTCTGTTTGTTCATGAATAAATCTTTTCGTTCCACCCTCTTGATCGATTACTTTGCTTAACCTGACAACATTGGTAATCGCACTAAGGAAAACTACGGAGCTTTACACCGCAAGAATAAGTGGTTTTCTTATTCTGAGTCCCAGGACGTGAAGAACTTAGCTTGTGTTCCTCATTATTAATCAGTGGGAGCTAGGGGAACGCCGATTAAAACCGTCATCTCCTGGGACTGCGATTACTCGTCCCACCGAAAACATTTGTGACAACATCTGGGGTTGCGGTTATTCACCCCATCGAAAGGACTTGAGACTGCGGTTACTCGTCCCACCGGAAACATCTGCATGACCTACATCCTGTAGGTCCAACTCCCACTGATTGAAGTTTCGCTTTATGGTGTTGGTGAGTCAAAAACACAACGCTCTGGTACTATATTTTTTTAATCACAGATAATTGCCTGTAAAATGAGGGTAACTATAGGCGCGCCCCGCTGAAAATAACTAAGATTTCGGTTACTCACTCGATCAAAAAGACTTGGGGCTGGGGCTCAGATTAAGTAAGATACTTATTCTTGCACGATCAAAGCAATAAAAGATTTTATTGGCGATCTTCTAAATCAAACGATAGCATTTGCCAGAAAGAGTTGGCGATAAAACAAGTTTTTCTAATCTTATAAAAAATTTCGTAGCTTTCCTTAGTATGATTACTCGCTCAACCGGAAACAATGGCATGAGCTATAGTGTGTAGATCTTATTCCCACTGATTTGAAGTTTCAATTGATATGAATTATTCAAATATGAACATCTTATGAACATCCTTATGACTATATTTACTCCCTTTGTAAAAAGAAGTATTATTAAGCAGAGTTTGTATATATTATAATTTTTTGAGAGGGGTAATAAGGTGGAACAACTTGTTCAACAGGTTGAAAGTTTACAATTATTGAATCATTTTTTATTAACTTTATTTTTGTTGATTCCAATGATTTTAATCGCTAGAACAGTCGTTGCTGGTACGCGCTATTCACCGATTTTAATCATTGTCATTTTTGGTTTATTAATGGGCTTTTTACTTGTAGTTAGTGATTTAGCGGAACCAGGACTGAGGGAATTTCCAGTACTAGAATTAGTATCACAAACAACAAATATCGCTTTAATTGTGACTTTTTTTGTTGGGGGTCAGGAGATACGAAAAATATTCGGTAATAAGGTAGGAGCAACAAAAGAACTTTTAATACATAATGAAGAGGAAACGGTTTTAGGAACAACAAGAACACAGTTGGTTTTAACTGTTCGTTCATTTCTTTTATTGATCGGTATTGAAGCAACAAATCGGCTTATTTTAGGCTTAAATGATGGTGTCTTAAGTAATTATTATCCGATTATGGCATATTTAGGTCTTGTGGGAGCTATTATCTTAATTGATAATAAGGCAAAAATACTAGAAAAACCTCGATATATCCGCAAAGGTATTCTTGAAATCATTGTTATAATTGGTGTTCTAGTTATTTCATTCCATTTAGCAAATGTTGTTCAGGATTTATTAACGCTTCCATCAATTTTCTTTGCCATGGTTATTGCTACAGGTATGGGAGCAGTTTTTTATAAATATGTTTTTGGTCCAACCATAAAAGCGCTTTTATTTGCTGGTATCCCAGCTGTTCTTGCAGGTACTTTTACAGTTGGAGGTTCACGAATTATAGAGGTATTTGAAATGACAGGAACAGGTGCTGTTTTAGGTTATGGTTTCTTCGGTCAACTTTTCTGGATGTTCGGTGGAATGGCACTATTAATTTATATTGGAAAAACAGCAGCTGTTCGTAATTTAGCACCAGGGATGGCTGGAGCTTTATCACATACTGGGTTAACAGGAGCATGTACAGCTGGGGATTTAGGTAATCGTGCAGCAAATCGTGCACCCATGCTTGTTAATATTCCGTTTGCCATGCATATTTTTGTTTTTTCAATATTAGGCTTAAGTATGGATCGAGGCTCATTATTAATGATTCCGTCACTGATCATGTTAGTGATTGGTGTTGTGTTAGTGATTATGGGGCTGAAAAATATCAAAAAACCAAATAAGGACGATCGGGCTGAAATGAAGTCGCTTTTACAGTTTGGTTTCGGTTGGCAAATCATTGCCATTTTTGGTGGATTGATTTTACTCGCATTTAGTTCACTTTCACTTGAATTTGGTGTCATGGCAAAAGCTTCGGCTATTTCTCATTTCGGCTTATTTGCTGGTATACAAGAAGGAATGTTTGGTGCTGAGGCTGCGGGATTAATCACTTTCACCTTTTCCATGACCTTTCTTGTCCATCCATTTGTTTTCTTTATGTTTGGGAAGGCGATGGAAAATAATGAGGAAATGCCAAAAACTCCTGTTTTAATATTAGCGATTACCGGTCTTATTGGTATTCTTGCCTCTACATTTTTATTGTAATTAGATTGGATAAGTATAAGTCATGATTTAAAATAAAGCCATATGGAAGCAGCCTGAAATTTCTGCTTCCATATGGCTTATTTTATGGGTTTGTTTTTCTAGTTTCAACAATATTTACACCAAGAATAGAACCAATAATTGTGACAATTAAAAAACCTAGATGATAAAGGATCTGTGCTAGCGTAAATTGTTCTCCATATCCTAAATATTGATAAAGATAAATCATTAAACTATAGCTTAAACTTAAGATTATTCCAATGATCCAACCTTTCTGTTTAGCTTTGATGCCACTGATTAAGCCACTAATAAAGAGAATAATAAAGGCAATAATAACTGCTAATTGATCCAATAATGGATTTGTCAATGATGTGAATCTTAAAAAGATGGCAAGTACAATACTTGATAAAATGAGCAATATAATAATGGAAAGCCAACCATACATAAGTGCTGTTAGGCGTTGTTTCAAAATTTTCTCCTCCCTACATCTTGTCCAAAGTCTTGCTACTAATATATGACACGGTATGGCTAAATAGACTTTGATTCCCATTAGGAAAGGATAAAATTTCAGTGGACTTTTTTATCACAGTTAACTGTCCATAAAATTGACGATAATTCCACTGATTAAAGTTTCGTTTGATGTGCCAAAGAGGTTGATTCGTGTTCAAATCGGTAAGCTTCTAACTTACAACTATTTTCCGGGGCTTGTCCTCAAGTCCCTTTGCGAACGAGGGACATGCTAATATTGATCGTAAAGGTTGGTTTTAGGAGAACATTTTTTTATTGGGTTTTCAAACTGAAAAACGAAGTAAGAGCAGTACTTATTATTATCGTGTTATTGCTCAGTAGTTTTGTTAATGTGATTAATGGCCTCGGCCCCGTAGAAAATACTTGCATAAACGGTGTTCTGTAAGTTTCCATTCCTGAGGAAAATAGTTCCTTTAAAGGACTCTCAGCTTGGTAAGATAATAAAACGGCTAAGTGGTTTTCTTGTTTTTCTAGCCATGATTAAGCTACATAATTTTAGTCCAATTGGGGATTTTAATCGTAATGTAGCTAAAGTGAGTGATAATTGATGTGGATCATGGTTAGCCGTACGATCATAACTTATGGTTTTATTGTTTTTTTCTTTCGATTAATGGGGAAGCGCGAAATTGGAGAATTAAGCCTATTAGATATTGTAATTTCAATTATGATGGCAGAGATTGCAGTGATTGTCATTGAGGATACTAGTAAAACGATTTTTGCTTCAATTATTCCCATGTTTATTCTCGTTATTATACAACGAGTAACTGCTTTATTATCTCTTAAAAGCAAGCGATTTAGAGATTGGTTTGAAGGAAAACCTTCAATTATTATTTTAAATGGTAAAATTAATAAGGATGAAATGAGAAAACATCGATACAATTTTGATGATTTAATCCAACAACTCCATGAGAAAAATGTTAAAAGTGTTCAAGATGTGGAATATGCTATCCTTGAGCCATCGGGTAAATTATCTGTTTTTGCGAAAGAGAAGGCTGAGTCAACAGGTTTCGTTCATTTACTCGTTGCAGATGGGAAAATTCAAGATGATTCTCTTCATATTTTAAACAAATCACAAGAATGGTTGAGAGAGGAACTTAGTAAACAGGGTTATCATCAGCTTGAAGAGATCCTATATTGTACAATTGATGCCGCTAATCAATGGTATATTGACTTACAGAAAAAACGCTGATTCGATTGATCAGCGTTTTCTGAAGAGTGGTTTTAATTCACTAAAAGTAATGATTTTTAGAAGGAAAAGGTAACAAAGATATAAACTAACTAGAATGAGCAAAATAATTGATAAATGGATAAGATTAGTTTGGTAATTGGGTAGCCATTGAATTAATCCTTTGCCTGTCAGAAAGGTGATGACCAATAAACTAATCATTTTTAAAATAGTAAGGAAGTCTAATCGATAGCCGACTAATTTTTTCAAACTACTGTAGTGAAGAAAGGTTGTTAAAATGGCCGTTACCGCAAGGGCAAGTGCAGTGCCGAAAATACCTAATGAAGCTCGACTTGTTAACATGATTAAAACAATATATTTAACGAGTGTCGTTATTAAAGTATTCCACATTGCAACTTTAGCAAAGTCTAATGCTTGTAAGGTTGCATTTAAAGGAAATTGCACATAAACAAATAAATAAAAGGGAGCCATAAATCGAACGATATAACTGGCTTGTGTATTATTGTACATTAGGTTTAAGATTGAATCAGAGAATAAAATCAAGATGATGGTTGCGATTGCGCCTGAAGCGAAAGAAATACGAATGGCTTGATTAATTCGATAATGAATCGTTACATGCTGGCGTTTAGCCTCAGCTTCACTTATATTAGGAATAAGCGCCACACCTAAAGCATGAGTAATAAAAGTCGGAAATAGTAATAAGGGAATCGCATAACCTGTTAAAAGCCCATACTGTTTCGTGGCAACTACCGCTGAAAAGCCAGCAATTGAAAGACTTTGAGCAACTAAGATCGGCTCAAGGAAATTGGACAGAGAGCTGATTAGTCGACTACCCGTACTAGGAATGGCAATTGAGAATAATGATTGAGCAGTTGTTTTGCAACTTTTTAGGGTTAAGAAAAAACGATTTCTAATTTTTGTTTTTTTCTTTGTTTTAAAATAACTTAAAAGAAAGAGTAAAGAAATAAGTTCACCGGCAATACCTGATATCATTGCACCAACAGCAGCATATTCAAGACCGTATGGTAAAAGCATTTTAACAAAGAATGCGATCGTTCCGATCCTGACGATTTGCTCGATAACTTGAGCGTAACTTTGAGGTTTCATATTTTGCAGTCCTTGAAAGTAACCTCGTAATACAGAAGTAAAACTAGTAATTGGGATCATTGGTGTCATCGCTAATAAAGGATATAAGGTCCGTTTATCTGTTAATAAGTGTTGAGCAATAAAAGGTGAAATGAAGATCATTAATCCAACAAATAGGAAGCTTAATCCTCCTGTAATGGCTAAAGATACGATGAGGATTTTTTTGATTTTTTGTTGATCATTCTGTGCATTGGCTTCAGCGATCCGTTTTGAAATAGCAATGGGTAAACCAATCTGTGATAATGTATACATTAGAAACAAAGTAGGTATGGCCATGTTGTATAATCCAATTCCTTCTTCACCCATCAGTCTTGCCATGATAATACGGTTAAAGAAACCCAGTAGCCGAGTAATTAGACCAGCGCCTATTAAAATAACCGTGCCTTTTAAAAAAGATTGCTTTGGCATAATTTATAAATCCTACCTTCTCAAAGTTATAAAATTCATATACAATGAATTATATGCATGAAGAGTGTACAAGCATGACAAGTTAATGAAAATTAACGGTGCTCAAGGAGGAATTTTCATGAATGAAAGACATATCGAGGATTGGAAACCAGTGATAAAAGAAGTGATTGAAAGTAAAGCTAAAGAACTTACTTTATTAGGGTATGGGGAAGTGACACCTGAAACGGTCTGGGATTGCTTATTAACAAAAGTATGGCGTAAAGAAACCAAGCTGATGCTGCATCAAGTAGTCGAGGATGTTTTTCATTTAAGCGGTCATGTCTATATGACATATTTAACAATGGAAACCTATCAGTCTGATGATTTAATGGCAACAATTGCTGCTTTGACTGATATGTAATAACGGTTTTCTTTCACACTATGGTAAGCTCAGGTATAATACATAAATCGAAGATTGAATAGCTTTACACTGCTTTTAGGTAGTTATAGGGAGGAAATAGGACATATGATTAAAAAAAATCGGTTGATTAGTTTTGGAATAATTATTTTAACTCTAGCCGTTGTTATTGGAACAACAGTAATGGATGCGGCACGTGACTTGAAATTAGGACTTGATTTACAAGGTGGCGTTGAGATTCTATATGAAGTGGAGCCAATCAATGAAGAGCAAGAGATCACTGTTGGTGTTCTTGAAGCCACCGTACAGTCTTTGCGGCAACGGGTTGATGTTTTAGGTGTGAGTGAACCGAATTTTATGATTGAAGAACCCAATCGCATTCGTGTTCAACTTGCGGGTATCGATAACGAAGAAGAAGCTCGAGAGTTACTGGCTACCTCAGCACGTCTTTCTTTTCGTGATGTGGAGGGGGAAGAATATCTAGATGGATCAGATTTAGTTGAAGGTGGTGCACGTCAAGATGTTAATCCCCAATTAAATCAGCCGATAGTTTCACTTCAATTAAAAGATGGGGATCAGTTCGGTGAAGTCACTCGAACTATTTTAGAAGATCAATCTATTCCTGATATATTAGTGATTTGGTTAGATTATGAGGAAGGAGATTCTTTTTATGAAGAAGTAGAAAAGGAAGATCCTAAATTTATTTCTGCACCTCAGATCAATCAAGTGTTAAATGATACAAATGTCCAAATTGATGGCAACTTTACCGTTCAATCTGCTCAACAACTTGCTGATATTTTAAATGCAGGTTCGTTACCTGTTAATTTAAATGAGGAATACTCAACTTCAGTAAGTGCACAGTTTGGTATTGATGCGATGAATGAAACAATTTTTGCTGGGGCAATAGGTATTTTATTTATCTTTATTTTTATGATTATTGCTTATCGTTTTCCTGGTTTAATTTCAGTTGTTACTCTTAGTTTATATATTTATTTAGTGATTTTAGTTTTTGGTTGGATGAATGGTGTTCTAACCTTGCCAGGTATTGCTGCTCTTATTCTTGGGGTTGGAATGGCAGTTGATGCAAATATTATTACGTATGAGCGAATGAAGGAAGAATTAAAATTAGGGAAGACAATGATAGCCGCTTTTGAAGCTGCTAACAAAAATTCTTTCTCATCAATACTCGATGCGAATTTGACAACATTGATTGCAGCTGGTGTCTTGTTTGTATTTGGAACTAGCTCTGTCAAAGGTTTTGCTACTTTACTGATCGTTAGTATAATACTCAGCTTTATAACTTCTGTCTTTGTGTCACGCTTCTTACTAGGGCTTTGGGTTAAAAGTAGATTATTGAATAAACGCTACTCCTGGTTTGGTCTTAAGGAATCATCCATAAGAGATATTAGTGACTCAACACCAGTCGAGGCAACGTTTTTTGGTAAACAATTTGATTTTGTTAAGCATTGGAAGAAGTTTGCCGGTGCATCACTAGGATTAATTGTCGTCGGCATTATTTCCTTAATCGTGTTTGGTTTAAATCTTAGTGTTGATTTTACCTCAGGAACTCGAGTTGAAATTACGACAACTGAAAATTTAGCCGAAGAGCAAATCATTGAGGAATTTGAAAATTTTGATCTAACTGTTCACTCTATCTCTTATTCAGGAAATCAAAATGAAATTGCAGTTATTCGTTTTGATGAGCCGTTGGAGCAAGACACAGCTTCGACTATTCGAACATATTTTTCAGACACTTATCAAGCAGAAGTTAATGTTAGTACAGTTTCACCGGTAGTCGGACAAGAATTAGCTCGTAATGCATTGCTAGCTGTTTTGTATGCTTCGATCTTCATCGTTATTTATGTAACGATTCGTTTTGAATTTTATTTTGCGGCAACTGCTATTGCAGCCTTATTACATGATGCCTTTTTAATCCTAACCTTTTTTAGTTTGTTACAAATTGAATTTAATATCACCATTATCGCAGCGATTCTAACGATAGTGGGTTATTCGATTAACGATACCATTGTAACCTTTGATCGAATCAGAGAGAATTTAAAGATAAAACAACGTGTACGTTCATACGATCAACTTAAACAAATTGTAAATGATAGTTTAATGCAAACATTGACTAGAAGTATTAATACAAGTTTAACTATTGTTGTTGCTGCTATTTTCCTATACTTTTTGGGAGCGAGTGCGATTGCTAACTTTTCATTTGCTTTAGTTATTGGATTATTAGTAGGAATGTTTTCTTCCATGTTTATCGCCGCTCAATTATGGTTAGTATGGCGTGGGAAAAGTATCAAAGATAAACCAATCGTATACGTAAAAAAGAAAAAAGTAGAAGGACCACAAGTGTAAAAGCCCTTTGAAAGTTAACAAAATTATTTTGTTTAACGATAAGTGAAAAGTGGTAAACTATATTGTAATGAATCATGGTTAATTAGATGTGTGATCAGTCAGCCTAGTTGAAAAATATAATTTTAGAGGTGATTGAATTGAAGAGTCAAGTATATATTATTTCTGCATTAGTATTTGCACTTATCATTGCCATATTTGCGGTTATTAATGTAGAAGCTGTTGAAGTAAACTATTTATTTACTAAAACTGAATCTCCATTAATTTTAGTTATTTTAACTTCTACTTTATTCGGTGGTTTGATCACTGGCGGTTTTAGCATTTATCATCTAATCAGTGTACGCAAGAAAATGCGTCTATTAGCAGCAGAAAATGAAACATTACGGATGAATCAGGCGCTTGACCAAGATCAAGATATTGAAACGGCAGAGGTAGAGCTTGTTGAAGATCAGAACCATTTTAAGCATAAATAAATAATTCATATTTGAACCCCTTGACTGACTCTAGTATAATGAGTTAGTCAGGGGTGAATTTATGTTACAGAATCAAATGAATTGGAATTTTACATATGAAGACAATCAAACCATGAAACATGCAGATACCCAATTAGATATTGTGAATCAACTCTTGCAAAATAGAGGATTTACAGATCCTCATGAGCTCAATCAGTTCCTTAATCCCAAATTAGATGATCTAAATGACCCTAATCTGTTGGATGGGTTGGAAGATAGTAAGGCAAGAATACAGTTAGCCATTGAACAAGGTGAAAGTATTCTTGTCTTTGGTGATTATGATGCAGATGGGGTTACAGCAACAACGCTTTTAGTTGAAACCTTACATGAGCTCGGAGCAATGTGTGATTATTATATCCCGAATCGTTTCACAGAAGGGTATGGGCCTAATCCACAAGCGTTTCGAGAAGCTAAGCGACAAGGATTTGATTTGATTATTACTGTGGATACAGGAATAGCTGCTTTTGAATCTGCTGAAGTGGCAAAAGAGCTTGGCTTAGATTTAATTATCACAGATCATCACGAAGTACAAGCGGAATGCCCAGAGGCATATGCGATTATTCATCCAAAAACGTCAAAGGATTACCCATTTAAAGAGCTTGCTGGAGTTGGTGTTGCTTTTAAAATGGCACAATACTTATTAGGGTATTTTCCAACACAGTTTTTAGACTTAGTAGCGATAGGAACCGTAGCTGATTTAGTGCCATTGATTGATGAAAATAGAATTCTTGTTAAATTTGGTTTAGAAGCCCTTTCAAATAGTAGTCGCCCGGGTATTTCAGCTCTTAAAGAAGTCGCAGCTATAAAAGGTGTTATTGATGAACAAGATGTTGGCTTCGCTATCGGGCCACGTTTAAATGCAGCCGGTCGATTAGAAAGCGCCTATCCTGCGGTGGAATTATTATTAACTCGTGACATTGAAGAAGGCAGTAGATTAGCGACTGAAATCGATTTAATCAATCAAGAGCGACAGCAACTGGTTAATCATATGGTCGAAGAAGCGCTTGAATTAGTTAAGCAAAATGAGAAAGATAACCAATCGGTTATTGTTGTTGCTAAAGAAGGATGGAACGAAGGTGTGCTTGGGATTGTAGCTTCGAAACTAGTTAGAACCTTTCAAAGACCAGCTATTTGTTTAACGTTAAAGTCAGATGACCAGATAGCAAAGGGCTCTGGAAGAAGTATAGCAGCCTTTGATTTATTTGGGAATGGGATGGAAATTAATGATCTATTCATTCAATTCGGTGGTCATGCTCAAGCAGTGGGGATGACACTTGCTATAGAACAAGTGGATACACTACGACAATCGTTAAATCAATTAGCTAATCAAGAGCTTCAGCCTGAAGATTATAAAGAACAGTTAAATCTTGAACTATATTTGGAGTTACAGTACTTAAATCTCGAAACAATAAAGAAAATTGATCAGCTTGCTCCGTTTGGTATGGCTAATCCTAAGCCGCTTTTTTATTTAAAGGGCTCACCTAGTGACATTAAGCAAATTGGCACTAATAAAAATCATTTAAAATTTATTCTTGAACAAAATGGTGCAAAGTTATCATCTGTTGGTTTCGGCTTAGGGGATCGAGTCGATAGGATGACGACAAATGATGATCTTGAGGTTGTTGGTCATCTGCAAATAAATGAATGGAATGGAACGAGGTCACCGCAACTTTTAGTTAAAGATCTTCGGATCATGGATCGGCAACTTTTTGACTACAGAGGTTCTAAGTTCTGGCTCAAACATGTTCAACACTTAATGACTAAAAATTATCTATGTGTCAGCTTTCAAAAGATCAATTCAATCGGCGATTTGGAAATAACACCGGTCGAACAGATCCAAGAACATGATATGAATCAAACAACGGATCTTCTTTTAGTTGATTTACCAGATCAATTGTCAAAACTGGCAACCTTACTATCGACAGTTAAGCCTCATAATATTTATACATGTTACAGCTTGGAAAAACAAACCGAATGGTCTGCTCTGCCAACAAGGGATGATTTTAAATGGTTTTACGGTTTTCTGATGAAACATGGTAAATATGATCATAGGCGTGAGCAGAAACAGGTTACCAATCATAAGGGATGGAATAATAAAAAAGTTGAATTTATAATAAATGTGTTTTATGAGCTAAAGTTTGTTAAAATAGAAGATGGAGTTGTCTTTTTAAATGAACAGGTCAAAAAACGCGATTTATCAGAATCAACTTTTTATCAAAAAGGATTAAAACAAAGAGAAATTCAAGAAGTGCTCTATTATTCAAATTATCAACAACTAAAATCATGGTTAATGAATCAAGTAGAACAAGCGGTCTCGTTGGAGGAGGAAGAAGTTTATGGATTATAAACAATATATTACACTGGTAGAAGATTGGCCTAAAGAAGGGGTTCAGTTTAAAGATATTACAACATTAATGGATAATGGGACAGCATATAAATCAGCGGTTGATGAAATTGTCCAATATGCAAAAGATAAACAGGTTGATATCATCGTTGGTCCTGAGGCAAGAGGTTTTATTGTAGGATGTCCAGTTTCTTATGCTTTGGAAATTGGATTTGCACCTGTCCGCAAAGAAGGGAAATTACCGCGTGAGGTCATTAAAGTTGATTACGGCTTAGAATATGGAAAAGATATTTTAACGATTCATAAGGATGCGATAAAGCCAGGTCAACGAGTTTTAATTACTGATGACTTACTCGCCACAGGGGGAACAATTGAAGCAACGATTAAGTTGGTTGAAGCATTAGGTGGGATTGTCGTTGGGTGTGCCTTTTTAATTGAACTGACTTATTTAAATGGTCGAGATAAATTAACAGGTCATGATGTATTGACATTAATGAAATACTAATTAATCTGACATGAAAGCAGCGTACCTATATCAGGTGCGCTTTCATTATATTGAAAATCACATAGTTTGATTTTGAACGTAAAATAAAGTTATATCCTATAATTCTTGCGAATTTTGTTGAAATTAATTTCTTAAATGTTATAGAATATAAAGAACTAATGATTTGTTCAACAACAAAATGGGTATAACGTATTGATAATAGGGTTAAGCTTATTTTTAAATATTATAAACACATTTTTGAAAAACAAGCGATAAAGATGCTAGCCTTTTTATGTGGCACTAAAGTGAAAATTTTCAAATGGAGAATTAGGGTGATAATAAATGCCGAAAGAAAAGATTTTGACAGTGGAGGATGTTATAGAGCGGGCTTCATATCTTTCAGACAAAGATATTCAGTTAATACGCCATGCCTATGAATATGCATATAAAGCACATGAGAAACAATTTAGACGGTCTGGTGAACCATACATTATTCACCCTGTTCAAGTTGCCGGCATTTTAGCTAATTTAGGGTTAGATGCTGAAACAATAGCAGGTGGTTTTTTACATGATGTTGTGGAGGATACTAGCATAACCTTGGAAGAAATTGAGGAAGCATTTGGTGAGGAAATTGCTATGCTCGTTGATGGTGTAACCAAGCTAGGCAAAATCCAATATAAATCACAAGAAGCTCAACAAGCAGAAAATCACCGAAAAATGTTCATTGCTATGTCTAAAGACATTCGAGTGATTTTGATTAAATTAGCAGATCGAATGCACAATATGCGAACTCTGAAATTTTTACCACCGGAAAAACAACGGCGAATTGCTAATGAAACATTAGAGATCTTTGCTCCGTTAGCTCATCGCTTAGGGATCTCAGCAATTAAATGGGAGTTAGAAGATGCGGCATTAAGGTATTTAAACCCACAACAATTTTATCGAATTGTTAATTTGATGCAGCAAAAGCGTGAAGAACGTGAGCATTACATTGAAGAAGTGATGACAGAGGTTCAAAATCAACTAGCCAATGTACAAATTCATGCTGAATTTTCAGGTCGACCGAAACACATTTATAGTATTTATCGTAAAATGGTGTTGCAGAATAAACAATTTGATGAAATATATGATTTACTAGCTGTTAGAATTATTGTTGATAGTATTAAAGACTGTTATGCCGTGCTAGGGATTATCCATACATGCTGGAAGCCAATGCCGGGTCGTTTCAAAGATTATATTGCGATGCCAAAGCCAAATTTATATCAATCATTGCATACAACTGTTATTGGTCCAAAGGGAGCCCCATTAGAAGTACAGATCAGAACAAAAGAAATGCATAAAATTGCTGAGTACGGTATTGCCGCTCATTGGGCTTATAAAGAAGGTAAACAGGCTCAACCCGGTAAGGATAGTTCTGAGACCAAATTAGCATGGTTTAGAGAAATCCTTGAATCACAAAGTGAAACAAATGATGCAGAAGAATTTATGGAATCACTTAAGGTTGAATTATTTGCTGACATGGTTTACGTCTTTACTCCTAAAGGCGATGTCATTGAATTACCTAAAGGGTCCATCCCTATTGATTTTGCTTATAAAATTCATACAGAAGTAGGCAATCATACGATTGGAACCCGTGTTAATGGAAAAATGGAGCCGTTAGATTTTCAATTGAAAAATGGTGATATTGTTGAAGTATTAACTTCGAAGCATTCTTATGGTCCATCTCGAGATTGGATTAACATGACGCAGACATCGCAAGCTCGAAATAAAATCAAGCAGTTTTTTAAAAAACAACAAAGAGAAGAAAATGTCATCAAGGGTAAAGAACTAATTGATAAAGAAGTTAGAAACACAGAGTATGATCCCAAAGAAGTTTTAACAGAAGATAATCTTCAACGTGTAGCTGATCGATTTAATTTTATTAGTATTGAAGATATGTATGCTGCAGTTGGCTATCAAGGAATTACTGCTTCGCAAATTACCATGCGGCTAACAGATAAAATGCGAGAACAAAAGAAAGATTTAGAAACAACTTTAGATCAAGTTCAAAAAAAACCAGACATTAGAAAACCACGCCGGAAAGAGTCAGGGGTTAAAGTAGAAGGCGTCGATAATTTATTGGTTCGATTGGCTAAATGCTGTAACCCTGTACCAGGAGATGAAATTGTTGGCTATATTACAAAAGGGCGAGGCGTATCCGTTCATCGAAAAAACTGTCCGAACATAGCGACAGATGGTATCAAAGATCGGATGCTTGATGTCAGATGGGAATCCGATGAAACAGCTACAAAACAATATCATGTCGATTTAGAAATCTCAGGGTATGATCGCCGAGGTTTATTGAATGATGTCTTACAATCAATTAATGAGTTGGGGACAAATATTATTGGTGTGAATGGCAAGACGGATCGAAATAAAATTGTAATTATTCATTTAACTATTTTAATAAATAATACTAGTCATTTAAGAAAAATTGTCGAGCAACTTAAACAAATCAAAGATGTTTACACCGTTGAACGTGTTGCGCAATAAAGCTAAAGGAGTTATGCTATGCGGGCAGTTATTCAAAGAGTAAGTGAGGCAAGCGTGAGTGTATCTGGGCAAACCATTGGTCAAATTGAACAGGGTCTGATGATCTTACTAGGTGTCACACATGAGGATACTAAAGAAGATGCGGACTACTTAGTGAAAAAAATTTGTCAGTTGCGAATTTTTGAGGATGATCAAGGTAAGATGAATTTATCTTTATTAGATGTTGGTGGTTCAATTCTTTCTATTTCGCAATTTACCTTATACAGTGATACTAGAAAAGGTCGGCGTCCGGGTTTTAGTAAGGCAGCAAAACCAGATCAAGCCAATGAACTTTATCACTATTTTAATGAACAAATTAATGCAATGCATGTGAAGATAGAAACAGGACAATTTGGTGCACTTATGGATGTTTCACTTGTCAACAATGGTCCAGTAACAATTATGATTGATAGTGATGAACGCCATTAAATAGAATAGATAGAATTTAAAGGGTTATCCTAAAAATAAATAAAATAGAGAAAACACGAGTGATATTTTATGTTTTAATATCATTCGTGTTTTTTTTGTCGAATATAGGGTAAGTTATTAAAAAATTATCGGGATAAAATGAAAATTATCCTTGATATTTTTTGAAAACGATTTATAATAAAATTTAAGTAATAACATCATAACGTCATGACGTTATGATGGGTAAGTCAAATATAAAAATGAAAGGAAGAGTGAAATGCCAACTGTCGGAGAACAAATATTAGAATTGATGGGCGGAGAAAGCAATATAAAAAGTATAACTTATTGTGCTACACGTCTGAGACCTACTTTTTATGATAAAGATAAAGTAGAGGTTGAAAAAATAAGGAAACTTAATAGTGTAGTTGGTATAGTTGATGAGAAAGGCCGATTTCAAATTATCATCGGTACAAATGTCGGAGATGTATATCAAGAAATAATGGCAGTATCAGATTTGAATAGTGAAAAACAACTTGATATAAAAAATGATAACGATATAAAAAATGAGGATAATTCTAATGGAGGATCCAAATTTGACAAATTCTTATCATTTGTGGTTAGTATTTTTAATCCTTTACTACCAATCCTTGCTGGTTCAGGTTTAATAAGAGGTTTGACAATTTTAGCTGTTCAGTTAGGTTTTCTTGCTGAAGACAGTACAACTAATGCTATCTTGACTATTGGCGGTACAGCTGTATTTCACTTTTTACCTATTCTTGTCGCTATTACGGTTGCTCTTCGTTTGAAAGCGAGCCCATATATCGCAGCAATAATTATTGGAACATTAATCATACCTGACTTTTTAGCATTAGCTGGGAATGATTTGGGCTCTACGGTATCGTTCTTTGGACTACAGATTCCTATCTTTGATTATACTGGGCAAATCATTGCTCCAATAATTGTTGTTTGGGGCCAATCAAAAATTGAGCATTTCCTTAAGGATAAACTGCCTTCAAGCTTACACTTGGTTTTAATTCCAACATTATTGATTTCAATAATGATTCCTATAGCAATTATTATTGTTGGGCCATTTGGAAACTTTGTCAGTATCGGCTTAGCGAATGTAGTTAATTACATTACCAATTGGAATAGTATAATAACTGGAGCAATTATTGGTGGTATATGGAATCCTCTAATTATGCTGGGAGTGCATTGGGCACCAAATACGATGATAGTTATTCCAGAGATAGCACAAACAGGTGAATCTGCCTTGATTGCTTATGAAGCTAATTCGAACTTTGGAATGGCTGGTGCTGTATTTGCCATGTATTTAAGATCAAGGAATTCACAGTTAAGAGTCTTTTCATTAAACTCTATTACATCAGTGTTCTTATCTGGAATAGTGGAACCTGCAATCTATGGTCTAGGAGTACCATTTAAAACCCCTCTAATTGCCGGAAGTTTAGGTGGAGCAATGGGAGGAGCATTTATGGGAGCCTTTGGAGTAGTTGGTTATTCATTTGTTTTCGGAGGATTAACAACGATTCCAGCTTTTGCAGGACCTACACTTATTTATTATGTATTGGGCTTAACCATTTCGTTCCTCGGAGGAATGATACTAACCTTCTTAGTTGGATGGGACACGAGTCGTGAAAGTGAATTGTTTCCAGCCTAAATTAGGCTAGTACTCAATATTTTGTATTTGTGCGAAAAGAATTTGTAAATTTACTAAATCTAAAGGGATCTATAAAAGGTAATATTACACGCATAGAACATGTTAGCCAAATGAAATAGGATTAGCCTGTTAACATCTTGACAGATAGGACCTCTTAAAGCGTTGAGCCGCAAATATTCTGAGTTAAAAAAAAGGTAGATTTTATGATATAATAACTTATTGTAGAAGAAACTTTATGTGTAAGATAAGAATAGTGCAGAAACGTAAAAAATTTAGAAATGGAAGAGGATAAAATATGAGTTCTATCAATAAAGTTGGCTTTCCCTTGTACCGTCAAATTTATGATGATTTATTAGACAAAATACTTCGTAAAGAATACTCAGAGGGCGAAATATTGCCCTCTGAAACAGAGTTGCAAAGGAAATATCAAGTTAGTAGGATTACCATTCGAAAATCGATTGGAATGTTGCAAGATGAAGGATATGTTCGAAAATCATCGGGTATTGGTACAGTCGTAGTGGGAAATAAACAGGCTTTACAACTTGAAAAAATATCTAGTTTTAGTGATGATAACTTAGAACATCAATCTTTGTCACAACTGATAGATTTCCAAATTATAGAAGCACCTGTAAGGGTCTTAATGAACTTGAACCTTAAAAAGAAAACAAAGGTATATTTAATTGAAAGACTCAGAGTGGTTGATAAAGAAATAGTTGGCTACCACAGAGTATATATTCCCACGGATTGTATAGAACTAAGTATAGAAAAATTATCAGATCCGCAATTTTCTCTATATAAATCGTTTGAAGAGCATAATTTAAACTTTGTAACTGCTGATGAAACAATTGAAGCTATGATTGCTGATGAAAAAATTCAGCAGTTATTAAGCTTACCAGACAATTCAGCATTACTTCACAGAAAACGTTCTTTATTTGATGAAAACAACAGAGCAATGGAATATGTAGAAATGTTTTATCGAGCGGATCGAT
Source organism: Amphibacillus sp. Q70 (assembly GCF_052055485.1). Taxonomy (GTDB): domain Bacteria; phylum Bacillota; class Bacilli; order Bacillales; family Amphibacillaceae; genus Amphibacillus. The sequence goes on along the minus strand of NZ_CP197171.1, from coordinate 3,461,608 downwards.
ATAAGTATAAAGTGACTCTAGAAAAGAGATAGAATGTTATGACAGCATTTAATTTAGCATAGAGGAATCTTATTCTAACTAAAATATTAACAAGAACTCTTATTTGCATTTTAATTTCTTATTGAATAAATGAGAATAAGAGTTCTTTATACGTATATTTGAAAGTAGAGGTTTATTATGGAAAAGTTTTATTATTTATTAAGCAAAACGAATCAAGATTTATTTGACAAAATTGAAGCTCATGAAATATTAGGAGCAAGTAATCACTTGGAAATTATGGGAAATATGTTTGTGGATATGGTAAGATCGAGCATTCAACAAGGAATGAGTTTGGATGAAAGTATCGAAAAAATAGAAAACTTAGCAAACCACTACAATCGAACAAGAGGTAATGCCAGTCGAGCGATTTACAATGGTATTCTTATCATGCTTAATGGGGTTGATAAGAAAGAGTTGAAAAACACTGATGAACTATTAGCTCGAATAGAAAATAACATAAAACAATTCAATCAACTAAATAAAGAAAATTTAGCAAAAATCAAACAACTTGCAGCAGTTGAACTTGCAGATTTTCAAAATATACTTTTGTACGATTATTCTAGTACGGTAGAAAAATCAATCATAGAATTGGCGAATAATACCACTAAAGAAATTAATGTTTATCTATCTGAGAGTTCAGCAATTGATGGAGGAAGGCCATTCTTCCCGCTAAATAAACAGGAAAATATCAACATTAAATTTTTCCCCGATGCAGCTCTATACCACAACTTAAAAAAATGTGATTGTGCTCTAATGGGAGCTGAAACATTTTATCCAGATGGAACTGGGTTTAATACAATTGGCTCAGATATGGTTGGTTTCTTATGCTCACAACTTAATATTCCTTTGTACTTTATTACTCCTTTAAATAAACTAGATATTAGAAGAATTGAAGGACATAAAAAAGACGCAGTATATATTGATTATAAGCATAAATATAAGAATTCAAAAACAATTCCAGCTGATTTTGATACTATGGTGCCTGAATTAATTGGCGTTGAACCACGGGATATATATGCTTATATATGTGAAGAAGGAATCATACCCAGTCATCAAATGTTCCAAATTTCGTTAAATTATGATAAACAGTTAAGAGGTGTTATTGTTGAATAAAAAATTATTAAATAAACCAGTATTAGCAATGCTTCAACCACCAGCGCTACCTGGTACTTTTAAATATAATGGTGAGACGATTGAAGAAATCATTGAAATTTGTTTAAAAGAAGTTGAAATGATAGCTTCTAATGGTTTTGATGGATATATCCTTCAAAACATGAATGATATGCCAATCAAGCAAAATTCAAACTTTCAAACGGTAGCCTATTTAACCCGTATTGCTACAGAGTTGAAAAAAGAATATCCAAACTTACTTATGGGGATATTGGTTAATTGGGATGGATTGGCTTCATTAGCGATTGCTGAAGCTGTGAAGGCGGACTTTATCCGTGTTGAACATCTTTATACTGGTGCAAATGTCACAAGTGCAGGTATTCTCGAAGGACAAGCGATTGATATTCTAGAATTAAAAATGAAACTAAATTCTAAGATGCCGGTATTTGCAGATATTTATGAAGTACATGGTACACCGATTGGTAAAAAGACTCATGGCAATGCAGCCTGGGAAGCTGTTCATGAAACCTTTGCAGATGGGCTATTTACTTCTGGGAAAGATAAGGATGAAAGTATTGATATTATTAAAGAGATCAAAGAAAGAGTTCCAAATACTCCTATTTTTCTTGGTGGTGGTGCTACTGGGGAGAATATTTCTGAGCTTATAGAGCTCTATGATGGAGTCAGTGTAGCAACTTGGATTAAAGATGGAGATATGAGTAATCCAATAAATCCAGATAAAGCAAATGAATTCATGGAGAAAGTTGATAATAAAAGAAACTAAAATATTGTAGAAGGTGATCTAATGGAAAATATTATTTTCGTAACTGTCTTAGAGAATGAAGAGACACAGTTAAACTCTTGGAAACAAATATTAGAACAAGAAAAAGTTAATTATCTTTCCACTATAGGTAAACATACCCGATTAATTATCACCAACGCCTTTCAACAAAATAAAAGTAAGCTATTAGATTTTGTAGAAAATGGGGGGACTTGTATTGTTCAACAACCCACTTGTATAGAAGAATTAGATATATATAAGGATGAAGAAATTCTACTAACCCAGCTAAATTTCCCTGAGTTTGCTATTTCTAATGCTAGGTTTCCAACTGTTGGGTTTTCATATCATCATCATGATACAGATACTGTTGGATATTATCGGATTTTTGAAGAAAGAGTAACAAAAACAAATGTTATCAATGGTGTAAAACCAATATTCATTAAAAAAGATTACGGACAAGGTGCCTTTTATATTTGTACGATTGATTTTCACAACTATTTAAATATAAATGGAAATACTTTGCGTAGTATTAAATCTAGATTTTCTGAAACAGAAGTGACCGAAAGAATTACTCAAATTGATAAAGATTTAATAACATTTAGCCTTATTGAAGTTATAAAAGATATATTTAAAGAATTATCCATTCCCTGGATTGATTTTTCTTATTTCCCTAAGGGTAAGGATAATGCCTTCTTGATGAGAATTGATGTTGATGGAAGTAATGTATCAATTATGAAAAAAATCTCTGATTTAGGTGCAAAATATAAAATTCCAATAACCTTTTACTTGAATAAAAGTCTTATCGAAGAAACCGATATAACGATTAATGAAATAGCGGAAATGGATCCACTTCATGATTTAGCCAATCACGGCACAGTGCATAATATTCATGAGGATTATGAATGGAATGTATCGAATCTTGAAGAGTGTAGCGGCTGGATGAAGGAAAATTTTGGAGTAGAACCAAATGGCTTTGTTGCCCCTAGAGGTATTTGGAACAGTTCGTTAGAGAAGGCTCTAGTTAAATTAGGATTTGATTACTCATCTGATTTTGGTTTTTTTGTGAACGGTCTACCGATGAGACCCTATATAAATAACAAGAAATCAGACATATTACAACTTCCAGTAAATCCATATAATGTAGGTCGAGCAGAAATTTATTATCAAGGGAAAAAAGACTATCTAAGTGATGAGGAGATATTAGAATATTATTTTTCCTACTTTACAGATGTTCTTAGTGAAAAAGGCAGTGGGTTAATTCACATTTTTGGTCACCCACATGGACTAGGAAAAAGAGAAGAACTCATTGAGTCACTCTTTAAATTTGTTAGTAAAAATGATATCTCTCCTTTATCGATCAGAGAGTTTGTGGATTGGTGGAAATATAGAGAAGAATGCGAATATGAATTAAATTATGTGGATGATAAGTATGAAATTACTTTTAAACGTAATCCAGTAGAATTTAAACTTGAAAATAATTGTTAAGGAAAGTAACGAAATAAAACGGATCTTAAATAGAGGCAGACAAATTAAACAGAGGATGTATACAATAACGTTCTCTGTTTAAATATCTTTAGCCAGGTTTAAAAGCAAGTACACTGAATGAATAATAAAAGTAAAATATCCTTTTAAGTTCTATTCGAATTAAGTTTGTTACTTACTTGTCCTTTTATTAGGAATTTCATGAAACATATTTTGTTTGTCTAAGATGGTTATAACAACAATAGAGAAGGAGCGTTTATTCAATGTTAAACAAAAGCATTATAGGAATGATCCATTTAAAACCCATGCCTACTTCATCAAAGAGTAGGCACTCCATAGATGAAATTACTGAATTTGCCCTAAAGGATTTAGCGACTTTAGAGGAAGCTGGTATCGAATATGCCATTGTTGAAAATGTTTTTGATAAGCCTTATTCTACAGAGATGAACCTTGAACTAATCGTAGCCTATACGCATATCTTTACGATTTTACAAAAGCATACAAAAATTGAACTAGGTGTTAACATCCATGCAACAAGCGGAGTAGAAGAGATGGTTATCGCTTCACTTTGTGGTGCCAAATTTATTCGAGCAGAGTCATTTGTAGAATACCGTCATACGATGTCTGGATTATTGACCCCCATGTCGGCAAAACTCACAAGAAAAAGAAGAGAATTAGATTCGGATGTAAAAATATTTGCCGATGTAAATGTTAAAGAATCTAGAGCAGTTTATGACCAAACAATTGAGGAAGCAATTGCAGACGCACTTGTAGCTGAAGCAGATGCGATTATCGTTACAGGTTTAGAAACAGGAAAACCACCTGTTCCTGCCGAAATAAAAGAACTAAAAAAAGTCACGCAAGATTGCCCATTACTAATTGGTAGTGGGGTTAGTGAAGAGAATATAGGAGAGCTGATGGAATTTGCAGATGGAGCAATTATTGGTTCATCCATTAAAGAAGATGGGCTTATTAGCCATCCAGTATCTTTAGAAAGAGTTAAAAAATTACTTGATCAAATGAATTGATTCATAAGATAAAGTGAAGAACAAGTCTGTTAGATCAATATAAAAAGTTGAACTACTCAATAAGAGTAAGAGTAAAGATTACTGTCATTCTCTTCGAGTAAGCTCTACTCAAATGAATGGAGTACAAAATAAATATGGAAGGACAGTTCAATAGGAAAAATACTCAAACCTTCATTTTCTATTCGGTATTTTAAGCGAAATCGCAAGCTAGAATGTCGGATAGAGGGCTTCTATCAAACATTTCAAATAAAATTGCAAGCCAAAAAGTTGGATAGGGAGCCTCTATCTCTCATTTCAAACAAAATCGTGAGTCAAAAAGTTGGATAGAGCCCTTCTATCTCTCATTTCAAACAAAATCATAAGTCAAAAGGTCGGATAGAGGGCTTCTATCCGGTGTTTCACGTAAATATAAGAAATTACTCCGCCGTAACCGTCCAAATATCAGAAAAAACGGTTGTGTTTATCTATTTGATAAATACAACCGTTTTTATTCATTTGAGACTAGTTTTGTCCCAGCCTTTTATTCAAAAATTCGTACTTAGAAAGAATGTAAAAATTACGATAGAAAATCAAGATAGGGTATTTAAGAATATTTTATAATATTATTCCTATTTTAAGAATTTTTTCTTATAAATGGTTGACGGTATTTTCTTTCTAATGTTAGCCTTTTTATTAGAGGTAAAATTATTCTGGCGAATAGTTTATCCAATTTTAACCGTTGTTACAGTATCTATGAGTAATTGTTGTCTTTAGTTGGTGAGGTAAAGATACTATGGATAAGCGTAAAAAGATAATACTAAATCGAGTAGCTTCCTTAGTGCTTTTTCTTCTTACAGGCACGATAGTATATGAAAAATCTATTTTATTCTTACAAGCGGAGGTGAAGATACTATGAGTAAGAGTAGAAAAAAACTAATTCTGTATCGAATATTCTCTTTAGTATTTTTTCTTGCAGCTACGATAGTATTTGGATTAGATACTTATTTAGGGAATAAAGTTTCTATTATACCTTTAGTATGCGTGAATGCAGGAATAATAATTCGTCTTTGGATATATGAAAGAAGAGAGAGAAAAAATGAATCTCCCCATATACTGGAGTCATAAGAGTTTGAGATGAGATGATGCCTTGTCTCAAACTCTTATTTTTAATTACTAATGAAGTTCAACTCTGGAATATGTATTTTTGCATGTTGTTGCATAAGTCCTAGCATGGTTCATTGTCGTTTGGAATTCCCTTTTTTGCTAAAATAAGGGTGTGGGAAAATATGAGAGGGGGAAAGTATAACTGTACTTTGATTACCCCAGTATTTTTTGTCTCTTTGATTAGTCGCACCTTTGTTGTTTCTATGTTTTGATCTATGATGGATTTGCAACAGATTCGATGTTAAATGCAGAACAAGATATCTTTCAATTTATCACACTAAAAACGAATTTCCCAAAAGTCTTTTCCCTTACTTTTACAAGTATGATGGCTTGTCTTATTGCTTTTTACTATGGTTTAGAGAACATACTTCTGACAGGTGTCACTTGTTATTTTTGGATCTTGATTCATTATCCATACAATCTATTAAGCTTTCTCATCAATTTTATTATTCGTAGTGAAAGGTTGTTTTTGTTATTCATAACAACAGTGGATATTAGGAATTTGTAATGCTTTCAGACATAGTAATCAACAAATATGGTGAAGAATTGAGTTTTTGGAAATTACTTCACGATTCTAGCTATCAGTAAATTTTGCACAAGTTAATTTTTTGTAGAGGTAAGGTTGCTGTGATTAAATTTTGTAAGGGAGGATGGATAATGAATAATTGTCAAGTTATACAAGATTTAATACCATTTGTTAACGCCAAGGTTGCAAGTGAGGAAAGCAGAGCGTTGGTATATAAGCATTCTGAAACTTGTTCGGAGTGCCGTAAATTATTAAACACACAGTACAAGGAAAATGAGTACGTAAATGCTAGAAGGTCTCTTAAAAGTATCAAAAAACATTTTATCTATTTTCGAGCATTTTTCCCAGGAATCGGGATTACAATAGCGTTGATTCTCTCACATGTAATGTGTAGTCATATAGCTCTTTCCTATAGTGATATACGTTGGGGTATTAAATATGAAGGGTATAGCGCCCCTGCCTATGTAGCTTTCTTCCTATCAATCCCTTATTTAATTGCAATAATTGTTACATTGACCATTACATTTGTTTATTGGAAAAAAAGAGGAGTAAACAATAAACGTACGTCATATCGTTTTGTTGATTAGGATAAGGTAGTATAGGTGAACAAACAGAAGGATGTATTTTTTCTATTGATAGTGAACGGGTTACGCAATCTAAAATTAAGAGCGTTGTAAAAACTAATGGACACATTTAAAAAGTAGGGCAATTCTGTTATAAAGAAAATTACACTAAAAAAATCTGAACTTAGCTCTAATTATATTTTTATTATGGGTAGGTGTGACCGTCAAGTAAAAAGACACAATTTATGCTCATTAATTTGAAACACTTTCTTGCCCAAATATGGTCGATCTATGTTTCATTCGATAACTATCTTCATTTAGATGAATGATTTCAACTCGGTGTAGAATTCTATCTAATATAGCTGTTGTAATTGCTTGGTCACCTAATAGCTCTCCCCACTCTTTAGGTGCTTTATTTGAAGTTAAAATGATGGATGATTGATTGTATAAATCATTAATCAAGTGGAAGAACATATTAGCTTCCTGTGAATCCATCGCCATAAACATCAAATCATCAATAATAACTAAGTCTGCATCTCTTATTCTTTTCATTCTCGTCTGTGATTTTCGAGTAATTTCTTCCGTTTTTAATACATGAATAAGGTCTCCCATCGTAGTAAAGATAACCTTGTAACCTTGGTTTAACGCTTCGATTCCTAATCCAATTGATATGTGAGTTTTCCCACTACCTGGTGGTCCTAATAGAATGATATTGTGTAACTGTTCTATCCAAGTTAAATCCTTCAACCTATTCAAATGTTTATTGCTTAATGATTTCTGTTCTTTTATATTGAATTCCTCTAATGTCTTTTGGAACGGAAATGTAGCCCATTTAAATCGTTTTTCTAACTGCTTTTCTTCTCTGCGAGTTTGTTCATATTTTACTACATCTAGGAGGAACTGAGTAAAGGAGGAATCCTTTTGCTCAGCCTCTCTAATTAATGCAGGAAGGTGATTTGCTGTTTCTGTTAAACGTAGAGTTCTCATCAATTCTTGTAATTGATTTAACTGGCTCATACTGGATCACCTTCCAATATGGCAGTATAGGCATTCACTTCTCGTTTTTGAGCTTCTGTTTCCATAACCCAAGCTGAAACTCCTTTTACTCGTGTTACATTCTTAGCGGTATCATTTGGTGTATCTTCCATTTGTCGATGTCGTTTTAAATAGGCAACGACATCGCTAAAATCTGTGGCACCATAAAGATTCCTCTTTATACACTCTTTCAATGCTGTTGATAGAATTTCTTTGTTATTTGTTTTTGTCTCTTTTATTATCATTTGGAGTTGATCCCTAATATATCGAGGGTACTTCCCTTTTACTGCTTGTAGATAATCATAAGCCATCTCACTGTCATTAAAATGCTCGGCAACTGTATTCATAAATGCATCAATACCCTTTGTTCTATCACGGCTATGTTTTCTATCTTTAATCAATAACCCTTTCTCGTCAGGGATCGTATGCTTTGCTATGATTTCACCTGTTTCAGGGCTATAAATGATTAATTCTCTTTCCTCCGTTTCCTTAATGCAGACCGTTTCGTACTTGCCAAACGTCCCCAATGGTAGAGTATAACGGTTAGATAAATATCGAATGGTATTGTCCTTATGGACACATCTTGATATACTATTTTCATAGTTATATTTTATATCTATATTTTTGGTGACTGGTCTTAAGTGTTGTCTTTCCAGGGAAAATACTTCGACCGGTCTCTTTTTTGTTGTATGGTGAATTTTATAGTTTCCAGTTCTATGAAGCCATTCCCACCCTTGTTCATTCCAAGAATCAATGTTATGAAAAACTCGATGTTTAGCGAAATTATGTTTAATAAATCCAACTACATTTTCAATTTTTCCTTTGCTCTCTGGATCCGCCTTGCGGCAAACACGAAGGTTTAGATTCCTAGATTCTTTATATTGTTGGAACTCTTGTGTTAAAATTAAATCCCCACCATTCTCACTGACAACGATTAAACTATCTTGGTCATATACCAATTCACCTGGAATTCCTCCATACCACTTAAATGCATTTTCATGTGCTTTAATGACATCTTGGGTAGTAAATGGCCTATCCAACCATTCCATATATTTATATCTAGAATTAGATAGTACAAATGCTATAAAGTTTAATTTTACTTCCTTACTGTCTGCTGCCTTCTGTTTCGTATGACCAAAATCAACTTGTATTTGCTCACCCATAGGTGAATCGAGAATAGCCTCATAAATTCGTGGTGAAGTTTCCTTTCTTATTTTATATTCCTCTCGAAGTTCTCTAACATAGGAGCGAACCGTACTTTCACCTACTTCTAAATCTTCGTATCTTTCTTTTAGCCAATCTTCTACTTGTGCCGCAGACATATCTGGATGTTCTCTTAGCCAGGATAAAATTAGTTCTTTATAAGGATCTAATTTCTTACTTCTGGTTTGAATGGAATCAACCCACTTAGACATATCCGAAGGATTCTTTTTTAGATAACGATGAACGGTTGATCTTGAGATTCCTAGTTTTTCAGCTACCTTTGTCTTACTAAAACCCTTTTTAATTAATTGATGTATTTCCATATACATTTCCCACTTATCCACCTTTACGTCCTCCACTGTTCTGTATGTTTTGATATAAACATTGTACAATGGAAGTTCTTATTATTAATATTTTTGTGTAAATAAGTGTGTCTTTTTATCTAGCAAAAACTGTCTACTCTAGTTTAGCAGTCACAGTAGGTCTGTTAACGACATTTTTTACCTGGACAATCCGGCTAAGCTGATAGATTTTTTGGTGATATTAAAAGGGTATAAGTCTATTTCCTTACACTGTACTTTATAACTTGCTTTTATTAAAAAACATATGAATAGACCGAATTCGACAAAACTCGATATTGTTCACAGTTGATAGGAGTTCTTATTTTGTTAGAATGAGAGAATAGGAAGATATTAGAGAACAACATACATTGTAGAAAAATTATATACCATTAAATGTTCAAAAGAAATTCTAACAGAAGATATAACAGTTGAGCAAAATAGTTCTGGAGACAGCCGGACAAAACCTCAGCTTTCCATTAAAAAGAGGCAGCTCCACTAATAACTTTCCATCAACAAGAAGCTATAGTACCACTGTAAGAAAGCATTCGCATAGTGGAAGTTTCTGTAGAGTTTCAAAATGTTGATGGCAGAATAAGAATATATACAAGTATATTATACTATTGAGGTAGTGCTACGTTAGAAAGTGGTGAAATTTTATGGGACTCGAGAGGATACTAAATACTGAAGCTTTTAAAAGATTTCTTTTCCTTTTTCGCTTTGAATGGAAAAAAATAAAGAAGAAGAACTTTATAATTTTCTTCTTTATTTTTTTATTCCTAACAGGAGTTGGGGTTTTTCTATATGTCTTCCACACCACGCAAGTGGACTATAATCGAGATATAGCTTCCATTGTACTCAATCCCGTATTAGGGAGGCCTGATGGAGAATTTGATCAAGAAGATAAAGAAAATCTGTTGACCTATATTGAAAGATTGACAGATCCAGAACAAAGTGGTTTTGAAGCACATGCTCCAGGGGAGGAATTTTCTTTAAATTATGAAACGGAGAAAGGTAATTTAACCCACCTAAATCATTTATTAGAAGAAGAAATTGAACCTAGATATCCTATCTTCTTACAAATAAATGAATATGAACTGTACAGATCAGATGTTATAAACGCTAGCTTAGAGCCATGGTTTTTAGCGATGACGGAAGCAGATGCACGGTGGACGCTGCACCGAAGTCACTATGATAAAGGGAATCATGTTCTATGGTATGCCTTGATCGAGAATTATGAAATTGGATTAATTATTCTTATTGTCTTTTTACTTAGTGCCCAGACCGTCATGGAAAAGAGTCTATCCAGCAATCATCTTTCCTTGTTAAAAATGTCTGGTGTGACCGCTGTTAAACTGTATCTTACTAAATTTATTTTGCTCTGTCTCGTATCGATGGTCATGATTCTTTTACCCATTATGGGCGTATTTGGAACAAGCTTATTTTTTAATGGAGTTGGTAGCTATCGCTATCCTCTTTTTCACTTTTCATATCCTGCAGATCCCAATACACTTGAAACACATGAGACAAGTATGATGTACTTAGGCACCTATCTCATTCAGAATGCATTTTTAATTTTTAGTTGTGTGATGTTTATTTTAGCTATTACGTTATTATTAGGACAATTTTTCCGAAGTGAAATGGTCGTGACTTTGATCGGATTTGGACTTGTTGGATTGAGCCAAATCTTGCCGTTGCATCATGCGAGTCCGTTTGCCTATTTTGACACCCATCGAATCATTAATGGAAGTGTCATTTTTCAAAGTCTTTCTCATCTACATACGTTTGAATACGGTATCCTGCATCTGTGGGGCTGGATTATTTTATTAGTGGTCAGTGGGTGTATCCTCTACCATCGGAACTGGAAAAAAAGACAAACCTATTTTGTCTAGGAGGGATAGGGCATGATTTTATCAATCAAGGATTTAACCTTTGGCTTTAGGAAACATACGGTATTCTCAAAGGCTCAGATGAAGATTGAGCAAGGGGGTATCTATGGTCTTGTGGCACCGAATGGCGCAGGGAAAACGACATTGTTGTATATTATTGCACAATTGTATCCCTATTACGAGGGCGAAATGGAGCTCTTTGGTGAAGAGCAAACAAAGGCCAAAAGTGTCACACAACATATTGCTTTAGTGCAGGACAACTCTGTTTTGTATCCTTATCTATCAGCCTATGATCATTTAAGCTTTATCTGTGATATGCATGGCATTGATCAAGAAAAAATTGAACAGATGGCGCATTTTTTAGGGATGGAGAGTTATTTAAACCAGAAGGTGAAACGCTATTCATTAGGGATGAAACAACGCTTGCTTTTAGCGATCGGTTTAATTCGCAAGCCGAAATTTCTCCTTTTGGATGAACCTCTAAATGGATTGGACCCAACAAGCACGATTTTAATGCGTGAAGCGCTTGTTAAGGCAAGTGAGGAAGGGACAACCATCCTCGTTTCTTCTCATAATTTAAATGAAATTGATAAAATAACAAATAAGGTATTTTTTATTAAGGACGAAAAAATCTTATATGAAGAAACTGACTGTTCAAAACAGGAAATATTGAGTCTTTACTTTAAAGAGGAGGCATTAGATCAGGCGTTGGCATGGCTTGAGAAGCAATCACTTAACTACGTTGTCGAGCACACTCAGATAGATATCGAGTTGACGGGAACTTCAGCTGCTGATTTAATCAAGGAAGCTGTGAAGAATGAGGTTGACTTTATTGACATTAGAATAGAAGTGGTCGGCACGGAAAATAGATACAGAGCTTTATTTGAGTCCTCAGGTGATGATCATGAGTAGAATCGTTTTTGAGTTCAAAAAAGTATGGAAAAGTCATTTTGTATTTTTTCACCTTTCTATATGCCTGATATTGGTATCTATTATTTTGATCGTTCAACTCTTTCAACTCCCTGCTGAGAGACAAATATTAAATAACCAGATTCTTCAAGAAAGTATTTCCTTAGAAGCGGAAATGATGATGAATACAATGCGGATTGAAGAGCTTGAGTTGACTGAAGGAAATGAGGAGGAAATCGATCAACTCAGTGAAGAAAATCGAAGGACTAGTGAAGTCAATCAGGTCATCCGGTCCCGATTAGAGGCCTTATCTTCAGGGAGTAATGAAGCATACCTTTTGACTACGATGAATTATTATGAAATAAACCATGACTATGAGCAATATTTAGAAGAGGTTTTGGATGATAGTCGTGTCACGGAACAAGCGGATTACCAATACTATCAGCTGTTATATGAAATGGAGGAACCATTTGAGTTAAGGGACAGTTCTTTAAATACACCGCATTTTATCGCTTTAACGGCTGAATTTCTGATTAACCCTGTCGTATTGTCGTTACTTGTCATCGTCAGTTCATTAATCTTAATTAACGAAGTAGAGAATCATTCGTTTCAATTTAATTTGGCAGAGCAAGTGAGTAAACGAAAATGGATTTATGCCCATCAAGCCGTTGCTTTTTCATTGTTTATCATCGGGATCGTCTTTTCGCTTGGAATCAGTCGTTTGCTGATTCATCCTTTTCAAGATAATTTTGTCGAAGGGGCAAGTCTAGAAGGTTCAATGTCATCTCCATTTATTTTTCTATCAGAGGGAGAAACGATTAGTATCGCAAGCTTTATAGGCGTCGTTTTATTGTCAGTCATCCTACTCTATCCATTCTTAATGCAGCTATTTGAATGTATCCTAATCTACATGAAAAATCCGATATTCAGTGGAATTCTTTACTTGGTCATTGTGTTAGGTATTGCCTTTTATTCAGAATCCCACTATGATCCCAATAGATGGTGGAATCCTTTTCAACTTCTTTATTTAAAAGACCATTTAGTTAAAGTGACAACAAAGCATATCTCTTTACTAATAGTATCAACAATGGGATACACAGCGCTTATTCAATATGGCTTATTAAAAAGACTGGAAAAGAAACCACTCTAAATCAGAAAGTCATTTTAAATTTCTGATAGAATTTAATGTATTGATAAAAAATGCTTGGCTGTCTTTGTGGGAAATAGAAGAAAAAAAGATAGCCAAACATAACTAGTTACTTAGTACGCATTCATAGTCATTAGTTTTTTGATATGACCTTCAACATCCCTTTATCATAGATAATCGTCCATAAAATCTGAAACAACAATGGGTTTCAAAGGGTCGAATAATTACAGCCCCAGTCTCCGTCCCAATCAGTGGGAGGGGAAACGTAGACTAAGTTCGCGGCGTCCTGGGACTCAGAATAAGAAAACCACTTATTCTTGCGGTGTAAAGCTCCGTAGTTTTCCTTAGTGCGATTACTCGTCTCACCGAAAACATCTGCATGACCCACACCTTGTAGGCCTAACTCCCATTGATTGAAGTTTCATTTTATCCGATTTTCGACAGAAGACTCCCACTTCAAATTTCGTTAGAAATTAAGTGGTAAGTAGTTCGAAAATGGGGATATGAAAATATGTTAAACTTAACGTAAGATGAGGTGATTCATATTTCTTTAATACTATCTATTATATTATTAGCTGTATTTATTATCCTTCTACTGATTTTTCTTGTATTCATTATATATTTTTTCCTAAAGAAAGGGCATTACTTATATTCTTCCTTACTTTTAGTTTATCCACTTTTAATCTATTTTTCAGGTCAATATCTTATTACAAGAGGAGGAGCATTAAAACAAGTTGATGACTATGAATACTTATTATCTGGGGGTGATCATCTGGCGTATTTTTATTTTGGTTACATTTTTTTAATTGCCGTCGTTCCGATTATTTTCATGTGTATTTTCTTTATTATCCATAGAATACTTATAAAAATAAAATGGATTTGATTTACTTATAAAGCGAAACTTCAATCAGTGGGAATTTTTCGACGCACAAATCTTTTCGGTGGGACGAGTAACCGCAGTCCCAAGTCTTTTGGATGGGGTGAGTAATCGCAGCAATGTTGTCAGGTTAATAAAATTGATTAAGTAAATCCATTTCAAAATGATAAATAGCATGCTAAGATTCAAATATTAAGGATCGGTGCTTTCCACGGAGACGGGGGTCTATAGGACGTAGATCATGCAGGTGTTGCCACAGGACATTAGCGCCCGTTATCTGTGATAAAAGAGCCACTTGTTTTGTTAATTTAATGATTTAGTGGAAGCTTTTTGATAGAAAACCAGGAATATTGTTATCTTTTTTAAAATATGTGAACAAATAGTGAATGTATACCCAGATTCATTTTTCTAATGTGAAAATAATGGTATATTTATATTGTATTATCCATTTTAATTATATTTTCAGAATAATAAGACGATTAGAGGTGGTTCAAATCGCTATTCTCCAATTAGACCAAGTTAGCAAACGCTATAAAACACAAACAGTGATTGACAATGTCAGTTTAACAATTGATCAACCAGGGATTTATGCTTTAGTCGGGCCGAACGGAGTTGGAAAAACAACCTTGCTCAATTGTATTTGCCACATCATTCCGATTAATTCAGGAGCGATTACCTTACTTGACCAATCAAATAAATCCTATCACGTCTTTAAGCAAGTCGCTTATCTTCAAGATCATACCGTCCTATTCCATTACTTAACGGGTTATGACCATTTGAAATATATCAGTGATAGCCATCAACTTCCGAAAAAACGTGTCGATGAAGTTGCTGATTATGTTGGCATGTCTAATTATTTGAATAAAAAGGTTGGCGACTATTCACTAGGGATGAAGCAACATTTACTCGTCGCCATTGCTTTAGTCAATCAGCCGAAGCTTTTATTTATGGACGAGCCCTTAACGGGTCTAGATCCATCCAGTGCGATTCGGATTCGAAACATTCTGCTTGATTTAGACCGCAATGGAACAACGGTGATTTTATCTTCCCATAACTTAGCTGAGATCGATCGAGTAACCAATCAAATCATCTTTTTGAAAGATGGAAAGCTAATCGAAGTCAATCGGGCAGATCACAATGAAATATCCTATCACTTTAAATTGTCTAACCTAGAACAGGGCAAGCAGTTGCTGACTAAGGCGGGTTATGTGGTTGAACAACATGACGCTATTCTAAAGGTTCAAGGCGATGAACAGATGTTGGATGGCTGTATTCAAACGATTCAGAGTCAAGGGCTATCGATTTTAGACTTGCAAAAGGAAGTCTCTGGCTCTGAAAAGTTATATGAAACGTATTTTGGGCAGCGGAGTTAAGCGATGAATGTGCTTAAATTTGAATTCAAGAAACTCTGGCGCTCTCGTTTATTTGTTATCTTTTTGTTACTTTCGATTGGGTTGGTTCTCGGTTTATTTGCTCGTAACTTTATCTACCAAGATATTATTAAAGCTGAAAAGATGTCTCAAATTCAACAATACAGTTTGAATGTGCGGAAGACTGTCATTACAGATGAGTCCGAATTACAGGAAATGGGTGAGGAAGGGGATCCTGTATTAGAGGAAGAGGTTGAAGCAGGACGGGCTTTGTACAGTAAGATCGATGAATGGGTCGAAGCGATTGATGAGGATCAAGCATTAGCAGCGTTGCAGTTGGAAAACGAGGCTTACGAATTAGCGATCTATTACCATGAATTGAATAAACAATTTCCATTGTCAGTTAGTGAGATGGAAGCGGAGATGACGTTAAATCATGAGCTGATTCGTATCGGTTTACCAAAAGAGGATCTCCATACCTCGATCCAGCCGGCTGTGTTTAGTAAACAGGTTGTATTATTATTTTTTAATTCATTCGGATTTTTTATCCTAATTGTTCTCATAGGTTTACCGATCGTTAAGGAATTTGATGATCAAACGGTTAAATTAACTTATGGTCTACCGATTTCTCCTCTCCGGATGGTGTTAGCCAAGTGGCTGATGATGATTATCAGTGCTGTGATTTGGTTTGTGTCTGTGATCGGCACCACGCTACTCATTTCATCATGGCTGGGGAAAGGTGTTGACCAACCGTTTAATTATCCCTTTGATACCCAGACGGCGGGTTTTATTCAAGCTGGGGATTACTTACAACAAGCGATCGGCTATGGGTTATTATATTTGATGATGCTCGTCACGTGGTTTACGTTCTTTAGCTTTTTACTCAAACGATCTTTGCTGGTGCAAGGCAGTCTTTTTTCTTTATTTATTATGGCAGAGATCACGATCAGTCAAGGCTTTATTAATCAGTGGTTTCCCTGGCTCTATCAAAAATTAGATGTAGCCATAACTCAAACGATTGCTGGATCAGGTCTTGCGGTGGTTGCAAATATAGCCTGTACAATTGTTTTGCTCTTGCTATCCATTGCGGTGAGTAAAAGGCGGGGACATGTATGAAAACATTATTTTTATTTGAATTCAAAAAACTATTAAAACAGAAAACGATTTGGTTTTTGGTTGCTGTCACGATGATTGCCATCTTAGTTCTGTATGGTTTTCAGTCGGTCATGACAGCAACGACCCGTCAACAAATGTTAGATCAATACGATTTCCTCATTCATTTAAATTTGGAAAGTATTGAAGGCTATGCGCACGAACAAGAACAAGCCATTGAAGCCGATGATGAAGCATGGTTGGAAGAAGCAAAGATAATGGAAAATAACGCTCATCAAGGATATGAAAAAAGGCTACGCATAAAGGAAGATTATCAAGCAGGTGATTTTGAACAAATGTTGCAAAATCAATTGGATTTTCTTGAAGTGTATATAGATCCTTATAATGGGTCAGGATACTCGATCGGTGAGCAAGATCAACTTGTCAGTAACTTCACTCACCGTGCCACTTACGCTGAAAAGCAGTATTTGCTTGAAAATCAAATTGACCCTTTCGTCCAAAATGATTATTATACGATGTTTTTATCTACAGCGTATGATGACTTTACTGGAATTGCACAAGAACACTGGCAAGAAATAACGAATCGATATAGTACAAAAGGGGTTTATTATCTGTATCAGTTGATTCAGAACCTCTATCTTCCCGCCGTTATTTTAATCGGTTGTTTTATCTTTGGCAATACTTTTTCTTCAGAAATGCAGGAAAAAACGAAAAAAATCAGATTTCATCAAGTCCTACCTTTTGAGCAAGGACGATTATTGATCGCCAAATTTTCAGCAGGTTATTTAGCTTTGTTTCTTTATGTTATTGTGATGATTACTTTACCATTAATTATGGCAACTGTGGTCGATCATTTTGGAAGTCTTGACTATCCCGTACTTGTCTATGATGGCTATACAACTGATGTAATGGCGGATAATCAAAATCTAGATACCTTTCATTTTATTACGTTAAAAACCTATTTCTCCAAAGCATTTCTCCTTGCTATTACAAGCAGTTTATTAATTTATGGTTTATATTATTTCTTTTCCCAATGGAGCAGAGAACCAATCCTAACAGCACTTCTAACAGGTATCACTTGTTATCTTGGGTTGTTGATTCCAGCTCCATACAATCCGTTTCAATATTTAAAGATTGATCAGGTGATCACACAGGAAATACAGTTACAAACGTGGAATACAGCTTTTAATTTCACAACAGGTATACTGCTTACTTTTCTTATTGGGTTATTATTTGTGTTAGCAAATTATAAATTTTTCAAACGTAAATGCGATAGATAGTGAAAAAGTCATTAAAGCAGGAGATCATTATGAAAACATTATTTTTATTTGAATTCAAAAAACTATTAAAACAGAAAACGATTTGGTTTTTGGTTGCTGTCACGTTAATTGCTATCATAGTTCTGTATGGTTTTCAAATGGTCATGACAGCAACGACGCGTCAACAGGTGTTAGATCATTTTGATTGGATCATACATTCTACCTTGTTAAATGTTGAAGACTTAGCGATTGAATCCGAGCTGGCGATTGAAGCAGATGATGATGCATGGATTGAAGAGATAAAGATGAGAGAAGATCTTATTCAGCAAGCGAATGAAAGGCAGCTAAGTGCAAAAAAGGCTTATCAATCAGAAGAATTTGAACAAATTTTACAAGATCAAGCAGATTCACTCAAATCATATATAGAGGCAAATAAATCATTGGAAGGTCAAACCTTTCATGATCAATATATTAATAATTTTACCCTGCGTGCAACCTATGAAGAATTACAGTATTTGGTTGAAAATCAGATCGCTCCTTTTGTCCAAAAAACAACTTCCACTATGTATTTAGCGACAGCGTATGATGATTTTACTGAGCCTACCAAAGAATTGTGGGAAGAAACAACGAGCCGTTATAGTACAAAAGGGGTTTACTATTTGTATCAGTTGATTCAAAATCTTTATCTTCCAGCGGTGATCTTAATCGGTTGCTTTATCTTTGGTAATACTTTTTCTTCAGAGCTGCAGAAAAAAACACAAAAAATCAGATTCCATCAAGTTCTACCTTTTGATCAAGGACGATTATTGATCGCCAAATTTTCAGCAGGTTATTTAGCTTTGTTTCTTTATGTCATTGTGATGATTGCTTTACCATTAATTGTGGCGACTGTGGTCGATCATTTTGGAAGTCTTGACTATCCCGTACTTGTCTATGACGGCTATACAACTGATGTAATGGCGGATAATCAAAATCTAGATACCTTTCATTTCATCACCTTAAAAACATATTTCTCCAAAGCTTTTTTACTTGCCTTTACAAGTAGTTTATTAATTTATGGTTTATATTATTTCTTTTCCCAATGGAGTAGAGAGCCGATTCTAACAGCACTTCTAACAGGAATCACTTGTTATCTTGGGTTGTTGATTCAAAACCCATACAATCCGTTTCAATACTTAAAGATTGATCAAGTGATCACAAAAGAAATACAGTTGCAAACGTGGAATACAGCTTTTAATTATACAACAGGTATTTTGACTACTTTTATAGTTGGATTATTAGTGATATTAGTCAGCTATAAACTTTTCAAACGTCAATCTAATTTACAATGAAAAATATCAAAAGCAACAAACACTTCTTAAAGTTAAAGGCATCTCTTCAGCTAATTACAGTATCTATTACACCTTAGTAACATGCAAAAACAAGCAACTAAAATCAATGAAAATTACTCTGTTAGCTATTATTTCTTTTTGTATTTAATCCATTCAATAATGACTAAAGCTATAAGGTATAGGGCGATAACTGCTAAGATAACATTTGTAATAGTCAATGTACTATTTAGCTCTCTAAAATAGCTGTTCACCTCACTGAGTTGTCGCTAAGTTTTGTCCGCTATACTATTAACACTGCTCACAAGATCATTCTATTCTTGTATAGTTATTTCAAACATAAAAATTAATCCTTCCTAAAAATATAATTACCATTATTCTACCCTAACAGGATAAATAAAACTTAGAATTTTAATATAAGAACTGGGTGATCATCCGAGTTTTTTAATAGTGTCAATGTTTCATAGTTTACTCGTCCTACCGAAGGCATTTGTGGTTAATCGCCTTATCAAATAGACCTGGGACTCAGAATAAGAATGACACTTATTCTTGCGATGTGAGTGCTAAAGTTGCCTTCCTTAATGCGGTGCGGTTACTCGTCCCATCGAAGTGATTTGCGATTACTCGTCTCACTGAAAAGACCTGTGTGTCGAAAAACTCCCACTGATTGAAGTTTCGCTTTATATTTTGCTGCTTATTGATCAGTCTCTTTTATCTTAGCCAAAGTATAAGATGCTACAGATAATAATATAATTAATTAAGGCTGTTCAAAAAAGTCTGGTGAAAATGACACATCGAGAACAGGAGACCTTTGATTAACTACCAAAACGCCCTAGGACTGGGATACAGAATCAATAAGACACTTATTCTTGCACGATCAAAGAAATAAAAGATTTGTATAAGTCAAATGATGGCATTCGCCATAAAGACTCAGCGATAAGCCAAGTTTTTCTAACCTTGCAAATCCTTCGTGACTTTCTTTGGTGCGGTTACTCGTCCCACCGTAGTAATAGGTGCTTACTCATCACATCAAAAGTTCTGTAATAGGATGTGGCATCTTTAGCCAACGATATATTTTTCATCCTCCTTTTTGAACACACACTAATGAAGATTTCCTATTTAAAATTTACATATTGTTTACATGGACTTAACGTTAACTTCAAAATGATGCGTTATGATGAAATTATGATAGGAAATAAGATTATATTAAAGAGATCAGGAGTGAAATGATTGAAAAAAACAATCTTATTGACTGTAATCTTGATGGTATTTGTTAGTTTAGTAGCTTGTAGTGGAAGAGGAAATGATGATCCCAATGCCTTATCTGGACGTGTTGCTATCGATGGCTCAGGCACTGTTTATCCACTGATGGCAAGGGTTGCTGAAGAATATATGTATGTTGAACAACAAGATGTATCGGTTGAAGTCTCTCGTTCAGGAACGAGCGCAGGTTTTCAAAAATTCATTGTTGAAAATGGGACAGACTTTAACAATGCCTCACGAAGAATAACTGAGGATGAACTTGATACGGCTGTTAAAGCTGGTATAGAAGTAAGAGAATTAAAGATTGCCCTCGACGGGCTGACATTCGTTATTCATCCAGACAATGATTGGGCGACAGAATTAACAGATCAAGAGATTGTTAACATTTTTCGGTCTGATGGAGATATTAACAATTGGTCAGATATCAATCCAAATTGGCCAGATGAAAAAATTAATCTATATGGTCCCAATGAAAATCATGGCACCTACGAATTCTTTTATGAAAGTATTTTAGAAGGAGTGGACTTAAAAGCTGATGTTAATTTGCAACAGGATTATTCAACGTTAGTTGCTCTCGTGAGTGAGGATAAGAATGCTGTTGGATTTTTTGGTTTTGGCTACTATGTTAATAATCAAGATCAAATAACTGCGGTAAAGATTAATTTTGGTCAAGGCCCTGTCGAACCCAGTTTTGCTACGATTGCTGAACAAGGTGAATATGCCAAGTTTACGCGACCTATTTTCACCTATCTTAATTTAAATCGAGCCAAGGCAAAACCTGAAGTTTTAGATTTTTCCATTTTTTTAATGGAAAATGTCAATGATTTTTCTGAAATGAGAGGCTTTGCACCATTACCAAGCGAAGAAATTGAAGCAGAGGTTGAGTTATTACAAGGTTTATAGTGGTTTCTTCTTTGCGGAAAAAAGGAGGGTGTAAATGTTTACCAAACATACGAATGAAGAAAAAGATAGCATTCAAAAGAACGATTTAATGACTGAACATATGAAATCAAATCGTTCACTTATATTTGAGGAGAAAGCTATTCCAAAAATTTTATTTGCCATTGCTTTTATATCTATCTTAACGACGATTGGAATAGTACTTGTTCTTGTAACTGAAACAATTGAATTCTTTCAACATGTTTCAATCATTGATTTTTTCACTGGAAAAATCCTAAAGCCATTAAGTCAAAATCCTGAATTTGGGGTGTTACCTTTAATCAATGGAACGATTATTTCATCAGTTATTGCCATGTTAGTCGCTGGACCGATTGGAATGATGACTGCAATATTTTTAAGTGAGTATGCGAGTGACCGTCTCAGACGGGTTCTGAAACCCATTTTAGAGTTATTAGCAGGGATTCCTACAATTGTTTATGGTTTTTTTGCTTTCACATTTGTAACCCCCTTATTACGTGAATTCATTCCAGAGTTAGGGGCAACAAATATATTAAGTCCTGGTCTGATCATGGGTGTGATGATTATTCCGATGATCGCTTCTCTTTCTGAAGATGCGATGAGCTCTGTTCCTAACGCAATGCGTGAAGGTGCACTGGGTTTAGGGGCGACGAAATTAGAAGTGACATTTAAAGTTGTTATTCCGGCTGCATTATCTGGCATTGTTGCTTCTTTTGTATTAGGTATTTCTCGAGCGGTTGGGGAGACAATGATTGTCACGATCGCAAGTGGGAGTTCAAAAAACCTCACTTTCGACCTCACGCAATCGATGCAGACGATGACTGCATATGTTGTTGAGATAGCTAGTGGAGATGCTCCGGCTGGATCACCACTTTATTATAGTCTTTATGCCGTAGCAATGACTTTATTTGTTTTTACTTTACTGATGAATATTCTAGCACGCTATATTTCTCATCGATTTAAGGAGGAATATTAAATGAAATATATTGAACATGATTTGGTTTATCAAAAAATGAAAAAACGAATTTTTTTGAATCATCTATTAAAAGAATTATTTTTTCTCGCAACAACGTTTGGTGTTCTTGTTTTAGCTGTTTTAATTTATCGAGTCTTAGTTGACGGGATCGGTTTTCTTAATTTTGACTTTTTAACCAATCGATTATCGACTGAGCCAGATCGAGCGGGGATTATGGGAGCGATTCTTGGGACGCTTTGGTTAATGGGTGTTGTCATTCCGATTACAATGATCCTAGGGATAGGCACAGCCATTTATAATGAGCTTTATGCCAGGAAAGGAAAACTACAATCAATTATCGAAACGAATATTTCAAATTTATCCGGTGTCCCATCAATTGTTTATGGTATTTTAGGGATGACTATATTTGTAAAAACATTGAGTTTAGGAAACATTGTTTTAGCTGGCGGTCTGACCATGTCTCTTTTAGTTCTTCCAATTGTCATTGTGTCAAGTCAAGAAGCGATTCGCGCAGTACCTGGTTATTTAAGTGAAGCGTCTTATGGTCTTGGTGCAACAAAGTGGGAAACAGTTAAAAATATTATTCTCCCAGCTGCCATGCCAGGTATTTTAACAGGATCAATTCTTGCCTTATCACGTGCTATTGGAGAAACTGCACCACTTGTTGTACTAGGAATTCCTGCTTTATTAATCCCATTTCCAACAGGATTGTTTGATCGTTTTACTGTTTTACCGATGCAAATATATTATTGGACATTGGATTCATCTTTAGTCAGTGAATATGCTAACCTTGCAGCCGCAACAATCATCGTCTTGCTAGTCATGCTAGTTGTATTGAATTCAGTTGCGATTATAATCAGAAATAAATTTCAGCAAAGATACTAGTTAAAGGGGAAGCAAAACTATGAATTTTAAATTAGTCATTGGTTTAGATAAAGAAAAAGAAGTTGAAGCTAAGAAAACGGTGTTTAACACGGATGACCTAAATTTGTGGTATGGTGACACACACGCATTGAAAAATATTAACTTGCCCATTTATGAACGGGAAGTAACGGCTATTATTGGTCCATCTGGTTGCGGGAAGTCAACCTTACTTAAAACATTAAATCGTATGGTTGAGCTTGTTGAAATAGTTCGCTTATCAGGAAATATTCAATATCGTGATCGAAATATTTTGGATAAAAGTTTTCGAGTTGAGGAGTTAAGAACAAAAGTCGGAATGGTTTTTCAAAAGCCAAATCCATTCCCTAAATCTATTTATGATAATATTGCTTATGGTCCTAGAATTCATGGGATAAAAAATAAAAAAATACTTGATCAAATTGTTGAAAAAAGTTTACGATCAGCAGCAATTTGGGATGAAGTCAAGGATCGTTTGAAAGAGAATGCATATGGACTTTCAGGTGGACAACAACAACGCTTATGTATGGCTCGGGCTTTAGCTATCGAACCAGATGTAATTTTAATGGATGAACCCACTTCTGCGTTAGATCCTAAATCAACATTAAAAGTAGAGCAATTAATTCAAGAATTAAAGAAAGACTATTCCATTATTATTGTCACCCATAATATGCAACAGGCTGCTCGAATCTCTGATCGAACAGCATTTATGCTAAATGGTGAGTTGATTGAATTAAATGAGACAAACCGTTTATTTTCTACACCAGCAGATCAGCGCACAGAGGATTACATTACTGGCCGCTTTGGCTAAAGGGAGGGCATTTGCTATGTCAGTACGTGAACAATTTGATCTTGAATTACAGGTTTTAAGGAATGAATTAGTGGAAATGGCTAAAAGCGCGCGTCTGCAGCTCGAACAAGCTGTTAAATCTCTATATGATAAGGATCTAGAATTAGCAAGACAAGTGATTAAAGAAGATGAAAAGATTGATGAGCTTGATTTAGCAATCAATGAAGCTGCTATCTTACTCATTGCTAAACAGCAACCTGTTGCAACAGATTTAAGAAAGTTAATTGTGGCGATTAGAGTTTCCACAGATTTGGAACGAATGGCAGATAACGCTAAAAATATTGCTCGCTCAACCCTTCATTTAGGTGAGGATCATCAATTAGACATCGATCCTTCTTTAAAGGATATGTGTAATGTTGCATATGAAATGGTCGACTTAGCAGTAGAGAGTTATTTAACTGAAGATCACAAGTTAGCCAAGAAATTATCTGAACTTGATGACTCGATTGACCAAACGTTTGGTGAAGTCTTAGCGAGAATGTTAAGTATGTCTGCAACAAATCCACAAAAAATTCAGCTCATCATGCAAATTGCTTTTATTGCTCGATACATCGAACGTTTTGGAGATCATTTGACCAACATTGCAGAAAGTATCTTGTATTTAGTCAAAGGTAAAAGCTATGATTTAAATCAATAAGACGTCAGAACCGATAACTAAAAACAGGTGTAGAAAATGGATTATTTTTCTACACCTGTTTTAGTTTTTAGCTAGCAGATGATTCGAATCATCTGTACGCAATTTTGATAGCAAGATTAAAGTAAATTAATGATTTGAAAAATAACCTTCTAATCCATTAATAATCCCTTTACTGATTTTATCTTGATAGTCTGGGGATTGAATCATTTTCTCTTCATTATCATTGGATAAGAAACCGAGTTCTAAAAGGATGCCGGGTTGTTTTGAAAGACGTAAAACAAGAAAGTTACCGGACTCTATGCCGCGATCATTTGCTCCCGTTTCATCAATCAAACCTTGATGGACATGCTCTGCTAAATCTTGATCGGTTTCCCATAAATAATAAGTATTCATTCCATTTGCAGAAGGGTACTGGGGTTCACTGTTATAATGGATACTTAAAAAGGCATCAGCAGATAAATAATTGGCTAATATTGATCTGGGTGTTAGTGCATAATAAAAGTCATCATCTCTAGTCAGATAAACTTTTGCATCAAGCAGCTCCAATTGATTTTTTAATGTCCGGGCAGTATAAAGGGCGTATTGTTTTTCATAATTGTCAGTCACACTAGTGGCACCTATATCGTGACCGCCATGACCAGGATCAATCACAATAACTTTATCCTTTAGCGATGAACTTAATCCACTCGTATGATTATAATCGTGTTCAATTAGCCAAGATGGGATAAAACCATTGGTATCTTGCCACTCAACTTCAAGCCAATGATCATTTACATGTTCTATGATTGTCACCGTCTCTCCCTGAGTTAAAACAGCTTGAATGTCAGACTGAGTGGTAGCTTCTGATCGTAAATTGACTCGATCAACAGGAATATTAAAAGTGTCTGTATTTGGTTGATCTGGCTCAGGTGTTTCACTATTGTCGGCTTCATTATTCGTCACAGCTTGTTCAGTTGTATTTTCTTGATTAACAATCGTTGCAAATTGCTTGCTAATCCAGCCAGTTTGACCTTCATAATCAATTGCTACCCATTCGTCATTTTCATCTATTAATGGATAACTTTCCCCCTGATTGACATGCCCAATTTGTTCATAGGTAGTGCCTGCCCCGCTGCGTACTAAAAGATCATCAGCTTCAATATGGACAGTTTGAGCGAATCCGGTTTGCTGAAAAAAGAAAAACGACAGGATAAAAACAGTAGCATAAAATAAAAATCGGTGTTTATTTTTCATAATCATGTAAGGGTCGCTCATCATTTTATAGATTGCGACTTTACCTCCTTCCATCGTGTTTATTTTTTAGTTATGTATTGTTGTAAAACCTATTTGTATCATAATCAATTTACCTAGTCAAAGTCAAAACAAAAATAGTGATAAGGTTTAAAACAGCTTGACATTGTTAGGGGGAGACAGTAATATTATAAACAATTCAAACAATTTGATTATTCATATTAATATCAATGAAGGAAAAAGTAATTAAAATAAGCGGATCAAAGAGAAGAGATCTATAAGCTGGGAAGATCTCTATCAAGCATTTTAATGAAAGACGCTCCTGAGATGCTTTGCTGAAGTTAAGTAAGCTTAGCCGTGCACAAGCGTTAATTGTATGAGTGGAATTATATTTTATTAATTCAACTAGGGTGGCAACACGGGTATACGCTCGTCCCTTATTTAGGGAGGCGTTTTTTTGTTGTCTAATTTAGTTTTAAAATAAACATAAAATGACTAAATTGTATATTTAGGAGGCTGGGAAATGATTAATTTACCGCGTGGAACACAGGATATTCTTCCTGGAGAATCTGAGAAATGGCAATATGTTGAGCAAAAGTTTTTTGAGCTTTGTCATCGATATAATTATAAGGAGATTCGAACGCCAATGTTTGAACATACTGAGGTTTTCCAGCGTGGAGTTGGTGATACGACGGATATTGTTCAAAAAGAAATGTATACTTTTAAAGATCGTGCTGATCGACAATTAACCCTTCGTCCGGAAGGAACAGCGTCTGTTGCTCGAGCTTACGTTCAGAATAAACTTCATGGCTCTGCTCAACAGCCACAAAAATTGTTTTATCATGGACCAATGTTTCGATATGAACGCCCACAGCAAGGAAGAATGCGACAGTTTGTCCAGTTTGGGATTGAAGCTTTAGGAAGTGCGGATCCGGCTATTGATGCAGAGGTGATTGATTTTGCTATGACATTGTATCAGAGTCTTGGTTTAAAATCATTACGTTTGGTCTTAAACACTCTGGGTGATCAAGAAAGTCGACAAGCTCATCGAGATGCTTTGATTAAACACTTTACTCCATACAAAGATGAGCTCTGTTCGGATTGCCAAGTTCGTTTAGAAAAAAACCCACTTCGCATCTTGGATTGTAAAAAAGATAGGGATCATTCAGCAATGAAAACAGCACCAAAGATTTTGGATTATTTAACTGAGGAAGCACAACACTATTTTGATCAAGTTAAGCATTATTTAGATGTCATGGGAATTGATTATGTAATTGATGCTAATCTTGTTCGTGGTTTAGATTATTATAATCACACTGCATTTGAGATTATGAGTGATGCAGAAGGGTTTGGAGCCATTACTACCCTTTCAGGTGGTGGACGATTTAATGGTTTGATTGAAGAATTAGATGGTCCAAGCACACCGGGAATTGGTTTTGCATTAAGTGTTGAGCGCCTGCTAATGGCTTTAGCAGCAGAGGGCATTTCTTTACCGATTGATCAATCTTTAGATTGTTACATTGTTGCGCTTGGTGATGCGGCGGAATTAAAAGCGGTTGAACTAACTAAATCATTACGTGATATTGATGTACAAGTCGATAAAGATTATTTAGGAAAGAAAATGAAGGCACAATTTAAAGCAGCTGATCGAGAAAATACAAAATTTGTATTGATCATTGGTGATCAAGAATTAGAAGATCAGGTTGTTTTAGTCAAAGAAATGAAAACCGGGAAACAGGAAGCCGTAAGTTTTGACCAAATTTCGAAATATATAAAAGATCGTTTGAGGGGGTAGCAGTAATGATAACAGAACGTCATCATGCAGGTGAATTAACAAAAGATCATATCGGAACGCAAATTATGTTAAAAGGTTGGGTTCAAAAGCGTCGTGATTTAGGTGGATTAATTTTTATTGATCTTCGTGATCGCACAGGAATTGTACAAGTTGTTTTCAATCCGACTGTTTCACAACAAGCGTTGAAGATTGCTGAAACTGTACGTAATGAATATGTATTAAAACTAGAAGGTATCGTGGTTGAGCGTGAAGCAAGTACAGTCAACTCAAAAATGAAAACAGGTGAAATTGAAGTTTCAGTAGAAACCATTTCCATTTTAAATGAAGCAAAAACGCCACCTATTAATGTATTTGAAGAAAGAGATATTTCAGAAGATACGCGATTGAAGTATCGTTATATCGACTTGCGCCGTGAATCGATGCAAAATACAATCAAGACCCGTCATAAGACAGCACAAGTGATTCGCCAATTTTTAAATGAAGAAAGCTATTTAGAAATGGAAACCCCTATGTTGACAAAGAGCACTCCAGAAGGGGCTCGCGATTATCTAGTACCTAGTCGTGTACATCAAGGTCATTTTTATGCTTTGCCACAATCCCCTCAGCTATTTAAACAGTTGATCATGGTTGCAGGTTTTGAGAGATACTATCAGTTTGCTCGCTGCTTTCGAGATGAAGATTTACGAGCTGATCGTCAACCAGAATTTACTCAAGTAGATATTGAAACTTCTTTTATGACAAGCGACGAGATCATGACTATGACTGAAAAGATGATGAACAAGGTTATGAAAGAAGTTAAAGGTATTGAACTGACATTGCCCTTACCAAGAATGACCTATGACGAAGCTATGTCCCGTTTTGGTTCAGATAAACCTGATACACGCTTTGATTTAGAATTAGTTGATCTATCTGAACAAGTCAAGGATTCAGATTTTAAAGTTTTTGCGGATACAATAAGTAATAATGGTAAGGTAAGTGCGATTAAAGTTGAAAGGCAAGCAGATGCTTTTTCAAGAAAAGACATAGATAAATTAACAGAGTTCGTCAAGATTTATGGTGCTAAAGGTTTAGCATGGATCAAAATTGAAGAAGGTGGCTTTAAAGGTCCAATTGCTAAGTTTTTCAACCCAGAGGATCAGAGTCAATTAATGAATAGAATGGCAGCGAGTGATGGTGATCTTCTGTTATTTGTTGCTGATCAAAAACAAGTTGTTTACGATAGCTTAGGTGCTTTAAGACAAAAATTAGCAAAAGATTTAAATTTAATTGATGAAGAACAGTTTAATTTCTTATGGGTCACGGATTGGCCGTTATTAGAATATGATAGTGACGCAGAACGTTATGTTGCGGCACATCACCCATTCACTTTACCTGTTGAATCAGATGTAGATAAACTCGAGACAAATCCAGCAGAAGTAAAAGCGTCAGCGTATGATCTTGTTTTAAATGGTTTTGAACTAGGTGGTGGATCGTTACGTATTTATCAAAAAGATCTTCAGGAAAAAATGTTCAGTGTCTTAGGATTTTCTAAAGAAGAGGCAAATGCTCAATTTGGTTTCTTACTACAAGCACTTGAATATGGGACACCGCCACATGGGGGAATTGCTCTAGGTTTTGATCGCTTAGTGATGCTGTTAGCCGGAAAGAAAAATTTACGTGATACGATTCTATTTCCTAAAACAGCCTCTGCCTCAGATCCATTAACAGAAGCACCAAGTGAAGTGAGTGATACACAATTAACTGAGTTACATTTAATGTTAAGAGAGGCAAAAAATAAAGAGCTATAGTTGATGAAACCCCTTTCCAAAGACTTGATTATTAAAAAAACATATGCTAGTATAAATTCATAAGTTAATCATGAATTCATGAATTGATCCTGATGTGTCCGTTGAATTTATTATGTTTTGACCGAACATTTTAAATTTGGGAGTCTGATGTTTTCTTGTGGATTACACGCCTAACATTTAGGACGTAAAAAATAAGAAATAAGACACCCACCTGCTTAGAGCGGGTTCAAAACTTTTTCTGGAGACGGCACGATCGGGATTGATACATATTTAACCAAATAAAAAGGCTATTGTACAATGAAGGATATATTGTTCAATAGCTTTTTTCTTTGTTAGTATTAAAAATGCGATGGAAATATTCTATTCGACCTTTTGGTTCGCCATTTCAATCAAACTGTCGGATAGATGGACTCTATTCGACAGTTTGATTGGAATAGAAGTTCAAAACACGTGATAGCAGTGTTCTATCCAACATTTTAGCTTGATGTTTTGTTTGAAATGGATGATAGAAGGCTTCTCTCCGACATTTTGTCTTATGATTTTGTCTGAAATGGATGATAGAAGGTCTCTATTTGCCATTTTGCCTTGAGTTGTTGATCAAAACATCGAATAGGTGTGTTCTACGCCGTTTTTTCTAAGCAGGAGTTAAGATTGTGAATGAGCTTTGATATTCAATTTATACATATAGATTAGATTACGCAAAAAGAAGTTGTCACAAGATTGTCCATCATCCATTTTGCAACAGCTTCTTTATAACAAGTTAAAATTCCAAATGGTATCCCTATGTTGAGCTTTGGACTAAATTTCAATCCAAAACCCGAACAGAATAACTCATTATCGCATTTCAACTGATATTTCAAATGAAAAAACTCGAATAGAATTCTATTCGAGTTTTTAGTATGTTTCTTTGTTACCGAGCCACTTGTTCTAAATTACCGTTTTTGTCCATTACAAAAGTCGGTAATTTTTTTTCATCATCATCTTCAAAGACAACCATTTTTCTAGCCCGATCCATAATTTGAAGAAAGGCTTGGTAATCCTCTTGAATCGTTTCTACTTGCTTTTCTAACGATTTAACCTGTTTGTTTAATAGTGCATTTTCATTTAACAGTTGCTGATGTTCACTTTCTAGTTTACTATAATCAGCCATTTGTTGATGAGATTGGTCATTTTTTTGTTTTAATCCTATTAAGTAATCAATAACTTGTTCCAAATCTATTGATTGTTGTTCAAGTTGCTTACTGGTTTGACTACTTTTTTGCTTCTGTTTAACTGGTTCTTGCGGTTGATATAGCTGAGTTGCAGTATCTGACTTCTTATGTTGGCGCAATTGTTCACGCTTATTTTGCTTTCTTTGACGTTTTGCGATTGCAACGGCTTGTTCATAATTTTGTCGAATCTCAGCATTCCATCTAAAACCACAGGCAGCAGAGGTGCGATTAAGTTTATCACCAACCTCTTCAAAAGCATTTAATTGTGTACTTCCTTGACGAATATGTCTTAAAACAGTTTCTGCTAGTAATAAGTCATCTTCTTGTGACCAGGCATCTTGTCTAACCTTCGCCATCCTTTATCACTCCTTATCTCGATAGTTTCATTTCATTATTTATTAGATCGATAGGTTATCTATAAGAAAAGTATGGACAAAAGCTAGTTTAATTATTCATGAGTGTAAAAAAAACTCACTTTCACCCAAAAAAGAAGCAAAAGTAAGCTTTATTATTCGAATCAACAGCAGGAAAACATGAATACTGTTCGAAAATAAAAAATATTTTATTCGTGAGATATATCGCTATCAAAGTCTTCCTTGTCATTCGAAAAAGCAACCTCTTTGAGGAATACTTCACTTGGTCAGCAGTAAAGATCCGGGTAAACTTGTCCGGTTTTTCTATTGATTATTGATGTGATCGTACATTTGCTTTAAGGCACGTTCGAATTTACCAGTTTCTATGGGTTGATAATATTTTTTATTTTTTAGTGGTTCAGGTAAGTAGTCCTGTTTTACCCAAGCCCCTGGATAGTTATGAGGATATTTATAGTCCACTCCTCTACCTAATTGGCTAGCCCCTTGATAGTGACTATCTTTTAAATGTAGAGGAACATCGCCGATATCATGGTGTTGTACATCGTACATTGCTTGATCAAGCGCTTTATATGCAGAATTTGATTTAGGTGAAAGGCACAATTCAACCAATGCAACAGATAGCGGAATTCGTGCTTCTGGGAATCCAATCCGTTCGGCAGCTTCGATTGCAGCAAGTGTTCTCGTACCGGCTTGAGGATTGGCAAGTCCAATATCTTCATAAGCAATGACAGTCATCCGCCGAGCAATGCTTTGCAAATCACCCGCCTCAATTAAGCGAGCGAGATAATGGAGGGCGGCATTGACATCACTTCCTCTAATTGATTTTTGAAAGGCAGATAGGACGTCATAATGTGCATCGCCTCCCTTATCGTGAGAAAAACTTTTCTTCTGCATACAGGCTTCAGCAACAGTTAAATCAATCTTAATGGTTTGTCCTTTTTCTTGCTTTGTTGAGAAAGCGGCCAATTCCAGACCATTTAAGGCTCCGCGCAAGTCACCCCCTGAAGCGTTCGCAAAGTGTTCAAGTGCTTCTTTTGTAATATCGATAGAAAGGTTTCCTAATCCTTCTTCTTTATCATTTAAGGCTCTTATCAGTGCTTCTTCAACTTCTTCGGCTGTTAAGCGATAGAGCTCAAATAAATGAACACGACTTCGAATAGCAGGGTTAATTGAATGATAGGGGTTACTTGTTGTACACCCAATTAAAGTGATTAAATTACTTTCAATATGAGGTAATAGAAAGTCTTGCTTGGCTTTATCTAAACGATGGACTTCATCTAAAATAATGACTAACGTCCCAGACATTTTTGCTTCTTCAACAGCAATTTCCATATCCTTCTTTTTATCAATAACAGCATTTAATATTTTATAGCGTAGACCAATTGATTTAGCTAAGGCAATAGCCAGTGATGTTTTACCTGTTCCAGGAGGACCAAATAAAATCATTGATGCTAAACGTTCTGCACTAACCATTCGTTCAAGCATTTTGCCTTCGCCAACGAGATGTTTCTGACCAATGATATCATTGATATGTTTAGGGCGTAGGCGAAAAGCGAGTGGTTGTTTGGACATAAAAAAACTCCTTTACTCATGATATTGAAGCGGTTCTACTTGACTTTAATGATTTATATCATTTAGAATATTATACATTTGTAAAAGCTAAAGTTCGATGACTCAGTTGTTTTAATCGTACGAATTTTATCAATGAAATGCAAGTGATAATAGAGATTCATGCTATAATTAATGAAACAAACACAGCATTCATGTTAAGATAAATAGTATGAGAAGGGAAGCGGATATGTTATGAAAATTTCAACAAAAGGTCGCTATGGGTTAACCATTATGATTGCCTTGGCTAAATGTAAAGATCAAAAACCCCTTTCGTTAAAAAGTATTGCTCAAAATCATGATTTATCAGAGCATTATTTGGAACAACTTGTACCAGCTTTGCGCAATGCCGGCTTAGTTAAGAGTGTACGAGGAGCTTATGGCGGTTATAAATTAGCTAGATCAGCTAGTCAAATCACAGCTGCTGATATTATCCGAACGTTAGAAGGTCCAATTACACCAGTTGAAGGAATTGAGGATGAGGAACCTGCACAACAATCATTATGGATAAGAATTCGTGATGCAGTAAAAGATGTACTTGATACGACAACATTAGCTGATTTATCTAAATATGAAGAAGTGGAAGAGAATGAACCTTATATGTTCTATATCTAGTTTTGCTAAAGAAGGAAGGGACAAAAGTGGATGCAATTTATTTAGACCATGCTGCTACGACCCCCATGCACCCTGATGTGATTCATAAAATGACTGAAGTTATGGGAGAGGTCTACGGTAATCCATCAAGTATTCACGGATTTGGTCGGCGTGCCCGTGGATTGCTTGATGAGAATAGACGCTATTTAGCTAAAAGCATTGGTGCCAATGAAAAAGAGCTTTATTTTACGAGTGGTGGTACTGAAGCTGATAATTTAGCTCTTCTTGGTGTTGCCTTAGCCAATAAAGACAAAGGTAAGCATATTATTACGACAGCTATTGAACACCATGCCAATTTACACGCGGCCGAGTACCTTGAGTCGCTTGGCTTTGAAGTCACTTATTTATCGGTAGACGAAGCAGGTTACGTAGATCCTAAGCTTGTGATCAATAGTTTACGAGAAGACACCATTTTAGTATCCATTATGATGATTAATAATGAAGTGGGGACGATTCAACCCATTAAAGAAATTGCCAAGTTATTAAAAGAGCATCAAGCTTATTTTCATACTGATGCTGTCCAAGCCTATGGGTTGATCCGATTAGATGTCACAGAATTAGGGGTAGATCTCTTATCAGCTTCTGCACATAAGCTTAATGGACCTAAAGGAATTGGTTTTTTATATGCTCGGAAAGAGGTTAAGTTTAATGCCTTACAACATGGTGGTAATCAGGAGCGTTTAAAGCGACCAGGGACAGAAAGTCTCCCTGCCATTGCTGGAATGCGTTATGCAATTGAAAGAATTGAACAAGATAACTATCAGCAGTTTAATCGTTATAAACGGTATCGTGATCTATTTTATCAACAATTAAAGCAAGCTGATCTTGATTTTTCAATCAATGGAAATCTTAACGAACTGGCTCCTACGATATTAAATATTAGTTTTTCAAATATAAAGGTTGAGCCCTTGTTAATGAATTTAGATCTTGAAGGTTTAGCTGCTTCTAGTGGAAGTGCTTGTACAGCTGGATCAATTGAGTCTTCACATGTGTTAACTGCGATGTATGGTGTTGATCATCCAAAAACGGAAAATTCAGTCCGTTTCAGCTTTGGCTTAGCAAATGATGAGGCTCAAATCATTGAAGCAGCTAACCGCGTGATTCATGTAGTTGAGCAAATGACTACAAGGTTAAGTGAAGGGAGTGAAATAAATGAATGAGCATGATAATAAAAAAACACGTGTTGTTGTAGGCATGAGTGGTGGGGTTGATTCATCAGTTACCGCTTTATTGTTAAAGCAACAAGGCTATGAAGTCATTGGGATTTTTATGAAAAACTGGGATGATACTAACGAAGATGGTTTTTGTACCGCAACAGAAGATTATGATGATGTGGTTCGTGTTTGTAACCAGCTTGAGATTCCTTATTTCGCTGTTAACTTTGAGCAAGAGTATTGGGACAAGGTTTTTAGCTATTTCTTAGCAGAATATCGAGCAGGTCGAACCCCAAACCCTGATGTAATGTGTAATAAAGAAATAAAGTTTAAAGCTTTTCTTGACCATGCTCTTTCATTAGGAGCAGATTATGTTGCCACAGGGCATTATGCTCGAACACGTGTCAGCGGTGATCGAGTCGAACTATTACGAGGAGTTGATGATAATAAAGATCAAACTTACTTTTTAAATCAGCTTTCAAGTGATGTCTTAAAAAAAGTTATGTTCCCATTAGGTCATCTCCCGAAAAGTGAAGTACGAAAAATTGCCCAAGAGCATGGTTTAGTGACAGCTAATAAAAAAGATAGTACAGGTATTTGCTTTATCGGTGAACGAGATTTTAAAACATTTTTAAGTGAATATCTGCCTGCTCAACCCGGCCGGATCGAAACGATGTCTGGTGAAGATAAGGGTTCACATGACGGTTTAATGTATTATACAATCGGTCAGCGCCAAGGGCTAGGTATCGGTGGCTCTGGCGGTCCTTGGTTTGTTGTTGGCAAAGATTTAACTAGAAATGTTTTATATGTTGAATCAGGTGATGACAACATTTATATGAAATCGAATCAACTCGTTGCAGAAGATGTCAATTGGGTTAATGAGATGGAGAGTAATACATTTGAATGCACGGCAAAATTCAGATATCGCCAAAAAGATAGCCGCGTCACAGTGACCATTCGTGATGATCAAACGGTTTTAGTTGATTTTGCCCAGGAAGCGCGAGCTATTACACCTGGTCAAGCTGTTGTTTTTTATCAAGATGAAGTATGCCTTGGTGGCGGGACAATAAATGAAATTTACCGAGCTGGTAAGCAATTAGACTATGTGGGATAAGGCAGCGCTGGCTTTTCACAGTCAGCCTCTTATCCATCTGTCGTGAAAAATGAATAAATATTGTGTCAACAAAAGAGGTGAGAGGCGTTGGATGATGCACTAACTAAAGGTATTTCTCAAATGAGAAATCAAGATTATCAAGGAGCTGCGATAAGTTTTCAACAAGTTATTGAAGAAAACCCGACGGATCCAGTTGGCTATATTAATTTTGCAAATTTATTACTCCACATCGATGACATTAATCGAGCAGAGCAGTTTTTTCGACGTGCCATTGAATTGGATCAGCATGCGGCTACCGCTTATTATGGCTTAGGACACTTATTTTTTGAACAAGAAGATTATCAACAAGCAGCACAATATTATCAGCAAGCTATTGAGATTGGTTTAGATGAAGCTGATGCTTATTTTATGTTAGGCTTATCATGGCGAAATCAGTCTGATTCAAGACGTGCTTTACCTTTTTTACAACGGGCTTATGAATTGAATTCAGCTGATCTCGAAGTGATCTTTCAATATGGACTGGCATTAGCAGAAACGGATCAAATCAATCTTTCCGTGTCAATCTTTGAAGAAATTATAGCTAAAGATTCAACACATGCTGATGCTCGTTACAATTTAGCCGTAGCTCTTCTCTTTTTAGAAAAAACAGACCAAGCCATTGTCCATTTAGAAAGAATCCGAGAAATTGAGCCGGATTATTATATGGCTGAACAGTTATTAACCCAAATTGAGGAACTTAAGGAGTCGTAAGAATAGGAGTGTAGCAAAACTTAGTTTGTCACCCAAACGTTAGGGTGCAAGCTTAGTTTTACTGATCCGATTATTGATCAGATCTTATTTTTTTGCGATAGTGTTAAAAAGGAGCTAGTTGTAATGGAAGAGCAAATACTCATTCAATCAGATAGATATATAAGAGGAGAACTTATTTATACGATTTATTCAAATGCGACTGAGCATTTTTCCATTGCAAAAATTAAGGTTCTAGAAACAAATGAGGCGTATGATGAACCGGACATCGTTGTGAAGGGTTATTTTAGTGAGTTATTACCAGGTGAGGTATACATATTTAATGGAGAATTAGTTGAACATAAGCGATTTGGCTTACAATATGATGTTAAGGCATATAAACGTTATTTACCAGATACGAAAGAAGGTTTAGTTGCTTACTTATCTAGTGATCTTTTCTATGGAATCGGTGAGAAAACTGCATCGAGAATTGTTGACCATTTAGGTGAAACGGCGATCGACAAAATCATGAATGACCCCACGGAACTGGATCAGATTACAGGACTTACAAAAGAACGGAAAGACGGGTTAGTTGAACAGCTAAGAGAGCATCAAGGATTTGACTTTGTCGTTGTCCATTTATCCAAATATGGAATTGGGTTAAAAATGGCTCAAAAGATATATGAAACCTATCGAGAGCAAGCAGTCGATATTTTATTATCTAATCCATATCAATACGTCTTTGATATTCATGGGTTCGGCTTTCATCGAGCTGATTTAATAGCGATTCAAAATGAACTCGAACTCAATCATCCGTCACGTATTCGGGCTGGGTGTCTTTATACTTTACATGAAGCCATGCAAGAGGGTCATGTTTTTTTAACATTAGACGAACTTTTCCCGCTTACTAAACGGTTATTAGAGGCTGAACTTCATCAAATTACTGAAGCAGATATTAACCAACAGTTGGTTGAATTAGCGGAGGAAGGTTTACTAGTTCTTGAGGATGAGAGAGTTTATTTGCCATTTCTATATTATGCAGAAGCGGGTTTTTCAACCCATTTAAAACGTGTTTTAGATCAGAAAGAGATTGATCAAATTCCAGAAGCAGAATTGTTAAAGTTAGTTGGAGAGATTGAAGAGGAAGAAACACTTAGCTATGGAAAAGAGCAATATGATGCGATTAAACAAGCTCTACAGGAAAAAGTGATGATTTTAACTGGTGGTCCAGGAACAGGAAAGACAACTGTTATCAAAGGAATTTTGCGTGCTTTTAGCTCACTTCATGAATTATCTTTAAATCTAGCCGATTATAGTAGTCAATCCAAATTTCCATTTATTTTAACTGCTCCAACAGGACGAGCTGCCAAAAGATTATCAGAGTCTACTGGTATTCAAGCGGTTACTATTCATCGTCTCTTAGGTTGGGATGGTCATGAAGGGTTTGAAAAAAATGAAATGAATCCATTGGAAGGGCGTTTACTTGTTGTTGATGAATTTTCAATGGTTGATATTTTCTTAGCTAATCAACTGTTTAAAGCGGTACCTACTGACATGCATGTTTTATTGGTTGGTGATGAGGATCAGCTTCCTTCAGTTGGACCAGGTCATGTACTGGCAGATTTATTAACATCGAAGCAAATTAAGTCAGTCAAGCTCGACGAAGTCTATCGACAAAAGGAAGGTTCCAAGATTATTGAACTTGCTCACCAAATTAAGCATAATCAAGTCGAACAAAAGTCGTTAGTAAAGGCAAATGATTTTAACTTTATTAAATGTCAAACCTGGGAAATGATCGATGCTTTAAAGCAAATTGTTCAGAAAGCACTAAACAAAAGCTTTGACATTAAGCAAATGCAGATAATAGCTCCCATGTATAAAACGGAAGTAGGTATTCATCGAATTAATCAGGAAATTCAGCAGATTGTCAATCCAAAACGGAATGATGTTCGTGAATTAAGAACAAAGGATACTATTTTTCGAACAGGTGATAAGGTTATTCAGCTTGTGAATCAGCCAGAAGATGGGGTGTTTAATGGTGATATTGGTCAGATAACGGCTATTTTTAAAGCAAATGAAAATGTTGAGCAGGAAGAACAGCTTGTTGTGACTTATGATGATATTGATGTTGTATACAACCGAAAGGATTTATTAAATATTATGCATGCGTACTGCATTTCGATTCATAAATCACAAGGTAGTGAATTTCCAATTATCATCATGCCAATTGATCGAAGTTTTCGCCGAATGTTACGAAAGAATCTTCTATATACTGCGATCACCCGTGCCAAACAATCACTGATCATTTGTGGTAATGAACAATCATTTTTAACTGGACTTAAAGAAGAAGACACCAATAAGCGAAACACAACATTACAAGAAAGATTAACAAAAGTATTAAGTGATGATGAATATGCTCAGCGACTGGCTGAACAGTCTGAAGAAGAATTGAATTTATCACCTTTCGATTTTTTAACTTAAAGAGAATTTTATGTTTAAATTACACTTTTTCATACCATAATATGAATATCTATTGTATGAAAGGGTGTTTTTTTGTTGCAATGTATTAATTGTCAGTCGAAGAATCTTGGTAAAATTGCCCCAGACCATTATTATTGCTGGAATTGTTGTATTGAATTACGGAAGAAACATGATCTTTTTCATGTTCATGAGGTTGATTTAGACGGGAGCTTACTCCCCTTAGATGATTTGTTTACTGAAGCTGAGCGCCGTGTCCAGTGACATGAATAGCGAGACTAAGTCTATATTTTTTAAAAAGCTAGTGCGCATAGGTGTTCTAGCTATTCTCGCTTTAATCATTTTATTCTTAATTGTTCGGATATTTCCAAACTATCGTCTGTTTCTAACCAGTCTCTACAAAATTATTTTACCATTTGTTCTAGCCATTCTATTTACTTATCTTCTGAATCCAATTGTTGAAAAGCTAAATGGTCGCTTTATTCCAAGATGGTTAGCGATCTTAATCATATATTTTGTTTTCATTATGGGTCTTGGTTTATTGATTTATTTTACTTACCCAATTTTTAGAGAACAAGTAAAAAGATTTATTGAACAGCTACCCTTGTTATTAGATAATTATCGGAATTGGATTAATCAGTTTGATCAAATGATTCATGTTTTACCAGATCCCATTCATAGTGAGCTAGATGAGATGGTTAAAAAAATATCAGTTTCAAGTGCAACATGGCTAGAAAATAAAGTAATCAGTATGAGTGTGATAAGTGAATATTTAATTAGCTTAGCTGTAGTTCCTGTTTTAGTTTATTATTTTTTGCTTGACCGAAATAAAATGAAGATGCAGTTGATGAATCTGATTCCGAAACGCTATCAGAAGCAATCAAAACAATTGATCTTCCATTTAAATAAAGATTTAGCACACTACATAAGGGCACAGCTCTTAATTAGTCTCTTTGTTGGTCTAACAACCTATATTGTTTATTGGGTATTAAAAATAGACTTTTCATTACTATTAGCTTTATTCATGACTGTGATGAATATTATACCTTACTTTGGTCCAATTCTTGGGGCAGCACCAGCTGTTCTAATTGCTTTAACAACCTCAACCCAATTGGCTTTTTATTTGATCATTTGTGTGTTTCTTGTTCAAGTTATTGAAAGTAATATTATTTCACCTTTTATTTTAGGATACAGCATTCGAACTCATCCCGTCCTTGTGATTCTAGTCCTATTAATTGGCAGTGAACTAGCAGGAATATTGGGTATGATTGTAGCTGTCCCTGTTCTAGT
Organism: Amphibacillus sp. Q70; assembly: GCF_052055485.1. Classification (GTDB taxonomy): domain Bacteria; phylum Bacillota; class Bacilli; order Bacillales; family Amphibacillaceae; genus Amphibacillus. Next base: position 3,421,503 of record NZ_CP197171.1, on the reverse strand, counting down.
GGTGATTCGGAGTGTGATTACGTTCTATCCTTTTGAGAAATAATTGACAGATTCTTTGGTTTTCACTATAATGTGATCAGATGATATAGTTAAAACAATGATCAACACTAGTATGTAACAGACCGTTTCAAGAGATGTTTATCCTTGGCTGGAAGATAAACTAAACGAAGGGTTACAGAAGCTCGTTAGGAGTACAAGTCAACCACTTGTCGGCACACACCGTTAATTGTGAATAAAGATGATAGTCAATTTTTGACTATAATCAGGGTGGTACCGCGAAGCTAACTCTCGTCCCTGCAATATTGCAGATACGAGGGTTTTTTAATTCAAAAACGACTTGAAGTTTTGATTAACGGTTGGAATCATGCTGAAAGGTTAACGAGATAATAAAATAGGAGGAATAAAGGATGAAGCAATTAACATCATTAGAAGTAAGACAACTTTTTTTAGACTTTTTTAAACAAAAAGGCCATCGAATTGAACCCAGTGCCTCACTTGTTCCAGCAGATGATCCAACCCTATTATGGATCAATAGCGGCGTAGCAACATTAAAAAAATACTTTGACGGTCGAACTGTGCCCGACACACCCAGATTAGTAAGTGCTCAAAAGTCAATCCGCACAAATGATATTGAAAATGTTGGCTACACACCGCGCCACCATACTTTTTTCGAAATGCTCGGTAACTTTTCAATCGGAGATTATTTTAAGAAAGAAGCGATAGAGTGGGCGTGGGAATTTCTCACGGATGAACGTTGGTTAGCACTTGATCCAGAAAAACTCTCTGTAACCGTTCACCCTGAGGACGATGAAGCTTATCATATTTGGAAGGATGAGATTCAACTACCAGAAGAGAGAATCATTCGTTTAGAAGAGAATTTTTGGGATATAGGTGAAGGTCCGAGTGGGCCTAATACAGAAATTTTCTATGATCGTGGAGAACTTTATGGAAACAATCCAAATGATCCAGAATTATATCCAGGTGGAGAGAATGACCGTTATCTAGAAATTTGGAACTTAGTTTTTTCACAATTTAATCACAATCCAGATGGTAGCTATTCATCATTGCCAAAGAAAAATATTGATACGGGAATGGGATTAGAACGAATGGTCTCCGTTCTACAAGAAACAGAGACCAATTTTGAGACGGATTTATTTTTACCGATTATTAAGCAGCTTGAGAAAATGACCTCTTTTAATTATGGACAAAGTATAGAGACAGATACCGCCTTTAAAGTTATCGCTGATCATATCCGAACGGTTGCCTTTGCTGTCGCGGATGGTGCTCTACCATCAAATGAGGGGAGGGGCTATGTCTTACGCCGTTTAATACGACGTGCTGTTCGATATGCTAAACAGTTAGGGATTGATAAGCCGTTTATGTACAAGTTAGTCGATAGTGTTGCTCAAATAATGGAGTCATTCTATCCAGAAGTTAAAACAAAGCATGATTTTATCGTCAATGTTATTCAAACGGAAGAAGAGCGTTTTCACGAAACGCTAAATGACGGGCTTTTGATCCTCGAATCGATTATTAAACAAGAACAAGCGAAACAGTCAACTATTTTCCCAGGTAAGGAAGTTTTCCGGCTTTATGATACCTATGGTTTTCCTAAGGAATTGACCGAAGAATATGTTGCAGAAGCTGGTTTTACGATTGATGATGAGGGCTTTGAGGCAGAAATGAAGCTCCAAAGAGACCGGGCACGAAAAGCAAGACAAAAGGTTGATTCAATGCAAGTGCAAGCTGATGTTTACCGTGATCTTTCAGTGACAAGTGAATTTATCGGCTATGACACGAAGCAAATAACGACAACAATAGAGGCCATTATTGAAGATAATATCTCTGTTGATCAATCGACCCAAGAAGAAGTCTTCCTTGTTTTAGCGAAAACGCCGTTTTATGCTGAAAGCGGTGGGCAAATTGCCGATCAAGGGATAATCACGAATGAAACTGTGGTTGCTAACGTACTAGATGTTCAAAAAGCACCGAAAGGGCAACATTTACATCGTGTTAAAATTACCCATGGTCAGCTAAAGCTTGGTGATTTTGTCAATGTTGAAATTGATCAACAAAAACGTCAGTTGATAGAAAAAAATCATACAGCTACCCATTTACTGCATCAAGCCTTAAAAGATGTATTAGGTGAGCACGTCAATCAAGCAGGTTCTTTAGTGGCTGATGACCGCTTACGATTTGATTTTTCGCATTTTAATGCGGTCACAGAAGAAGAGTTAACTAAAATTGAGAAAATAACTAATGAAAAAATCTGGGAAACAATCCCTGTTCAAACAGGTCTTTATCCGATTGAAGAAGCAAAACAAATGGGAGCGACAGCTTTATTTGGCGAGAAATATGGGGATGTTGTTCGCGTTGTACAAATTGGTGATTACAGTCTTGAACTATGTGGCGGATGTCATGTCAATAATACAGCAGAAATTGGCTTATTTAAGCTTGTTAATGAATCAGGTATTGGAGCAGGAATACGCCGAATTGAGGCTGTAACTGGAAAAGGTGCTTACCTATATACGAATGAACAAGAGAAAGTTTTACGCTCAACAGCTCAACTGCTTAAAGCAAATCCAGATCAGGTGATCGAGAAGGTTGAAGGATTATTCCAGAACATTAAACAATGGAAACGTGAAAATGAGTCGCTGTTGAAGAAGTTAGCAAATAATGAAACAATAACGATTCTTGAAAAGGTTGAAAAGATAAATGATATTCCTGTTTTAATTGAAAAAGTAACGGCTAGTGATATGAATCAGCTTCGTTCAATGGTAGATGATTTAAAACAAAAACTGGAATCAGGTATAATTTTATTAGCTGCTGTTAATGATGGAAAAGTACAATTAGCTGCTGGTGTCTCTGATGATTTAGTCAAGCAAGGTTATCATGCCGGTAAGTTAATTAAAGAAGCTGCTACTAAATGTGGTGGTGGCGGTGGAGGTCGTCCAGATATGGCACAGGCTGGTGGTAAGAATCCAGAAATGGTAGCTGAGGCACTTACACATGCAAAAAAATTCATTTCAACAATTAAGTAACTTGTTATTTCAAATAATTTAAAGGTATAATGAGAATGATATCGAATTAATACTAAGAGATTAATTTCAATTTAAAGGCGGGGTGTTATGCATGGATTCAATGGATAAAACCATGAAATTTGACTTTTCAGAAGAACCTATTGAAAAAAATGTTAAAGATGTACTATTAACGGTATATCAATCGTTACGGGAAAAAGGTTATCATCCAATAAATCAAATTGTCGGTTATTTGTTATCAGGTGATCCAGCCTACATTCCACGATATAAAGATGCAAGAAATATGATTCGTCGACTTGATCGAGATGAATTAATTGAAGAACTTGTTCATTTTTATATTGAGCATAATAAAGAGGATTAGAATGAAAAGAATGGGGTTAGATGTTGGGTCAAAGACAATTGGTGTGGCTATAAGTGATGCATTTGGTTGGACTGCCCAAGGTCTAACAACGCTTAAATGGAATGACAAGGATTTTTCAACAGCCGATCAAGAGATAGAGTCGATCATTCAAGAACATGAAATAACCGAAGTGGTGATTGGCTTACCAAAGCATATGAACGGCTCTATCGGCGAACGTGGGGAAATTTCACAATCCTATGCCACCTATTTAGCTGACAAATTTAAGATTAAAACAACATTATGGGATGAACGATTGTCAACGATGGCTGCTGAACGGGTGTTATTAGAGGCAGACGTCAGTCGAAATAAGCGAAAGAAAGTCATCGATAAAATGGCGGCAGTTATGATATTACAAGGGTATTTAGATGCCCAATAAAAATGGAGGTATACACTATGTCACTATCCGAAGAAGAACGCATTATTATTCCTGATGAAAATGGAGAAGAACATTTATTTGAGGTCCTCTTCACATTTGATGTTGATGAAAACAACCAGTCCTATATAGCAGTGGTTGCCGCTGAAGATACCGATGAAGAGGAACAAGAAGTATTCGCTTTTCGTTATGAAGAACGTGATAATGAAGATGATCTAGCTTTGTTTGCTATCGAAACCGATGAAGAGTGGGACCTTGTAGAAGAAATGCTAAATACATTGATTGATGAAGAGCTTTAAAGATTTGTGTAAAAAGAGATTGACTCTATAAAGTCAAAAAATAGAGGAAAGTTATTTAATTCGTTGTTTAATTAGACATAAAAGCATGACAAAGAAGCCTGATAATCGTTTTATTTTATAAAAACATTATCAGGCTTTTTACTTGGATTCTCACTTTTAAATGAAGTCGGATATATTCACTCAATGTCTTGGTTATATAACTAATTACTATATTATAATGTTTTCCTTTTTATCGGATTTCCGACAGAAGACTCCTACTTCTAGGAACATGAAGGGCATCGCCCCGTGAGTAAGTGGGAGATGAATGTGGGTTGGCGCTAGCCAAAACATCTCCCTTATGATATAATGAGAACATATATTCCTATTAAGTGAGGTGAGATGATGTTAGTCAATAAAGCCTATAAATTCCGCCTCTATCCGAATAAAGAACAACAAATCCTCATGAATAAAACGATCGGTTGTTCACGGTTTGTTTTCAATCACTTTCTAGCCAAGTGGAATGAAACTTACAAGGAAACGGGTAAAGGACTCAACTATCGTTCATGCTCTAAACAGCTTCCCGCTTTAAAGCAGGAATATGAGTGGCTAAAAGAAGTCGATAGTATTGCCATTCAATCAAGTGTCAAACATCTATCTGAATCTTTTGCGCGCTTCTTTAACAAACAAACGAACGCCCCACGATTTAAGTCTAAAAGGAACCCGACCCAATCGTATACAACGAAACACACGAACGGAAATATCGCAGTCGTGGGCCATACAATCAAGCTGCCAAAATTAGGGCTTGTCAAGTTCGCTAAAAGCCGTGAGGTCGATGGACGCCTTCTAAATGCTACGATTAGGCGACATCCAAGTGGTAAATACTTCATCTCTATCCTTGTTGAGACAGAGGTAGACTCACTCCCTCAAACGAAGCAATCAACGGGGGTCGATGTGGGCATCAAAGCGTTTGCCACACTTTCAGATGGGACGACGTATAAGAACCCTAGATGTTTACGCAGGCTAGAAAACAAATTAGAAAAAGAACAACGCAAACTGTCCAGACGATATAAACAAGCCAAGCAAGATAGAAAACCCCTTCATGAAGCGAAAAATGATCAAAAACAACGGGTCAAGGTCGCTCGTATTCACGAAAAAATTAAAAATGTCAGAACAGATTACTTGCATAAAGTCAGTACTGAAATTGTCAAAAACCACGACATCATTGGTATTGAGGACTTACAAGTAGCTAACATGCTCAAAAACAAACGATTATCAAAAGCCATTAGTGAAGTCAGCTGGTCAGAATTCCGTACGATGCTTGAATACAAAGCCAAGTGGTACGGAAAGGAAGTCGTAGCCATCGCCAAAAACTTCCCTTCTAGTCAACTTTGTTCGCATTGTGGCTATCGACATCCAGACGTTAAGCATCTCGCCTTACGCATGTGGCAATGTCCTTCATGCCATAGAGCACACGATCGAGATCTTAACGCAAGTAAAAATATTGAAGTTGAAGCCATCAGACTTCTAACTGTCGGTACGACAGGGATCGCCTAATCAATAATCAACCATTAGGTTGGTGTTCTTAGGAATCTCCCTCTTCAAATTTCATTAGAAATTAAGGGGTGAGTAGTTCAATTATTGAAATATAAAGCGAAACCCGTTGTTGCCCCGAGTTTTACGGACGGTTATCTGTGATAAAAGACATGGGATTTGCCTTTTTCAGTGCAAGCCCCATGTCTTATTTTTTGTTGACTAATCTTTTTTTCAGCTGCTTTTCTACCACTAATCATCGTATATATTTGTTTTTCCAAAAATCGGTTTGATCAACTCTAGTGATTGTAAACACCTGCTATGATCCTTTTAGGATACTTGGTAAAATTCTTAACTTATTCTATTAGCCTTTTATCGATGTGTTTTAAGTTTTTAGTAAAAGCAAGAAACATAAAAAACTCAACAAGATCTTTATTGTGGAAGCGTTTACATGCTTATATGATAAAGATGTAATAAAAATAAGTTTGGGGGTGTAAAGCGAGAACAACCAGATATCTTATAGTCAAGTTAATTTTAGGGAGGTTTGGATGATCTTGTACAAGCAAATAATGCGTAAAAGTTTAATATTATTTTTAGCCGTCATGGTTGTGTTACCGTCTTGGTTGAGTAATTTAACACCTGTTGTACTAGCAATTGGGACTGACAATGAAGATAAAAGTCCTTGGGAAACCCTTTCACCAGCTGGTAATGAAATAAATGAATGGGTGGAACAGGATGGAAATATGTATACGCGCTTAGGGACTGAGGCAGGAAATGACAATGATGAAAACATAGCTGTCTTTCGTGAAAAAGATAGTGAGGTAAGTGCTGATGGTTCTATGTCGTATACATTTATACCTGAAACAGCAGGAGAAACAACACGATTTGGATTTTTTACAAACTACCAAGATCCAGATAATTTTATTTTTGTTGGCTATGATACGTCCGGTTGGTTCTATGAGTACAAAGTTAATGGATCTGGTGGATGGTTAGAGAAAAGACCAGATGTGGATCTACCTGAACCAGGTAATAGTTATACCATTCAAATTGACTATCAGGATAATGAGTTATCCGTTGAATTAAATGGTGACGATTTATTTGGAAATATCGTCTTAGATGAAGCTGCTAAGGAGCTTTCGACTTATCCTGAGGCACTAAGACTTGGGCGTTATAGTGGTGAAGATTCTCAAATCCTTATTAAAACTAATGAAGAATTGTCAGAAGACGAGGAACTAGAATTAGAAGCACTTATAGAGAAAGCAGAAAAGTTAAATAAAGAGGACTATACAGCTGACTCTTGGAACACCTTCAGTGCCGCATTAGAAGCGGCGAAAAGTGTATTAGCGAATGCTGATGCCACACCAGAGGAAATAGATCAGGCTAAAAGTGCCTTGCAAGCAAGTATGGATGAGTTGGTTACAGAGGGGGTAGATAAATCTGAATTACATGAGCTGATAGCAGAAGCAGAGAAGCTAAATGAAGAAGACTATACAGTCGATTCTTGGAATTCTTTTAGTGAGGCATTGGCAAGAGGCATTGAAATAATCGATGATCCTGGTGCGACTGAGGCTCATGTGAATCAAGATATCTCTAGATTAAGAGAGGCGATAGATAGTCTTGTAAAAGCAACGGAGGAAAGAGATCCCGTTGAGATTTATAATGCCGATCTTCAAGAAGGGGATTTAGAAGTCATCCAAGGAGATGGGACTATTACCTACAATGAAGATGGCTCAGCAACGTATCATGTGACGGGTACGGGTAAGAATAAAGCTGTTTTAGCTAATCTACCTAATATAAGAAATGGCTCGTTTGAAGCTGACATTACGTCTGACGAAGCATTAAATCGTTTTGGAATGCTTTACCGTGTTCAAGATGAAAATGCTTATACGTATGTGGGTTCAGGTGATGCCAATGATGACTATTTTGGTGAAATTTTTGGTCCAGCCAATTCATGGACTTCTATGACTAAAAGTACACCAATAGGTGATGGTGAGACAGTCCGACTACGTGTACGTTTCATTAACGATATGGCAACATTATATATTGATGATGAAGTCGTAAATACATGGAATTTAGCTGGTGTACAAGATGCAGGACAAATAGGTTTTGAAAAAAGTCGTGGGGCTGCAGATATAACAATTTCTAATATAACGGTTGTTGAAGAAGTGTTACCAGATCCACCCACTACTGAACCCGTATTAAATGAAATTAGCTCTGATTATATGGATGTAACTATCGATGAGATTTTCCCACGTGTAGTTGAGTATGAAGTTAATGGAAAAACGTTAGATGGACAAGATACACCAAGCTATGGCATTAGAATTAATGGAGTTACTTACTATCCAGATGTTACATTTGAGAAGGAAAGCGCTTCAGAGGCGAAATATACGTTAACAGCAGATAATGAGTATGAAGGTATTAATGCAGACATTGTTGTATCATTAAAAGTTGACGACAATCATGTTATATATGAGCTTGAGGAAATTGCAAATCAAGGTGATGCTCAAATAGAAATGGTTGAATTTGATCAATTAAATTTCGTTTCTGTAAATGAGACTGAAGAAGGCGCTCAAGGTAAATTTGCAAACTTAAGTGGAGATATTAACCAGCCAGGTGATGTTTTAATTTCTGTTGACTCAGATATGGGCAATATGGATAGCTCTGAAGGTTATTATGTTGGCGTTATATCTAATGATGAGCTAAGTGCTGGTGTGTGGTCAAGTTCTGAAGTTGATGGGTACCGCAATTTAGTGGCAAATCGCTATGAAAACGGCGAGGGTGCAAAAACACTTGGTATTAGTTCAAGTGCCTTCCATTATCATCGTAGCTTTATGCCGGAACCATCTTCAGATACACCAACAGTAAAAATCGCTATTGCAGAGGATATAAACAATGATGGTGTGGTTGATTGGCAAGATGGAGCTATTGCTTATCGTGATATTATGCAGGAAATCCCAGATTGGAATGAAGTGAATAACCAAGTAGGGACTCGAATTGCGATGAACTTTGGTTCGCAGGCGCAACAACCTTTCTTGAAAACATTAGATAATATTAAAAAAGTAGCACTTGCAACAGATGGGCTAGGGCAACCTGTTTTATTAAAAGGTTATGGAAATGAAGGTCATGATAGTGCTCATCCTGATTATGGCGATGTTGGAGAAAGGATGGGTGGCGCAGAAGATTTAAACTTATTAATTCAAGAAGCAGAGAAATACAATGCAGAACTTGGAGTGCATATTAATGCACAAGAAACGTACCCAGAAGCTAAACATTTTAGTGAAGATTTAATTCAAGGTCCGGGTTCGAAAGGCTGGGGCTGGCTAGATCAAGGTTATGTTATTGATAAAATCTATGATTTAGCATCTGGTGAGCGAGCAAAGCGTTTAGATGAATTACATGAAATAGCACCAGGACTTGGTTTTGTTTATTTAGACGTATGGTATCAAGATCAATGGGAATCCAATCGGATTGTAGAGCAGTTTGTTGAGCGTGGATTACGCGTAACAACGGAATTCGGTACATCTGTTCCAAATGCTGCCACATGGACGCATTGGGCGACAGATCGAAACTATGGTGGAACAACAAGTAAAGGAATTAATTCCGACCTTTTACGTTTTATTAGTAACCATCAAAAGGATTCTTGGGTTTTAAATTGGCCAACTGCTAATGGTGGTGAAGCAGGAACAGCTGATCACCCATTGCTAGGTGGATTTGAACTGTTTGGTTTTGAAGGTTGGCAATCAGATAAAAACTTTGATAATTTCATTCGTCACACTTTTGGAACCAATTTGCCAACTAAATTTCTACAAAAATACTATGTTATGCAATGGGAAACGGTTGAAGGGGATCCAACAAAGACAAATTTAGAGCAAGAAATTACACTTCAGGACCCAAGTAATGAGGATGAAGTGATGGTTACAAGAAAAGATAACTCAAGAGATCGTGTTATTACATTAAATGATCAAGTTGTTCTTGATGGCAATAAGTATTTGTTACCTTGGGTTGAACAAAATTTTGAAACACCAACACCAGACTCCGAAAAACTGTATCACTATAATGTTGATGGTGGCGAAACAACATGGACATTGCCTGATGAATATCAGAATGCAACAACAATGGAAGTGTATCAATTAACGGATCAAGGACGTCAAAACAAGCAAGAAGTCGATGTGATTGATAATCAAATTACGATTCATGCAGAGCCAGAAACACCTTATATTGTTGTAACTGGTGAAGCGGAAATGCCTGTGGTCAATGAGTGGAGTACAGGGGCTCATGTGTATGATACGGGTTTTAATACAGCAAGCATTGATGATGAATACACGGAAGTCTCTGGTGATACTGCTGCCGTTGATGTTGTTCGAACTTCGCAAACTGGATCAGCACGTCAATTAAGTAGTGGTGACTATTACTTAAATTTTGATAATCCAACAGAGGATACTGCAGTTTCTAGGGAAATAACTGATTTAGAAGCGGGTAAAGATTATGTTGCTGAGGTTTATGTTGAGAATCAAAGTGATGCAAAGGCTTATCTTAAAGTGACTGATGTGGTTGAAGATGTTGAGAACTTTGCGATTAGGAGTACTCAGAAGAATTATGTTAAGGCAGATTCTCACGCAACGAATAACGGTTACAACAGTAAAATGCAACGGATGCAAGTGAGTTTCACAGCTGATTCAGACACAGCAACATTAATATTAAGTAGAGATGCTGGAGATGGTGAGACGAAGTTTGATGACATTCGAGTTGTAGAGAAGTCTCTTCATAATGATATTTCGGAGAGTGTATTTGAACAGGATTTTGAAACAGTTGTTCAAGGGATCTATCCATTTGTTATTGGTAATACGGAAGGTGTTGAAGATAACAGAGTTCACTTATCAGAATTAAATGCACCATATACACAAAAAGGTTGGGCAGATGCTAAGTTAGTCGATGATGTTATCGATGGGAATTGGTCAGTGAAAATAAATACAGGCAGTTCCGGCTTGAACTATCGCACCATTCCACAACATTTTTACTTTGAACCAGAAGAAATATATGAAGTTAGTTTTGATTACCAAACGACATCTGAATCCTACCGATTCATTTCTGGTGACCAAGAGAATGATGAAACAAACATTAGTAATGTTCAAGGTTTGAGTGTAAATAAAGAACTCTCTCCATCAACTGATACAAAACGTGCTACATTTATGGTGGAGGGCTCAGAAAATGGTCAACAGTATATCGGAATTTTTAACGATGGAAACAGTGCAGATTTTGATTCACATACAGGTGAAGGTTTATTTATCCTAGACAATCTTCGAATTGAGAAAATAAATACAGGAGAACTAACACTTGAAGTTTTAGATGCAACCATTGAAATAGGTGAAGAGATTGATTTAAGTTCACTTATTGTTACAGCAAGGGACTCAGAAGGAAATCAAGTTATCGATGATGTCGTTATTGATGCAGGAGAATTTGACCATAATACAGTTGGTATATATGAAATCACTTATACTTTAGAGGAAGAAGGATTTGAGCCAATTTCAGTAACGGCTTATGTGACAGTTACTGAAGAAGAAACGATTGATTTGACTAAACTTTTAGATTTAATTAGCTATGCAGAAGAGCTTGCTCAAGATACAGATACCTACACAGAGGCGTCAATAGAAGAACTAAATAAAGTCATAGATGAAGTCAAACAGTCGCTTGAAACAATTGAATCAGCAGAAGATTTGGAAGAGATGATTAATTATTTACAAGCAGCGATCGATCAATTAGAAAAGCACCCTTCTGTTCCAGAGGTAGATAGGACAGATTTAGAAGAACTTGTAGCAGAGGCGGAAAATATAAAAGCTGAGGACTATACGAAAGCAAGCTATGAGAAATTAGTAGAAGCACTTGAAAAAGCAAAGGCTATCTTAGAAGATGAGGAAGCGACCCAAGCAGAAGTAGATGCTGCATATGCAAGTTTACAAGCAGCGATTGATCAATTAGAAAAAAACCCTTCCGTTCCAAAGGCTGATAAGACAGATTTAGAAGAGCTTGTAGCAGAGGCAGAAAAATTAAAAGCTGATGATTATACGAAAGCAAGCTATGAGAAATTAATAGAAGCACTTGAAAAAGCAAAGGCTGTCTTAGAAGATGAGGAAGTGACCCAAGCAGAAATAGATGATGCTATTGCAGATTTAAAGTTAGCGATAGCTGATCTTAAAGTTGTGCAGTCTGAAGAACCAACAGATCCAGCCCCTGATGGTGATAGATTGCCGGGTACAGCAACCTCAATCTATAATTGGTTAACTATTGGATTTGTCCTTTTAATTGTTGGTGGATTCGCTGTATTTGTAATAAACAGAAAGAGAAAATCCACTGAATAAAGTGTAGCAAGTGATTAAGAATAAACTGGGATAAAAAGCGATCTAAATAATAAAGAGCTGTTGTACAATCTAATTTTGTGCAGCAGCTTTTTTTGTGACTAGTAAGGTTGAACTAATCAATAAGAGAAAGGGGCATTGTTATTCTAACTGTAACACTTGAATTCATTCAAGCAAGCTCTAATCAAGTAAATAGGGTATGAAATAAACATGGAAGAACATTTCAGGGTTTGAGACCTTCTATCAAACATTTCAAACGAAATCGCGATCTAAAAAGTCGAATAGAGGGCTTCTATCAAACATTTCAAATGAAATCGCAATCTAAAAAGTCGGATAGAGGGCTTCTATCAAACATTTCAAATGAAATTGCGATCTAAAAAGTCGGATAGAGGGCTTCTATCAAACATTTCAAATGAAATCGCGATCTAAAAAGTCGAATAGAGGGTTTCTATCAAACATTTTAAATGAAATCGCAATCTAAAAAGTCGAATAGAACCCTCCTAACCTTCATTTCAAGTGAAACCACAAGTCAAAAAGTCGGATAGAGAGCTTTTATCCAATCTTTCACGTAAATATAAGAAAACACTCTGTTGTTAAAAGTGCAAATATTAGAAAAATCATTTGAGACTAGTATTTTCAACCGTCTCTTTTTACATATAAAACATTATGTGAGGTTATTTTACAGCAAAAAAGTGAGTCGTTTCCTTAAAGAGCTGTTATAAAAAGACTGAAGGTTGTTTGCCGCACCACCCAATCTTCTATTATATTTTGATTATCTACTCATGCTTTCCTTTACCTAGTACCAAGATATAACATTGGTAATACTACCTTTTCCAGCAAATATTGAAGAAGGATATTTCGGATCAACATCTTTTTGATAATGGGTTCGGCTAATGGTGTCTTTAGCATTATGACAATGTTTATAGCTATCATAATGAAGATTGAGTATACCTTCTCCATGAGTAATGTAAACAAAGGTTATTTGGTAATGCATGAAAAAGTTGAGAAATATCTATATTAAAATAGTCAATTCAAGTAGATATCTGACTCCTTTTTGTAGTATAATGTATCGGATGAGAGGAGGATGTCGATAAATGTCCAATTCAAAAAAAGACCAAAATCAAATGAAAGAAGAAAATAAACATTCTCAAACAAATGAGAATAAACAATCACAAAGCAAAGAAAATAATAATCAATTAAAGCATAATCGAAAAGAACGCTTTATTCAGCGTTGTCGAGAGGCAAGTACGGTAAGGAAAATTGTTTTTGGCTTAATTGTTTTATTCACTGTCTTGATTATCTTCGGTGGGAAATCATTATATGATTACGTGATGACTGGATTGTCACCTGCTGATCCAGACAATGATGAACTTACTGAGATCGAAGTTCCGTTAGGATCCTCTTCTTCCACTATTGCGAATATTTTGGAGGAAGAAGGCATTATAAATGATGGATTTATGTTTCGACTCTATATTAAAGTTAATAATTATGCGGATTTCCAAGCAGGTGAATACGAATTATCACCATCGATGACTTTGGCTGAGGTTTCAGAAACCTTACAAACAGGGAGTGTTACTCAGGATTCATTGTTTTCGGTCACTATCCCTGAGGGAAGAACAATTGAAGAGATTGCCGAATTGTATGAAAATAGTGCAGGTATCGATTCAGATGAATTTATTGGGCTGATGCAGGATGAAGATTATATTAGTGAACTTATTGAACTTTATCCTGACTTGTTATCAGAGGAAATCTTGCAAGACGATATTCGTTATCCATTGGAAGGTTATTTATTTGCTGCAACATACCCTGTTTATGAAGAAAATCCAGAGATTGATGACCTGGTAAGAATGATGCTTGATAAATCAAGTGAGGTGTTACAAGATTATTATCCTGAAATAAATGAGCTAGAGGATTTTTCAGTCCATGATGTGATGACTTTTGCTTCATTAATTGAACGAGAAGCAAGAGATGAAGAGGAAAGAAAGCTTATTTCAGGTGTTTTTTATAATCGGCTTGAAGAAGGTATGCGTTTAGAAACAGATCCAACTGTTCTTTATGCACATGGCGAACATAAAGATCGATTACTACTTGATGACTTGGAGATAGAATCGCCGTATAATACGTATCATATCCATGGTTTGCCGATTGGTCCGATTTCAAATTTTGGAACAAGTTCATTAGAAGCGGTACTTGAGCCAACAGAAACCGATTATTTATTCTTTGTTGCTGCGCCAGATGGTGAGATCTATTATTCAGAAACATTTAAAGAGCATGTAGAACTAGCTAATCGATATTTAGATCGTGATGTGTGATAAGCTAAAATCAGGGACAAGCAAATGCTTATCCCTGATTTTCTATCTTATAAATTTAAGTGCTATTTATTGAGGTGTTTGATAAAAAATGAATAGAAATATTAATCAGTACTTGATTCAATTACAGAAACCAGCCTCAGAATGGCAATTTAAGCTTGAGGAAGAGGCCAAAAGAAATCATGTTCCAATTATGGAGCGAGAAGGAATTGATTTTTTAAAACAATTACTTAGAATACAACAACCCAACCATATTCTTGAGGTCGGAACAGCGATAGGTTACTCTGCTTTACAAATGATTGAGGCAGTTCCAAAGGCAAAGATAGTAACAGTTGAACGGGATCGAGAAAGACTTGAGCGAGCACAAGTACATTTCCAACAATATGACCAGGCGAAAAAAATTGACTTAATCTCTGGTGATGCATTAGAATGTGTAGATATGATTAGCGAGAAAGGTCCCTATGATATTATTTTTATTGATGCTGCAAAAGGTCAGTACAAACGGTTTTTCGAAAGCTTTACTCCTTTTTTAACCGATCAAGGTATTGTCATTACAGATAATATCTTATTTCATGGCTATGTTGCAGATACAACCCTTGCTTCAAAGCGGCTTCAGAAATTAGCTGAGAAAATTAATCAATACAATCATTGGCTTAACGATCATCCAGATTTTCAAACCGTGTTTGTCCCAGTCGGTGATGGTATAGCTATTTCAATTAAAGAGAAAGAGGAATCAATCAATGAATGAAAATAGTGATAAACCAATTATCATTGGTGTTGCTGGAGGATCTGGCTCAGGAAAAACATCAGTAACTCGTGCGATATGTGAACAGTTTTCTAACAAATCAATTTTAGTGATGGAACAGGATTTTTACTATAAAGATCAATCAGATTTACCCTTTGAGGAACGGTTAAAAACGAATTATGATCACCCGTTTGCTTTCGATAATGATCTCTTAATTGAACATTTAAAAAAATTAGTCAATCACCAAGCAATAGAAAAACCGATTTATGATTATAAACGTCATACAAGGGCCGATAAAACAATCCATGTCGAACCCAAAGAAGTGATTATCGTTGAAGGTATTCTAATTTTAGAGGACTTGCGCCTGGTTGAGATGATGGATATTAAGGTTTTTGTTGATACAGATGCTGATTTGCGAATTATTCGCCGTTTGCTTCGTGATATTAATGAACGTGGCCGAACGATTGATTCTGTCATTGATCAGTATTTAAATGTTGTACGCCCAATGCATTTGCAATTTATAGAGTCGACCAAAAGATACGCTGATATTATTATCCCTGAAGGTGGAGAAAATCGTGTGGCTATTGATATAATGGCTACTAAAGTAGAAAAGATTTTATCTCGAAAAAAAAGAAATGATCATCTTTTATAAAAGATGATCAAAAATTGAACGAAGAAACTTAAATAAGTAAAGCGTTTTAATTTATCTTAAATTAACTATTGAAATTAAACGCAATTTCTGCCATAGTATTCTTTAAGTATGTTGGCAAACCTTTACTATCATTTTACAATGATGAGCATAGATGTGTTAACAATCGAATATGATTAGCAATAAATAAAGGTAATTTGTAAAAGGAGTGTAGTAAATGGCTATAGATAAAAGCTATTACATGACAAAAGAAGGTAAAGAAAAATTAATGGAAGAATTAGAACATTTAAAAACAGTTAGACGACCTGAGGTTGTTGAACGAATTAAAATAGCGCGTGATTTTGGAGATCTATCTGAAAACTCTGAATATGACGCAGCAAAAGATGAGCAGGCTTTTGTTGAGTCACGTATTTCCCAAGTTGAAATGATGATTCGGAATTCACAAATAATCGAGAGCGATCAAACAGATCCAAACGTGGTTGCAATGGGAAAAACCGTAACTTTTAAAGAGTTACCTGATGGTGATGAAGAAGAGTATACTATTGTTGGTAGTGCTGAGGCTGATCCTTTTGAGGGTAAAATTTCGAATGATTCCCCAATTGCTAAAAGCTTGATCGGTCATGAAGTCGGTCAAGAGGTGACTGTACCCACTCCAGCTGGAGATATGCAAGTGAGGATTATTACGGTTAGTTAATTTAAAAGTGACGAGATCAATCGTCACTTTTATTATTAATAGGTGTGGCTTGCGATTGAATTTTTATCTATCATGAAAATGCTGTGATATAGAAAGGGGCGTTATACTAATGGATAACGGGCAACCATCATACAGTAGGTTAAATCGCTTTGAAAAAAAACGTAAAAACACCAAATGGCTATCGATTTTTATCATCATTGGAGCTATTTTAATTGTTGCTTTTGTAGCTATATTAGTTGTCTCAACACTTGAAGATGATGATATAGCAACAGATCCAGAGCTAGAATCGCCAGGTCCAGATCCAAATGATGAAGATGAAGATCAAGAGCATGAAACAGAGAATGATCCAGATGATTCAGAAGATCCCGACCCAGAAGAAGACCCCGATGAAGATGATGGATTAACTGAACAGGACCCAAATGATTTTGACTTAGAATTTATTGATAGTGATGAAGATAATGTTGAGCTCGCCTATACATCAACTTGGGAACCCATCCCAACCGAACAGTCAGAGCCTCATGAAATTACATGGGAACAAACTTCACAAGATTGGCAAGAGATGATGAAGGCTGCTGAACTCGCTACTGGAGTTGATGTTGATGAGATGTATTATCTATGGGTTTCAGGTGATGGAGACCAAAGTGTTATTGCAACCTTTTCAAATTCAGCCATGGATGAACATTTTCGGGTTTATATTACATGGATTGAAAATCAAGGTTGGCAACCAGAACATGTAGATATGCTCAATACTCATGATCAAATGCATAACTTTAATTTAGATGGTGAGAACGGCGAATAGGGAGGGTCAGAGAAGTCATGATTGGAATTATTGGAGCAATGGATCAAGAAATTGCGTTATTGCGGCGTAAGATGGATATTCATTCAGAAGAAACAATTGCGAACTGTATTTTTATTAGAGGAACTTTACAACACAAGGAAATTGTATTGCTTAAATCTGGGATTGGGAAGGTAAATGCTGCCCTCGCAACGACGATTCTACATCAGCAATATAAACCAAATTATGTGATAAATACTGGTTCAGCAGGTGGTCTTGACCCAAGTCTATCGATTGGAGATATTGTTATTAGTGATCGGGTTGTTCATCATGATGTTGATGCGACAGCATTTAATTATCAATATGGACAAGTCCCTGGCATGCCTGAGAATTATCAAGCTGATCAAAAGTTGATTCAATTAGTTGAGAGAACTATTCAATCAATAGATCGTGTCAAATGCAAGCAAGGGTTAATCGCTACAGGAGATTCTTTTATTCAGAAAGCTGAAGCAGTTGCTTTTATTCAAAAGATGATCCCTGAAGTAATGGCGGTTGAAATGGAAGCCGTATCAATTGCACAGGTTTGTTATCAATATAACACACCATTTGTTGTCATCCGTGCGTTATCTGATATTGCTGGGAAGGAATCAGCTCAATCGTTTGATGAATTTATCGACCAAGCCGCAAGTCATGCAGCAGAACTTATTATTGAGCTTATTCAACAATTATAATTTAAACAAAAAATCCAAGTGAGTTTTATATTCATCATGGATTTTTTTAATGGGATAATCATTATTTATTACAGTAATCGTCCATAAAATGTCCACTGATTGAAGTTTTGTAGTATGTTTTGCAGCACTTTGAGAGGGTGGTCTATTTTTTGATTCATTTACTTTTTTTAACGAACTCACTAATTGAATTATACTATGTTTTTTGTTGAAAACTATATGGTGAATGGCATATGCTAAGTAATATGGGGGAGGCCGTATTAGAATAGGTTGTCTGATTAGTTTTGAATAACTCAACTTTCAGAGGGCTTGTGCTTGGTTGCTCTGAAAGTTGAGTTATATAACAAGCGAGAAAAATGAGTGAATATAACATGTCACTTGAGATTTTTAACGTTTTTCTTTTCGATAATATTCATGGAATACTTTCATTAGTGCCCTTTTTTCAATTCGAGAAACATAACTTCTTGAAATATTTAATTCTTGAGCAATTTCCTTCTGAGTACGTTCTTTAGCGTTACCGAGACCATATCGACTAATTAAAACAAGCTTTTCTCTTTGGTCAAGAATAGACAAGTATTTACTGATTTTAGCCACTTCAAGATTAAGTTGAATATATTCAATAATATCTTCATTTTCTGCTTCTAAAATATCAAATAAACTAATTTCATTCCCTTCTTTGTCTTGCCCAATCGGATCCTGTAGGGAGATGTCTTTTTTAGATTTTTTAATTGATCTTAAGTGCATCAAAATCTCATTTTCTATACATCTTGCTGCGTATGTAGCAAGTTTAGTTCCTTTATCAGGTGAAAAGCTCTCAATCCCTTTAATTAGTCCAATGGTACCAATTGAAATCAGATCTTCATTATCTTCGCCTGTATTATCAAATTTTTTTACTAGATGGGCGACTAATCTTAAATTGTGCTCGATTAACTTGTTTCTGGCTTCGATATCTCCATCTAACATTCGCTTCAAATACTTTGCTTCTTCTTTAGGATCTAATGGATGAGGGAAGGCATGATTTTTCACATATGAAACAAAAAAAAGCGCATCTTTGATGATAACTGATAGCGCACTTAAAATGGTTGACATGTTTTCACCTCCACGAATTTAGGCAAATACCTATATCGTCACCTTATGAGAGATGGAGGGAAAAAGTGTCTGTCCCACCCTTTTTTATCGTAATTTATTTATTAGCTAGCTGAAAATACTTGCGCTTTCAGTTGTGATTGATTCAGTTAGGTGAGTGGCCAATGGTTTAATTATATATGTTAATGATCTTCGTTCTAACTCTTGCTCAATTAAACGTATGAAGTCATCCTCTAACTTTAATTCAAGTGCTTTTTGGTAACACTCTATTAATAATTCATTTGATAAATTATTCATTAACGACCCTCCTATTAATTCCATTTTCAACATTTGATTTCCATATGATTACTTTATCAAATTTTAGTAAACGACACAAGTTGATAGTTATCTACATAAGCTGTAGATAAGTTGTGAATATGTGTGCTTTTTTTAGTAGATAAAGCTTAATTAACAGTATTTATTTTGTGTATAAAGTTATCCACAGAAGCGAAATTTAGCCAAATTTGTCGAACGATTCTTCGGAATATTTAGCCTAATAGTTAACATATAATAAAGATTTAAGTCTTTTTTAAGAAATAATTTTGAAACTGATTGCTAAATTGTTTATGATGGTAAGGTACAATAATAATGTTATCTTTGATTGAGGTGGACAGTTCTTGTTAAAATTATTTTTGCCAGATCAACATGTAAAGAGTGTTTTTGAGATTAGACCAGAGCACCTTAAAGAAAAAGGAATTAGGGGAGTCATTACAGATCTAGATAATACATTGGTTGCATGGAATGAAGCGCACCCAAACGATAAGGTACATAATTGGTTTAAACAAATGGAACAAAGCGGAATTGATGTGATGATCATTTCAAATAATAATAAAGATCGCGTTGAATTATTTTCTAAACCTTTAAACAGGCCTTATGTGTATAAAGCGAAAAAACCATTAAAACGTGCTTTTTTAAAAGCTGCTGAAAAAATGGGCTATAAACAGACGGAAATTGTCGTAATCGGTGACCAGCTTTTAACAGATGTTCTTGGCGGAAATCGCTCTGGTTTTCAAACCATATTAGTCGTACCGATTGTAAGTACAGATGACAAAATAACAAAATTCAATCGCAGCATAGAACGCTTTATTTTAAATAAGCTAGAAAAACGGGGGATGGTCAAATGGGAAGAATAGAAGATAATGACGTTTGTCAAGGATGTGGCGTAATGATTCAAACAGAGGATAAAAACGAACCAGGGTACGTTCCTGCCTCGGCATTAAAAAATGAAATGATCATTTGTCAACGGTGTTTTCGATTAAAACACTATAATGAAATTCAAGATGTTCCTTATTTGGATAGTGATTTTTTAAAAATGATCAATCAAATTTCTGAAACAAAAAGTTTAATCGTGAAACTGGTTGATATTTTTGATTTTAATGGTAGTTTTATCAAAAGTTTGCATCGTTTAACTGGAAATAATCCGATTATCCTCATCGGTAACAAAATTGATTTATTACCCCAATCGACAAACTTAAGTCGATTGAGGCAATGGATGAAAAAAGAAGCTGCTGATCTTGGCTTAACGGTTCAAGATGTATTTTTGGTATCGGCAAAAACAGGGCGAGGTTATAATGAGGTAAAAAACGCCATTGAATTTCATCGAAAAGGTCAAGATGTTTATGTTGTCGGTAGTACGAACGTTGGGAAATCAACCTTTATTAATTATTTGATCAATGAATCTGTCGGAGCAAAAGATGTGATTACAACATCATATTTTCCGGGAACAACACTTGGCTTTATTGAAATTCCACTTGATCAAACGTCTTCATTGTATGATACACCAGGCGTTGTTAACCGTGGACAATTGACGCATTATCTTTCTCAAGAGGATATTAAGGTGGTTACTCCAAATAAAGAGATAAAACCAAGAGTTTATCAACTAAATAGCCAACAGACTTTATACATTGGTGGTTTAGCACGATTTGATTTTATCAAAGGTGAGCGCCAATCCTTTACTTGCTATTTTGCAAATGGGATTAATATTCATCGGACCAAACTTGATCAGGCAGATCAATTGTATAATCATCATTTAGGTGGTCTATTATCTCCGCCTAGTCAAACAGAGGTTAAGAATTATCCTGCTCTTGTTGAGAAAACAATAAAAATAGCCGAAGAAAAAGTAGACATTGTATTCCCAGGGCTAGGATGGATTACATTATCAGGTACCCCAGCAACGATTGCTGTTCATACACCATCTGATGTTCCTGTTTCAAAAAGAAAAGCGATCATTTAAAAACGGAGGAGATTCAATATGGAACTGGGTTTGATCGGTTATCCCATTGGACATTCGAAGTCACCATGGATTCATCAGCAATTTTTCGATCAAACAGGAATTAAGGGCAGCTATCAACTAATTGAGATAGAACCAAGCCAGTTTGAACAAAAAATTAAACAATTAAAGCGATCAGAATTGGCTGGTTTTAATGTGACGATCCCTTACAAAGAAAAAATTATTCCATATTTAGATGAAATCAGCTGTGACGCAGAACAAATTGGTGCGGTAAATACTGTTGTTTGTCGAAATCAGAGGTGGCATGGTTATAATACAGATGGTATGGGGCTAGTGACGGCTCTAAAGAATAGTTTTCCCACTCTCTTTACTGGTGGTAAAGCTGCTTTAATCTTGGGGGCAGGTGGAGCTAGCCGTGGCATCTATTATGCCTTAGCAAACGAAAATTTAGCAGCCATATCGATTGCTAATCGAACTATTTCTCGTGCTAAAGATTTACTTGCTTTAAATCAGACGCAAGTAAGAGGGAATGCTTTATCCTTTAAAGAAGCGGAAGAGAACTTGTTTCAATTTGATCTGATCATTCAAACGACTTCTGTAGGAATGACACCTGAGTTTGATCAACAAGTCATTGATTTGTCTCAGCTCAAAAAGGGTACAGTTGTCAGTGATATTGTCTATCAGCCTTTTTGGACGGCTCTGTTGAAAGATGCAGAACGTCGAGGTGGATTTGTTCATCATGGTCATGAAATGTTATTATATCAGGCAAAGTTGGCTTTTGAATTATGGTCAGAACAAATTGTTGCTGTTGAGCCTGCTTTAGCTAACTTTTCCTGATTTTTAAGCAGGATGGCATGTCAGTTAAGCAGAAGATTTATGATAGTAAAAGTAATGAGTAAGAAAAACTCAGCCAATGAGTAAAAATGAGTGAATATAAGTTTTAGCTGATATAGAATAAAAATAAAGGATGATTCTAGATGTTAACTGGAAAAGAAAAGCGTTATTTACGATCTAAAGCCCATCATTTAAAACCCATTTTTCAAGTAGGTAAAGAAGGCGTCAATGAAAATATGTTAATTCAAGTCAATGAAGCGCTAGAGAAGAGGGAACTCATAAAAATTACGATATTGCAAAATTGTTTAGCAGATAAAGAAGATGTGGCTGCTGAACTCGTTGCTGGTACAAATGCTGAACTTGTTCAAATTATTGGCAGCATCATCATTTTATACAAAGAATCGCTTGAAAATAAGACTATTGTATTGCCATAGGACAAGAAATACTTCAAAGTAATACATCGTACGTAGAAAAAGATTTTTTCATTTTTAAGGACAAGAAATACTTTAAAGCAATATATCGTAGACGAAAGTGACTTTATATTTTAAACGATAAGGGATACTTCAAAACAATACATCGCACGTAGAAAAAGGCTTTGTATTTCCAAGGAGATAGATAATGAAAAAAATTGGGATATTAGGCGGGACATTCGATCCCCCGCATATTGGGCATTTAGTAATGGCAGAGGAAGTCTATGAAAGGTTGTCACTTGACGAGGTCTGGTTTATTCCATCGGCTGAACCGCCTCATAAAGAAAAAGCTAAAGTATCTGCTCAAGATCGATTAGCCATGTTAACGGCAGCGGTTGGTCAAGTCGATTATTTTAAAATTAAAACAATTGAACTAGAACGTGAAGGAAAATCATACACATATGACACGATAAATACTTTACAACAAAGTTATCCCAACGCTCAATTTTATTTCATTATTGGTGCCGATATGGTTGAATACTTACCAAACTGGTATAAAATTGATCAGTTAGTTGAGAAAGTTCAGTTTGTTGGTGTTAAACGACCAGATTTTGATCTGGAAACACCTTATCCGGTGATCTTGTTGGATACACCAGGACTTGATGTATCATCGACGATGGTGAGGGAAAGACTTGAAACGAATCGTTCAGTACGGTATCTTATCCCTCAACATGTTTTAGCTATAATAAAGGAGAAAGGTTTATATGGACAAAGATCAAGCTCTTAAGTTAGTTAAGCCTCACTTAATTCAAACACGCTATGAGCATACTGAACGAGTCATGCAGACGGCATTAACCCTAGCGGAAATCTATCAAATTGATCAAGAAGAGGCAATGCTCGCTGCTGTTTTTCATGATTATGCTAAATATCGTCCTTTAGAGGAAATGATTCAAATTATTAAAGATTATCAATTGCCTGATGATTTGCTAAGCTTTCATCATGAGTTATGGCATGGCCCTGTTGCCTCTATTTTGGTGGAGACAGAGTTAAATATTGGCAATCAAGCCATTAAAGAGGCAATTTATTGGCATACGACTGGACATGGTCAGATGTCCCCCTTAGAAAAAATTATCTATTTAGCTGATTATATTGAACCAGGCAGAGATTTTCCTGGTTTAGATATGATTCGAAAAACAGCTATTGAGAATTTAGATGAGGCTTGCTTTATGGCAGTTAGACAAAGCATGAACTATTTACTAAGTCATGAGCGTTTAATTTATCCGGAAACATTAAATATGTATAATCAACTTAAAAGGAAATTGGAGGAGTCAAATTCATGAATAATGAGCAACTTATCAAACAGGTTGTCAAAGCAGCGGATGATAAAAGGGCTGAAGATATTCTAACTTTAAATATGAAAGACGTATCCATTATTGCTGACTATTTTGTTATTTGCGAGGGAACAAATGAACGTCAGGTTCAAGCCATTGCTCGAGGAATAAAAGAAGATGTGGAGAAAAATGGTGTGACGGTTAATCGGATTGAAGGTTTCGAACAAGCGCGTTGGGTTTTAATTGACCTAGGCAATATAGTATGCCATGTTTTCCATCGGGAAGAACGTAGTTATTATAATTTAGAGCGCCTCTGGGGAGATGCCCCAATCGTTCCAATAGATTTAGACTAAAATGAGGGATAAAAATGACCTATCAAAAGTTAGCCAAGCTTTATGATTTTCTGATGGAGGATGCGCCTTATGAACAATGGGTTGAATTTACAGAATCTTTCTTATCAAAAGAGGTTCCTAATCAGCAAACGAAGATCTTAGACTTAGGTTGTGGGACGGGTCAAGTGACTTGGCGATTGGCAGAAAGGGGATATCAACTAACAGGGGTTGATTTATCAGAAGATATGTTAGTTGAAGCTGCTTCTCATGCCTTAGAAAAGAAGCTTGATATTCAATGGCTAAAACAAGATATGACCCAATTAGAGGGCTTGAGCAATTATGATCTTATTATTAGTTATTGCGATGTGATCAATTACATAACTGAGCAAGAGAAAGTAAGTGCTGCTTTTCAACGAGCTTATCAGAGCTTAAGTGAGGATGGTATATTTTTGTTTGATGTCCACAGCATGGATTATGTTCAAAATGAAATGGTCGATCAGCTCTTCTCTGAAGTCTATGATCAGTTAGCTTATATTTGGTTTTGTTATCCTGGTGATCATAAAGGTGAAATGATGCATGAACTCACTTTTTTCCTTCAAGAAGATGATAAATATCAAAGGTTCGATGAATTTCATCACCAAAGGACCTATCCATTATCGATTTATCTTAATTTATTATTTGAAGCAGGCTTTAAAGATGTTAAAGTATTTACAGATTTTCAAACAGAACCTATTGATGATTTAACTACAGACCCATTTGGCGAACGCCTATTTTTTGCTTGTCGTAAAAAAGCTAACACCGATACCGTGAATGATTCATGATATATCATTGAGCAAGTTAGAGCCAGATTTAACGAGCTTGCTGATTTTCTATGTTTTTTAGAAAAGTAATTAGATTCAGCTGAAAATAGGTAAATTTTAACGAGAAAGTGTGAATGGCAGATCCACTTAATCAAATCATTTTATTACAGATAACTGCCCGTAAAACTCGGGGCAACACGATGTTAGCTTATGTCCCTCATCAGTAAGTAATGAGGGACGCAAACTAAAATCACCAAGTCTTGTGGCAACGTCTAGGGTTGCGGTTACTCACCCCATCGAAAAGACTTGGGACTGGGGCTCAGAATAAGTAAGACACTTATTCTTGCGATGCAAATGCTTCGTAGCTTTCCTTTGTGTGATTACTCGCCCCACCGAAGAGACTTGGGACTGCGGTTACTCGTCCCACCGAAGAGATTTGGGACTGCGGTTACTCGTCCCACCGAAAAGATTTGGGACTGCGGTTACTCGTCCCACCGAAAAGATTTGTGCGTCGAAAAACTCTCACTGATTGAAGCTTCGTTTCAATATGGCTAGCTATTTAGCTCAAGCTAATTTTGTCACGAAAAGCAACAAAGAGACTTAGCATTGATCACTTCAAAAATTATGGGTAATTTAAAAAGTACATTTTTGTACTTTTTTTAATTTTATAAAGGAACTTTAACAGATGATGTCGAAACACTAACATATCGCTTGATAAAAAATTACTTTAATTGAGGTGTGCTGTGAAATGGATAAAAGATAATCTCATTGTTTTTATTGTATGCATTTTATTATTGGTCGGCTTAATGTGGGAATTTATACTCGCTGATTTGTTTCAAACATCTACAGAATCTACTTCATTTGATTCCTCAACACATGAAACCTCATCAAATCCTCTCGAAGATTCACCCGAAGATGATATTATTTCAAGTCATGAAAAAATATATGTGGATATTAAAGGCGAAGTCTATCATCCCGGTGTTTATTTGGTTGATCCAGATGATCGAGTGATTGATGTGATTGAAACCGCAGGCGGTTTTACTGATGGAGCCGATGAAAAGCAAATCAATCTAGCCGAAAAGGTTTATGATGAAATGGTCATTTTTGTTCTAAGTGAATCTGAAGATGAAGATTTAATGGTTCATTCTGATTCAAGTCATGATAAAATAAGAATCAATCATGCAACTCAAGCAGAATTAGAACAATTACCAGGAATTGGTGCAACTAAAGCTTTAGCTATTATTCAATACCGTGAAGAAAATGGTCCATTTAAAGAGCTTGAAGATTTACAAAATATTTCTGGCTTTGGGGCAAAAACAATTGAAAATTTAGCAGAGTATATTATTGTACCGTAAAAATTTTATTTAAAAAGGGGTAGAAAGATGGAACGAATTTCTTGGCATCAATATTTTATGGCACAAAGTCATCTCATTGCACTGAGGAGCACGTGTGAACGGCTAATGGTTGGTGCAACAATCGTAAGGGATAAACGAATCATTGCGGGAGGCTATAATGGAAGTGTCTCGGGAAGTGCACACTGTATCGAAGAAGGGTGTTATGTCATTGACGGTCACTGTGTTCGAACGGTACATGCCGAAATGAATGCTATTTTACAATGTGCAAAATTTGGTGTCCCCACTGAAGGTGCAGAAATATATGTGACACATTTTCCGTGTTTGCAGTGTTGCAAATCGATTATTCAAGCAGGGATTAAAACGGTTTATTATGCAAAAGATTATAAAAATCATCCTTATGCGATTGACTTATTTAAAGAGGCAAACGTTGAGGCTCAATATATCCCATTAGAGGAACAAACCTTGAATTTAATAGGAAAATGATTGATTCGTTAAAGGAGGTTTTCAGTGAGAGGGAAGGGGTATTTATTAGTTATATCAGTATTGGTTGGTTTTTATATAGCCAATAAATTTACGATTTGGTTGCTTGTTTGCCTAATTTGGTTAGCTCTATTATTTATTTGGTTCAAGCGAAAAAAAATATCGGTCATCGAATTAACCGTGCTGATCTTAGTTGCCTTTTTCTTCTCACATCATTTTGTCCAAGATCAGCCAGATGATCCGTTCGATTTAGATACTGAAGTTTCACTAGTAGGTAAGGTAACGGCAATTGATAAACAAACGGATGATTATACAATCTTTACCATTAAGGATCCTCATTCGAATGAGCAGTTTCAAGTCAATGATTTCACAGGTTTAAATTCAATGATTAACGTTGGAGCCACTTGCCAGGTTACCGGTAATCTACAACTTCCAGATCAAGCAACTAATCCAGGACAATTTAATTATCAAAAATATTTGTCCAATCAAAACATCTATTACCAAATAGTTATCGATCAAAATGAACAGCTATACTGTGAAGGCATTAATCTGATTGGGCAACTGCAATCTTTTCGTCAGAAGCAGTTAGCTTATTTAACTCAACAGCTTAGTGAGCATACAGCTTCATGGACTAAATCGCTAGTACTCGGAAATCGGGCAGCCATTGATGACGATCTCCTTGAGTTATTTCAAAGGTGGCACCTAACACATTTATTATCCATTTCAGGATTACATATTAGTATCCTCGTAGTGATTATTCATTTCACCTTAATTCATGTTTTCCGCTTAACAAAAGAATCGACTTATCAATTGCTGATCATTTTCTTATTACTTTATCCGTTCATGGCAGGTGGTGCTCCTTCGATTTGGCGTGCATCCATCGTCAGTAGTCTAAATTATCTTGCATGGTATCATCGCCATCGAGTTGCGACTATCGACTTTCTAAGTATTTCCTTCGTTTTGCTCCTATTGATTAAACCCGATTGGATTTACCACCTTGGTTTTCAGTTTTCATATCTGATTACATTTTCAATTTTACTTTCAAAAAAGATTCTTGCTCAAATCAGCCAGCCTATTTTAATAGCTGCTTATATAACTGGACTTAGTATTTTAATGACAATACCCATTCAAGTTAGTTCTTTTTATATATTTAACCCTTATAGTTTCTTTTTGAATGTTTTTGCTACGCTTTACTTTAGTATTTTTTTTATTCCAATCATATTTATAACCTATCTGACTTGCTTTGTTTGTCCACCCTTAATGAGGATATTGGACATGTTTATTGAGCAAATAAATGGTCTTTTTTTATTTGTTTTAACCCATGTAGATCAATTTTTTTATCGACCGATCATTACTGGCTCCCTTTCACCCTTGTTTATGTTTCTTTTTTACCTCACTTTATTTTATTTATTAGCACAATTCGAAAGAAAAAAAAGACAACAATCATGTTATGCATTTATCTGTCTTATGGCCATTTTAATGCTTCATCAGTTAACTCCTTACTTTAACCCATATGGTAAAGTTACGACACTTGATGTCGGTCAATCTGACACGCTAATCATTGAACTACCCTATCGTCGTGGTGTCATATTATATGATGTTGGAGCTACTTTAGGAGCTGATTTCGAGATGACTTCAGATAAAGTATACCAACAAATAATTAAACCTTATTTATATCAAGCCGGGATTAGTCAAATCGATGGGGTGATTCTTTCACATGAAGATCATGACCATATCGGCAGCTTAGCCTATCTACTCAATGATTTCTCTGTTCAAACCCTCATCACTTCAGTTTATTTTCAATGGCCGGAATCAATACAATCATTACTCAGTCAATTAGATATTGATCTGGAAGTCGTATCATTTGGTCAATCGTTCAACGTTGCGGAGCAAGAATTTTTTGTCCTTGGTCCTAGCCAAGATTGGGGCGATCGAAATGATAACTCTTTAGTTCTCTATACGATGTTCTCAAATGATTCATGGTTACTTACTGGTGATATTTCAGAACGGGTTGAAAAGGAGTTGATCAGTAATTTTCCCAAATTATCAATTGATACATTGTCAGTTCCACATCACGGGAGCGCCACCTCTAGCTCTTCGACCTTTCTGGAAGTGACTGCGCCCAATAATGTACTTATTTCAGTCGGAAGAAATAATTTTTTTAATCATCCAAATGAACAAGTTATTTCACGATTGGAAGAAGCAAATTTTACTATTTATCGGACAGATCAAAATGGAGCCATTCAATTTATTTTTCATAACAGTAAGCCAGGAGGAACCTTTTTGCCGTTTATCCCATAAGCTATTAATAAATAACATGATGTAACTAAAATGGTGGCTAACCAATTATCTTAATAAGAGCTGAAGATTACCTAAGTTAGCAACAGTTAACAGGCGTAATAAACAAAAAATTGGTGAAAGTAATTTATAGAGATAAAAAACAGCAACCAAATATCGATTAATGTTCAGTTACCTAGGTCTGTTCATTAATCGTTTATATAGATAAAAGAAAGGGAGATGTCTCTGATCCCTTTCTTTTTTTTCTTGTCAAACTGTTCAACAAGCTTTAGGATAGTAATTGATATTGTTTTGATCGGAGATGGCAAAGATGAATTATTTGGAAGCTGTAAAACAATTAAAGAAAAAGACAACTGCGCCTATTTTTTTATTATATGGTGAAGAACAGTATTTAATCGAATCTGTTGTAAACCAAATTATTCAGTTAGTTAATAATAAGAATCAAGATCAGGAAAACATTATACAATATGATCTTGAGGAAACAGCAATTGATGATGTTATATTAGAAGTTGAAACCTATCCTTTTTTCACGGATAATAAAATTGTGATTGCTAATCAGGCGTTTTTTTTAACAGCAAAGCAAGCAAAAACACAGGTTGAACATGATGTTAATCAGTTATTGGAGTATTTATCACAGCCTGTTGATTTTTCGACTCTTATTTTAATTGCACCATATGAGAAATTGGACGAACGAAAAAAGATAACCAAACAATTAAAAAAACAAGCGATGATGATTCATTGTGAAGAAGTGAAGGCGTGGGAAATTGACAAGTGGGTCGACCACTTATCAAGTCAGTATCAAATTTATTTTGATAAAGGAGCTGAACAGTTATTAATTAATGAAACGGGTACACATCTCGCTTTATTAGAAAAAGAAATTGAAAAGCTCGCTTTATATGTTGGGGAAAATGGCAAGGTTACCAGCGAGATTGCTCAAGAGTTGATTTCACATCAAGGAAATGCAACGGGTTTAACCCTTGTTGATATGGTGATTGAAAAGAACTTAAAAGGTGCGGTAAAAATATATCGAGACCTAATTCGATTAAATCAGGAACCGATTGCTTTAATTGGTTTGTTAGCCTCACAATTACGCACGATTTATCAAGTGAAAGTTTTATTAAAAAAAGGTTATCGGCAACAACAAATGGTGAAACAATTAAAGGTTCATCCATATGTGATTAAAATGTCAATGGATAGAGAAAAAAAATTCACATTAGAAAAATTGTATCAATACATTGATGTCTGCGCGCAGACAGATCAAGCTATTAAACAAGGTAAAATGGAAAAGAACTTAGCCTTTGAAGTTCTTTTGTATCAGTTAATTAAGATCTAATATATATATATTTAGCTTTAACTAGTGCTTTGTAACAACTTATGTCCAAATATTAGGGGCTGTTGCACAATGAAGCCTATATTGTTCAATAGCTTTTTTCTTTGTCAATATTAGACATGCGATTGAAACATTCTATTCAACATTTTGGTTTGAGATTTTGTTTGAAATGTATGATAGAAGGTCACTATCTAACATTTTGGCTTGAATGATCGATTGAAATATCAGATAGGTACGTTCTGCTCAGCTTTTCTAGAAGTGAATTAAAAGGTCAATTAGCTTCCATATTGATGCAAATAGTTACCGTATTATCGATTAGATTACATAAAAAGAGGTTGTCACAAGATGTACATCATACATTTTGTAACAGCCTCTTTTACTGTTAAACATATTAGATTACGCACCAAGTCCGTTTACCTTTTTACTTAAACGTGATTTTTGGCGATTACCGTTATTTTTGTGAACAACACCTTTTTGAACGGCTTTATCAATTTTTTGGATTGCAGTTTTTAAAGCAGTTTGTGCTTCTTCAACTTTATTTTCATTGACTAGGTTTTCAACATGTTTGATGTTGGTACGCATGTTTGATTTAGCTGTCTGATTTTCCACGCGGCTACTTTCGTTAACGCGAATACGTTTAATAGCTGATTTAATATTAGCCATATTTTTTCACCTCCACCTGTTCAGGTCCATCATTACAATTATTACAGAACAAAAGATATTTTACCAGAGCTTGATAGAGTTTTCAATAAAAAATATCGATAATTGATTGAATGTATTAAAAATATAATGTAGGAAAAAGTAATCAAGAGATTAATCAAACAGTAAAAGAGGTAATGATATGCTAAATGATGATAAATTTCAGATGCGTACTGATTTAGCCATTGAGGCAAGAGAAATGTATGTCGAAGATGAAAGACAGGCACAAGATATCGAAGGTGTAGTGCTAACAGAGCAGAAAGTCAAAGGCTATCATGTAACAGATGTTCGAGTTGATGAGATAGGTGCAAAAAAGATTAACAAGAAAGCTGGTCGTTATATCACCTTAGAAACAAATGCGATAAAAAATTCAGATAGTGATGAGCAACAGGAGACGGCACAAGTATTAAGTCTATTGTTAGCTGATTTATTAAAAGAACACGATATTCAAGAATCTCAAAGTTGTTTAGTGGTTGGATTAGGTAATGATTATGTAACACCAGATGCACTTGGTCCAGAAACCATTAAAAAAATTTTAGTCACTAAGCATTTATTTGTCTATCATCCAGAAACGGTTGCGGATGGATACCGTCCCGTTGCTGCCTTTTCTCCCGGTGTGATGGGTGTGACAGGAATGGAAACGAGTGATATTATTCAAGGGCTTGTTAAAGAAGTCGATCCTGATTTTATCATTACGATTGATGCCTTAGCCTCACGGGGAATTGACCGAGTAAATACAACGATTCAATTATCAGATACAGGGATTCACCCTGGATCTGGAGTTAGTAATAAACGGAAAGAATTAAGTAACGAAACCTTTGGCATCCCAGTTATCTCAATGGGAGTACCTACAGTGGTTGATGCTGTTACGATCACAAGTGATACAATTGATTATGTTTTCAAACATTTTGGTCGAGAGTTAAAAGAGTCACACAAGCCATCAAAAAGTCTAGCGCCAGCATCATTAACCTTTGGCGGAAAAAAATTAACTGAAGAGGATATGCCTAAACAGGAAAAAAAAGCAGAGCTTTTTGGTATGATTGGTACCCTTGAAGAAAATGAAAAGCGTCAATTAATCAAAGAAGTTTTAAGTCCGCTTGGTTATAATTTAATGGTAACACCAAAGGAAGTTGATAGTTATATTCATGATCTAGGTCATCTTTTGGCAAGCGGAATCAATGGGGCATTACATGAAAATGTTGATAGTCACCTGCCAAATAGCTTTACCCGATAATCATCTAACAAAGGTTCTATCCTACTGATCTCTATCATATAGTCTACTATATAAAAGAGAGAAGGTAGGATTTTTTATGTCTAAATTAACGCATAACTATCAACAAAGTCAATTTAGTATTTTTGGTAAATGTCTTTTGATATGGATCGTCCTTTGCTTTGTTTTATTTTCAATAGTCGGTGCAATTGTGTCTGTACCTGTGGGTAAAAAAAGCTCGCACACTTCTCTATTAAATATTACCGAGAATATAAGTGCTGATTTTTATTTAACCATGTTAACAGCTGAATTGAGACCATTAAAATCTCAATATGATGAAGCCTTGCCTAATATAACTTTTTCTGATTTCTTATTGCAGTTCACCACACAACTTAATCGAACGGACATTAGAACATTGTTTGGTAATGAGTTACCTGGTTTTTATCCCTATCAACACCGGATTATTATTGGTCAAGCCGATACGAACTATTCCAATTTACCTGTTGAATCATCAGCACCATTAGAAACTATCCTTGAAGATCGATCAGTGATCGACTCACCTCCAGTTGCCGATGAGGGGGAAGGAGTTACAGAAGAGGTAAGCGAAAAAACAGTTTTTATTTATAATACGCATAATCGAGAATCCTTTTTACCTCATTTAGATGATGTGACAGACCCGAATGCGGCTTTCCATCCAGAAGTCAATGTCACCTTAATAAGTGAGCAAATGAAACAAACATTGGCAACAAAAGGGATCGGTGCATTAGTCGATCAAACAGATTTTACTCAAGTATTGCACGATCAAGGATGGGAATATTGGCAATCCTATGAAGCCTCAAAACCTGTTGTAGAAGAAGCTTTTTCACAAAATGAAGAACTCAACTATGTCTTTGATATTCATCGTGATAGTCGGAGAAAAGAAGATACAACTATTACCATAGATGATCAAGATTACGCTCGATTGTTTTTTGTTGTAGGTGCAGATTTTGATCAAAATGAAAAAAATATTGAATTAGCGACAGTATTACATGAGGAACTGGAGAAGGAATACCCTGGATTAAGTAGAGGAGTTGTTGAAATGGGAGGTTCGGGAAGGAATGGTGTTTATAATCAAGATGTTTCAGAAAATGCCATATTAATTGAATTTGGGGGCGTAGATAATACGTTGGAAGAGCTTTATCGAACGGCAGAGGCTTTTGCAGATATCTTTGCGGATTATTACTGGGATGCAGAACAAGCGTCAAGTAACTAATGTTAAAAGGAGCAATGACGATGATAAAATTCATAGTTAAATGTATAGTTCTCTTATTTATCTTTACTTTTGGTGTCACCTTCATTTTAGAACAAAATATAAATGAGAATGATCAGGCAAAGGAAGAAGAGAGTCATGTCTTAATCAGTTCAGCAGATCTCTACTCAGAACTTGAGGAAAATGAAGTGACGATACAAGAAGAATTAACAGAACAAGAATCGCTCACCTATCATTTAGCACAATGGATTGAAAAATCAGGTTTGTTGATTTATGAAAGTATCATTACCATTGTGACGGATTTAGCGAGTGTTATTTAACTAAATTATCAAGAGATAATTGACATAAGAAATGATAGTATACAGATTTAACGAATTAAATTAGCGTCCGTGATAGAGTCTTGCTCTTTTCAGTCTCTGGTTAATCTAGGGGATCTGACTATGTGAGGGCAGACTCTAATCCATTCATAACCCCATTCTTGATACTACAAACCTCTTGGCTAAGAAGACAACTCATGATTTTGAGGAATTCAAATTAAGAAATAATTGAATCAATCACTTATCACTGCTATAATCAACTTTGTACATTGTCCGACGTATAGGAGTGAAAAATTGTGGCAAAAGAACGAGAACAAAAAAATGTGCGTAACTTTTCCATTATTGCACACATTGACCATGGAAAATCAACGCTAGCTGATAGAATTTTAGAAAAGACACAGGCCTTAACTCAACGTGAAATGAAAGCACAGTTTCTTGATGCAATGGATTTAGAACGTGAAAGAGGTATCACCATTAAATTAAATGCTGTTCAGTTAAAGTATCAACACCATGACGGTGAGGAATATATTTTTCATCTCATTGATACACCAGGACACGTCGACTTTACTTATGAAGTTTCAAGAAGTTTAGCGGCTTGTGAAGGTGCCATTTTAGTTGTGGATGCCGCTCAAGGTATAGAAGCACAAACCCTAGCAAATGTATATTTAGCTTTAGATAATGATTTGGAAATCATTCCAGTTATTAATAAAATTGATTTGCCAAGTGCCGATCCTGAACGTGTAAAACAAGAAATTACGGATGTCATTGGTATTGATGGCGAAGAGTCCCTACTAGTCAGTGCAAAATCAGGGATTGGAATTGAATCCATTTTAGAAGCTGTTGTGGATAATATCCCAGCACCAGAGGGTGATGTTAATCAACCATTAAAAGCTCTGATTTTTGATTCATTGTATGATTCATATCGTGGCGTCATTGCTTACATAAGAGTAAAAGAAGGCACAGTAAAAGTAGGCGATAAAATAAAGATGATGGCTAATGGTAAAGAATTTGAAGTTAATGAAGTTGGGGTATTCAACCCTAAAATGGTACCATTAGACAAATTAGAAGTGGGCGATGTTGGTTATCTGACAGCCTCAATTAAAAATGTTGGTGATTCACATGTTGGTGATACCATTACGCTTGTCAATAATCCAGCCACTGAACCTTTACCAGGCTATCGCAAATTAAATCCAATGGTGTTCTGCGGTTTATACCCAATTGATCCAAATAAGTATAATGATTTGCGTGAAGCTTTGGAACGATTGGAATTAAATGATTCCTCTTTACAATATGAGGCGGAGACATCACAAGCACTTGGTTTTGGTTTTCGATGTGGTTTTCTCGGTTTACTGCATATGGAGATTATCCAAGAACGAATTGAACGCGAATTTAATATTGATTTAATTACGACAGCACCGAGTGTGATTTATCAAATTGAAAAAACAGATGGAACCACGATTTCGATTGATAACCCATCTTTTATGCCTGAAACCCAATTAATTGAAGAGGTTTATGAGCCCTATGTCAAAGCGAATATTATGGTACCGAATGATTATGTCGGAGCCGTTATGGAACTTTGCCAGAAGAAGCGCGGTGATTTTATTGGGATGGATTACCTTGATGACATTCGAGTAAATGTTATCTATAATATTCCATTAGCAGAAATCGTCTATGACTTTTTTGATGCTTTAAAGTCAAACACAAAAGGCTATGCTTCATTAGATTATGAACTTGATGGCTATAAGCCTTCAAAGCTCGTTAAGATGGATATTCTTCTGAATGAAGAAAAGATCGATGCTTTGTCGTTTATTGTTCATAAAGATTTTTCATTTGCGCGAGGCAAACATATTGTTGAAAAACTAAAAAAATTAATTCCAAGGCAGCAATTTGAAGTGCCTGTCCAAGCGGCTATTGGTAATAAGATTATTGCTCGTTCAACAATAAAAGCAATGCGTAAAAATGTTTTATCCAAGTGTTATGGTGGAGACATTTCGCGTAAACGTAAATTGCTAGAAAAACAAAAAGAAGGTAAGAAACGAATGAAGATGGTCGGTTCGGTTGAAATCCCACAAGAAGCGTTCATGTCTGTTTTACAAATGGATGATGATTAAGTTACTAACTTCACTTAGATCTGAGTGAGAGGCAGCCCCTGTTACTTTTTGAAACGACTCAACTTGTTCGAGTTGAGCCAGCAGTAAACAATTTTAATCATTATTAAGAGACTGTTTTTATTCAATCGTATGGATAAGGAGCTGACATTAAAAGGGCAGCTCCTTTAACTATGCTGTGTGATGAAGGAGGGAAGCATGATGATTTCATCAACTTATATCCATATTCCATTTTGCGAGAAAATTTGTCATTATTGTGATTTTACGAAGTTTTTTTATGAAGAAAAAATGGCAGATCAATATTTACAAGCTCTAGCAAAAGAAATGTCTTTTTACTTAGAGAATAAAAAACATCCGATGCGAACAATCTTTGTTGGGGGTGGAACACCGACAGCTTTAAATTTAACCCAACTTGAATATTTGTTGACAATAATTGATCAGAATATTGATGTGTCTTCAGTACTTGAGTATACGTTTGAAGCTAATCCTGGTGATTTAAATCAAGATAAGATTAAATTACTTCAATCATATGGTGTAAATCGGATTTCGATGGGAGTGCAGGTTTTTGATGATCATATGTTAGAAAACTTAGGGCGCTTACACCGAGTCAAGGATGTTGATCAAAACCTCAACCATTTATTAAAATATGGGATCCAAAATATTAGTATTGACTTAATGTATGGTTTACCTAATCAAACGCTTGATAACTTCAACGACTCGATAGAACAAGCCTTGGCCTATGATTTACCCCATTATTCATCTTATTCATTGCAAATTGAGCCGAAGACGATCTTTTATCAGCGTTACCAGAAAGGTAAGCTTCATAAGCCGCCAGAGGAAGAAGAAGCAAAAATGTTTGAATTATTGATTGAAAAGATGAAGCAAAGTGGTAAACTGCAATATGAAATTAGTAATTTTGCTGAACCAGGCTATGAAAGTCAACATAATTTAGCCTATTGGAATAACCAACATTATTATGGGTTTGGTGCAGGGGCTAGTGGTTACTTGCCAGGTAAACGATTGATCAATTTACGCCCTTTCCCGGCTTATGTGAAGGAAGCCAATCTTTCAGGACAGCCGGTTTTGCACACTGAAACAATTGGTAAGAAGGAACAAATAGAAGAGGAACTGTTTCTTGGCTTAAGAAAAAGGACTGGTGTTAACAAGGCACAATTTAAGCATAAATATCATTGGAAAATAGCCGATGTATACGGTCAGCAGATTGCTGAATTAGTCGAACGTGGTTGGTTAGAGGAAACTGACGACCATATTCGAATGACAGAACATGGCCAATTGTTTGGTAATGAAGTTTTTCAACGTTTTCTACTTGATGAATTAGATTTCGATAACTGATAAACTGAGCTTTTCCAGAAGTTCAGTAATGATTTTACTATTTTTGAAGTTTCCAGAGTGTTTTCGTTGACAACGAAAGGATGATTTG